>CATISI010000001.1 GCA_949538025.1 Candidatus Poseidoniaceae archaeon
ATCTTGAGAAGCGATTCAAGGTGTGAACATGCGGTTTGATGTACTCAACCTTATTCTTGGATGGACGCTTGTAGCGTTGACAATCCCATTGTTGCTCTGTGTGGTCGCCACAGGATACCTCGACAATTGGGAACTTGCCTTCAGAGCCTTTTCGATTCCTGCAGGTCTATCCCTGTTCATTGGTTCGATGATGCTTCGATTTGGGACAAAACGAAATACTCACATGCGATTACGAGACCGTGAAGCCTTCGCAGCAGTTGCACTCGTATGGCCACTTGCAGTGTTTATTGGAGCATTGCCGTATTGGCTGGGAGGAATGTTTCACGGACCGTTTACAGATGGCTCAACGTTTGCAGACATTGCTCGAGGAGCAGTGAATGCATGGTTTGAATCCATGTCTGGATTTTCAACCACTGGAGCAACGGTCATCTCCACGTCGATGAGTCCGAATTGCTTACCTGGCATGGATTGTATTAACTCGCAACCGCGTGGTTTGTTGTTTTGGCGGTCCCTAACGCAATGGTTTGGTGGAATGGGTATCATCATGCTCGGAATGATGATTTTGTCACGAGTTATTGGTGGAGGAATGGCGCTTGCACGAGCTGAATTGACTGGACCATCGTTGTCACGGTTGAAGCCTAAACTACAGGAAACTGCTCTTGCACTATGGGGTCTCTATCTTGCACTTACGCTTCTTGAATTTGGATTGTTGTGGTCAATTGGCGGCATGGATTGGTTCGATTCAATCAATCACGCATTGACCACGATGCCAACAGGAGGTTTCTCGACGTACGATGGGAGCATTGGTCATTTTGAATCTTACACCGTTGAATTGATCATCATCTTGTTCATGTTTATTGGTGGAATCAATTTTACCTTGTTGTGGTTCATTCGTGAAGGTCAATTCCGTAAGGCAACACAAGATGAAGAATTCAAGAATTACCTTGTCTATATTCTTACAACATTCCTGTTCATCACCATTGCTCTTCTAGCAACTCGCGACTACACAACCACCGATTCGTTCATCGATTCATTGTTCCACGTTGTTTCTCTTGGAACATCAACAGGATATACGTCAACCGATTACATGCAATGGCCGGTTGTCACACATCTCTTCCTCTTTGTTTTGATGATTGTAGGTGCGTCTGCTGGAAGTACGAGTGGTGGATTGAAACTTCTTAGAATCAATCTTGCATTCAAAGTTGCCATGCGTGAACTGGTTCGAATTGCACAACCACGAAAGGTTCAGACCATTCGAATGAATGGAGAGGTTGTCGGTGATCAACAACTCGGGCTCATTGTTGGTATGTTGTTCGTTTGGATCGGATTGTTTGCAATTTCCTCGATTTTGCTTGCCTTCATCGTTCCTGGAGAGGATTTTGAATCCATTCTAGCTTTGGTCGCATCAAGTCTAGGAAACACTGGTCCGACGATTGGAAATTATGGGCCAACTGAAACCTGGGCAGGACTCAATTCAGGAGCATTGTTGCTTACATCGATTCTCATGTGGTTTGGTCGTCTTGAATTGTTGACAGCGGTTATCCTCTTGCACCCTCACACATGGCGTTCTGAATCCAAAGACCAAGCACCTCGAGGCGCACTTGCCCGACTCAAGCGAATGATTTCAAGGGAGCCTCATGATGAATCAGAACAAGGTCCGTTGGGCTGAGTCTGTCTTTGCTGCTTGTTCCGGTTCGACCTCAGGCTCCGGACTTAACTCTTCTTGATGCATCTCTTCAAGAACAGAATCAATCACTGGGTCCTTCCACTTCTCCTCTGCCTGTTCATATGCCTGAATCAAAGCCTTTGTGGATTTACGAGAGACGGGCAAATTGCACAATGCAACATGCTCATCAGCACTCAGTCCTAATGCAAGTGAAACCTCGAAACGGTTCGGGTCACCAAATACAGGGTTTTCTTGATGTAACGCACTCAGCAGTGGCATAAATTCCCTTCTAACGGTTGATCTACTGGTATTTGATAAGTCTGCGAGATGATTAATGATAGCGGGACGTGCCCAAGACCCAGACCGCCTCAAGTAATTCGGATAACTTGGATAAATTCTAGTTGGCAGTGGCGTGTTGTTGGCAACACTAGCAGATAAGGAGGACAAGTGGAGGGTCCAGTAGGACGAATGATGGGCAAGGTCGCGATAACGACTCTCAACAGAACGATCAGCGAGAATCAATGCCTTCGAACCTCGCCTCATCGCCACATCATCGAACAAAGATGCATTGTTCCAGTGCACCCAATTCATCAAGTCAGAGGGTTGCTTGTCAATACTTCGACCTATCGTCGCAGCATCCCTCGCTTCCTCAGATCGGTACAAGGACTCCATTCCAGGGAACACCTCCGTTGTCATATCACGCACACCTGCTGCAAGGTGTTCTCGAACCAGTTCTGGATTAAGCGTCTGCAGGCCACCGGACGAAAGAACTTGCAAGTCTCGAACAAGTGCACGTAAATCACCATGATTTCCATTGACTAGGACATCGATAGCATCGTTCGTGTAGTCGATGTCCTCCTCCCGAAGAACACGCCGGGCAATTCTTCGCAATGCTTCATCTGATACCCGCTCAAACGTAATGGTCATTAGATGGCGAGAAAATCGATCCTTCGTGTTGCGCCACGTTGATGATGAACGCCCCCATAGTCCCATGATATCGTTGCAAGCAAGAATAACGGGTTGTTTCGTTGCTTCCAAAAGACGGAGCAACTCGGCTTTTCCTCCAGAATCTCCAGATAGAGAAACCGATTCATCGTCTTCGATTCCTTTGCGTATACGGTCCTCGCTCACAGCACGAAGACCACCTCCAATGTGGTCGACTTCATCGAGGAGAATCAGTGTACGCTGTTGAGGTTTCGATGGATCATGAAACAGTGAACGATGTGTCGAGGATTGGGTTGCAGCTTTACGAATCGCTACGGCATTTCTCGTGTCACTCGCATTTAACTCAATGACCGTCCA
>CATISI010000002.1 GCA_949538025.1 Candidatus Poseidoniaceae archaeon
AACAAGGTCCGTTTGAACCCATTGCAGTCATCGGTGTTGCTGCGATGATGCCCGATGCGAAGGATTTGGAAGCATTCTGGCAGAACATCATCGATTCGCATGTGAGCATCAAGGAAATCAAAGAAGGACGATGGCCCGGTCCTGTCGACCATTTCTGGACGGAAGGCAAACCAGGCGACATCGCACACGGATACACGTATGCAAAGATTGGAGCATTTGTTGAGGATTATGAATTTGATTGGCGCCGATGGCGTCAACCTCCTGGGACAATCCCTCAAATCGATCCTTGCCAACTGTGGGCTGTTTCGGTCTCAGCAAAAGCGATTGAACAAGCAGGTTATGGTGAAGGGGAGAAGGAATTCCCTCGTGAGCGTGCTGGTGTTGTTTTCGCTAACGCCCTTGGAGGCGAAAACAGAAACATGTCCAACATTCGTGTTTGGTCGAATCACACCTCAGTTCTAGCACAACAGCACGGCATGCCGGCTTCATCGAAGGAGGCCTTCATGGATGCCATGAACGAGCACTCTCCGAAAGTCGATGAGGACACTATGCCGGGTGAACTCGCAAACGTTGTATCTGGGCGTGTTGCAAACTTGTTGGATTTGCAAGGGCCAAATCATGCCATGGATGCAGCATGTGCATCCTCTATGGCAGCAGTCATGGATGCATGTCGACTTCTTCAAACACGACAAGCCGATGTCATGCTTGCTGGGGCAACCGACCGGACAATGGATCCAGCAACGTATGCGAAGTTCAGTGCAATCGGTGCACTCTCGCCAACACATTCAACTCCATTCGATGCTCGTGCAAATGGATTCGTGATGGGTGAAGGTGCTGGTGTCATGGTGCTAAAACGTCTCAGCGATGCTATCGCAGATGACGATACCATTCATGCTGTCATTCGTGGCATAGGTGGCTCAAGCGACGGTCGTGGTAAAGGCATCACAGCACCAAGCCAACGTGGCCAGATTCAGGCGATTGCTCGCGCCTACAATCAAGCAGGTTATCCAGCATCTTCTGTTGAATTGGTCGAAGCACACGGAACCTCCACAAAGGTGGGTGATGCTACAGAATTGTCCACACTAACTCGGCTCTGGACCGATGTTGCATCTGGCGACAACATAGCCGTTGGTTCAATCAAGTCCCAAATAGGCCATTTGAAGGCTGCAGCAGGTATTGCAGGAATCATCAAATCGGTCATGGCCCTTCATCATCGAACCATTCCACCATCTGCAGGATTTGAAACGCCGAATCCAACGGTTGATTGGGAAAACATTCCCTTCTTTGTACCAACTACGTCATTGGAATGGCCTGAACCTGAATCACATCCTCGAAGAGCGGGAGTATCTGCCTTCGGATTTGGTGGGACAAACTTCCATATTGCTTTGGAAGGATACAATCCAGACTATCACCGAAGCATGGCGGAAGATTGGCAACAACGATGGAAGGCTTACGCAAAGTCGCCGAGCGTTTCAGCACCCTCCATCCTTGATGCTTCTGCAACAGCAACTATGACACATGAACAACTCAAGGCCATTGAAGGTGGCGTACTGCTTCTCTCAGGTTCGTCCATTGAAGCCTTGGTAGCCTCTCTCGAATCAACGTCTTTCAACGACCCAACCTTTGATGACGACCCACGAGGCCTCCGTCTATCCATGGCACTTCAAGCAGCAAGTGTTTCCTATGATTCAAGCGATGCATGCCGCTTGGCGCTTGTTGCAACCTCGTGGGCCGAATTCGAGAAGCGTAAGGCATTGGCGATTTCGTCACTTTCTGATTCTGGGAAGTGGGGCTTTTTGCAAGCGCAAGGCGTACTCGTAAGCGATCAGCCGGCCATGCCAGGTGGGGGCAAGGTCGCCCATATGTATCCTGGCCAAGGTTCGCAATACGTTGGAATGACGCACGACTTACATGAGCGATACACGCCTGTGCAGGACGTTTGGAATGCCTCAGATTCGACGATGGTCGAAGTTCTTGATGGTGAAACACTTTCTTCGTTCGTTCTTCGCAGTGGTCTGAGCGATGAAGAACGCAAGGCTGCTGAGCACAAGCTCAAACAAACAGAATACACTCAACCTGCTATGCTTACGGCAGATCTTGCCATTGAGCATGCTCTCAACGCCTACGGTCACGAACCGGACATGGTTGCTGGTCATTCCCTTGGCGAGTATGCTGCGCTCATGGCTTCAGGCATTCTCAACATGGACGGGGCTCTCAGGGCTGCAGCAGCACGTGGAACTGAGATGGGTTCGGTCGAAATCGACGACAAGGGCTTGATGGCCAGTGTCACCGCTCCATACAATGCTGTTGAGCGCATCCTCGATGCTGCAGAGGGCTACGTCATCGCTGCTAACAAGAACTCTCCGAAGATGACCGTTATTGCAGGTGCTACGCAAGCCGTCCAAGAGGTAATGAAAGCTTTCGAAGCAGAGGGATTCAATTGCGTCCCCCTGGCAACAAGCCACGCTTTCCATTCAAGCATCGTTGCTCCTGCAAACGAACCATTGCGAAGGTTCCTATCCTCTCTAGAAATCAATTGGCCGAAGATCCCCATTACGGCGAATGTAGATGGAACATTTTACCCTACGGATGGGCCAAATGCAAAGGAAGGCATTCTTTCAAAACTTGCTCCACAAATGGCCTCATCCGTCGAATGGACCTCTCAAATCAAGACGATGTACGAAGCAGGTGCGCGTATCTTTGTCGAAGTAGGACCAAAGCGGGCTCTAACCATGTTTGCGACGCAAATCCTCGAAGAACATCCACACCTTGCCGTGATGACCAACCATCCCAAACAAGGCGGCATTGCCTCCTTCCTCACAGCCATTGGTGCTCTTGCACTTGCTGGAAAGCCTCCAAAATCAATTGAAGGCACGTCCACCGTATTTACTGAGGCATTCCGAGCAGGACCCATCGAAGCACATCAAGCATCGAGCCTACCACAACGGTCTAATCAAGAAGAGCTCCGTGTTCGTGCCCGTCCACTACCAACAAAAGGAAGTAGCAGTTTTGCCGCTCCAGCCACTGCCCAAACAACTTCACTCCCTGTTCAGAAAGAACCAACGGTCGCTGATTACGTTGGAGACCGCATTGCTCAGCATTGTGGCTATCCTGCCATGTTCTGTCAAGGAATGGTCAACTTACGCTTGGGTCTTGGCTTGACAGATCAGTCCATTCAAAGCATCATTTCAGCCATTGCTTCGGAAGCACAAACCGATGCAGAGGTCGATGTCCAATCGGCAACAACTGCAGCAGACATCGAGCGATGGGTAAGCCAACCTCCTGCAGGTTGGGCGCCTCGTGTTCATCTTGCAAAAACAAGCACTTCTTCTGCAGTAATTCAAACACAAGCAACCCATGACCCAATGATGCAACGTCGAGCCGATCCATATGTTGTATCAGGAATTAGTCTCGGACTTCCAGGGGGCGAGAGAGTCTTTGATGAGGATGTGTTTGAACGACTTGTTCGTGGTGAAACCTGTCTCCAAGAGGTCACCGATGAATACAAGCAACGTCTTCTTGACAAAAACATCAAGCGTCTTATCAAGGGCCGAGATGGTTCAGTCAACATTGAACAAGCAACAAGCTTCGACGATATTCCACAACTTGCTGGTGTCAAAGGTGCGTTTGATTTAGCCAAAGAATTTGGCATCGATCCGAAGATGGTCATGGCATGGGACATAACAACCCAACTTGCGATGGCATCGGGACTTCTCGCTCTTCGAGATGCTGGTATCCCATTAACACCTGAAGAACAGGTCGGAAAGGGCGGACTTCGCTTGATTCGAAACTGGCAGGTGCCAAGCACCCATCGAGACCGAACAGGCATCGTCTTTGCATCTTGTTTCCCTGGCGTCCAGATGGCCATGAAGCATGCGAAAACCGACGGTGATGATGGAGAAGGTAAGTTCGATCGACGCTATTTGTTCCAAGTCCTAACCATGGGCCACTCACAATTTGCCCAATTTACGGGCATCCGTGGACCGACAACAACCATCAATCTCGCCTGTGCCTCAGCAACAGGAGCCTTCCAAATCGCGGAGGATTGGCTTGCGGCGGATCGTGTTGACCGCGTTGTTATTCTCTCTTCTGATGACGTAACTGGAGACGACATGTGGGAATGGATAGGGAGCGGATTTGCATCAACTGGTGCAGCCTCAACCAGTAACGTGGTCGAAGAAGCAGCGCTTCCTTTCGACAAGCGACGAAATGGCCTCGTCCTTGGAATGGGCGCTGCATCGTTCGTTGTTGAACGCAAGAGTTCTGCTGACGAACGTGGGGTACAACCAATTGCAGAATTGCTTGGTGCAACAACGGCCAATTCAGCCTATCACGGAACCAGACTTGATGTCGAACACGTCGCAACAACCGTTGACAACTTTATCGGCGATATGGAGATGAAATGGGGATTGGACCGTCACGCAATTGCCAAGAGCATGGTCTTCTACTCGCACGAAACCTACACACCTGCTCGTGGAGGAAGCGCTCAAAGCGAGGTCAAAGCACTTCGACAGACCTTTGGAAAAAGCACCGATTCGATGGTCATTGCCAATACCAAAGGATTCACTGGTCACCCAATGGGTGTTGGAATTGAAGATGCGAGCATGTTCTATGGTTTGCTGACCAAACGAATTCCTCCAATTGCAAACCACAAAGTCGTTGATGAGGAGCTCGGCGACCTCCATCTATCAAAGGGTGGTGATTATCCGAACATTCAGTATGGTTTGCGTTTTGCTGCAGGATTTGGTTCGCAAATTGGTCTCTCTTTTGTTCGGGCTTGGCCAATTCAAGGAGAGCGTATTGATGGAAAGCGATTGTTGGCATGGTGTCGAAGCCTTGCAGGAACCAACGATATTCAACTTCGTATTCTTGATAATAAACTCGTGGCTTATGTTGATGGCGACAACAATCTCCATGGTGGTATTCAAGGCGATGTCTATGACATAACAGCGCCGTTTGAAGGCCTTCCAACAGAAGTGCGGCCTACTGAACAACCACCTGTTTCAGTCGCAACACCTGGCCCCGAACCAGCCAAGGTCGAACCGACGCCTGCTCCTCTGGCTACAATCGCACCAGCAAGTAGAGATATGGTTCAAACGGTGATTGACGTGGTTGTCAAGCACACGGGTTATCCTGCAGATTTTGTTGAAGTCGATCAAGATCTTGAAGGCGAACTCGGTATTGATACTGTCAAGCAAGCAGAAATCATGGTCGATATTCGTCAACACTTCAATCTTCCATTGGACGAAACCTTCGTTCTCGCAGAGCATCCTACGTTGAACCATATGATTGGCTACATTCAGCGCATGCAAGGAGGGGAGGCGCCCATGCCTACTCCTGCACCTGTAGTTGAGGCAACAGCGCCCGCTCCTGAACCCGTCGTTGAAGCACCAAAGACCGTAGCAGCAGTCGAAGCAACACCAGTTTCGGATGAAGCAATGACGCAACAAGTAATCGACGTTGTTGTCAAGCACACCGGCTATCCTGCGGATTTCATCGAACTTGACCAAGATTTGGAAGGTGAGTTGGGTATTGACACGGTCAAGCAGGCAGAAATCATGGTCGACATCCGTGAATTGTTCAGCCTCCCTGTCGATGAGGACTTCTTGCTCTCAGATCATCCAACCCTCTCACATATGATTGGCTACATTGTTCGAATGAAAGGGGGAGAGGCTCCTGTAAGCACTCCTTCGATTCCATCAGTCGAAGACGTTCCGGCGCCAGTATCTGCTCCACAGGTTAAGGAGCAAAGCACACCAATGGTGAGTGATGCAGGGATTGAATCCTCGCTGATTG
>CATISI010000003.1 GCA_949538025.1 Candidatus Poseidoniaceae archaeon
ATCGTTGTAAGAAGCAAGTTGGTGGTTGACGAGGCTTCGTTCTCGGAAAAATGATTCAATAATTTCTTGCATAATATCAACTCCAGGTTCAACTGCCCTCCACAATAAGGCGATAGGCTACTGCACTACCAGCAGACTTTGAGTGGCGTACGACTTTCAAGACACGGTCAGCAATCCAACCGGCCGCCAATGGACGATGGTCAGGGTTGGCTGCAAGAGCAGCATTGTCAATGATTTCCGCTGCCTCTTTGATGGCTTGGACGACAGGGTCGGAAATGAGGACCTTTGGTAACAGTTCCTTAGCGAGGCGAGGGTTGCCGTCTTCGTCCATTTCTTCGAGACCCCAAGGAGACAGTTCGTCTCGTTCGATAGTGTATTGTTCGTCAGCAGTGATGTTCGCATCACCTAGAAGTTCCTGGTGAGGAACCAACTCGTGGTTCAGAGGATTGAATCGGATGGTCGCTTCTGGACGGTCGAACTCGTCCAGAGCCTTTGAGGAAATGGTGATTTTCTTGCTCTTCTTGATGCGAGAGCGGCGGTTGCCCTGATCGGCAATAATCTGCATGATTTTGGTGAAAGATTCGCTATCTTTGGCAATGCCGAGGATTTTTGCGATTTCATCGGCAGGCATACTTTTGATGTCGGCCATGTTACGGTCCGTAGCCAATTTGTGAGCGTATTCATCGGAGACTCCGAGTTCGATTAACCGTTTTTTTGTTGCGCTCTTTACTACCATCCAACGTCACCCCGCACAGCCCTCAACGTTGCACTGCGGCGCAGTAGGCGGGCCCGACGGGGTTCGAACCCGCGACCATCGGGTTAAAAGCCCGACGCTCTACCTGACTGAGCTACAGGCCCAACGTTGCTTCTTGGGCTTTCAATCCGAACTACCCTCCCTTCTTATACTTTACCGATGAAAAAACTCTCTTTGACAGATGTGAGAAACGCTCTTTTATGACCGTTCTATGATTTTTGTGAGAGCGAATATGTTTGAACCTGAAAACACCCTGAAAGAGATTCAATTTTTGAATCGAAACGATGGTCAACTTCGAACGTGGAATTCGATGGAATTGTTCATCCCTCCAACCGTCTATCCACCAAGGGAAGACACCGACCTGTTGAACGAAGTCTTGATGTCCATTCGACCATTTGGGACGAAGAATCTTCTCGAGATTGGTTCAGGATCTGGCGCTCTTGCGATCAATGTTGCAAAGTTGGGATGGAATGTTGACGCCTGCGACATCAACCCGTTCGCTGTTGCAGCCACACGATTCAATGCAACAGAAGCAGGTGTTGAAGTCAACGTGAAGGAAGGCGGAATCGGCCCCCATGGCGAAAATTCTTCGGCTTGGCAACCTGGCGCATACGACGTTGTCCTCTGGAACATGCCTTACATTCCTGCTGACGAAATCGGCGATGAACTTCTTGGTCCACTCGAAGAGGCTGCATTAGTCGATACACACCCCGAGGGTCTACTAACTGTTTTCGCACGAACTATGGCAAACAATACGTTGTGCAAAATGAATGGTATTGCCTTGCTTGTTTGCCGAGAAAATGTTGGGTGGCGACGAAGTATCGACATCCTTCGCCAACACGGCCTTGCTGCACGAATCGTTCGAACGCACACCTTCGAAGACGACGAAGCCATACATGTGCTTGCTGTTTGGCATCCGTTCGTTTCGAACAAGCATCATAGAGTTCGTGAAATAGATTCAACCAATGCGGAACTACTGCGTGGCCAATATGCGCCAGGTGATTCGCTGATTGCTCAGATACAGACCAGCGGAAGGGGACGTCACGGACGGACCTGGCAAGATCATCCGCAGTCGTTCAAGGGCTCATGGGTTCTCGACGGGAAAGACCTTTCTTCAATCAACCTCAAGATGCAGCTGTATGTTGCACACGAAATCTGCCATGTGTTGAGATTCAACAACCTGCTGATCGGACAGTTGAACATCAAATGGCCCAACGATCTGCTACTTAGAGAAACAACGGAGCAACAATGGAGAAAATTTGGAGGTATTTTGTTCCAGTCCTACTCGAAGGGGAACGAACAAGGCGTGGTCCTTGGAATAGGAATTAACTCTGATATTGACAATCTTTGTGAAGGGCAAGGTTCGCTTGGTCAACTCGGAGTGGAGACATCGATCTCAGAACTGTTTTCAATCTTGAACGCTGTTGTCGCATCCATTTTTGAATCAAAGCATCCTGCTCTTAAAGCAATCGAGCAACAAGTAATCAACGACGAAGTCATCATCAAAAATTGCATCTATAGAAATAAATCTTGCACTCTTGTCAGCATCGAATCAACGGAAATTACACTTACAGACGAATCTGGAAATCGTTTCTCAGTTGATGACGATGACCAGATTGAGTGGCTCAACCTTCATCCTCAATAATAGCATCAACAACATCTTCTTTGTTCTCAGTTTCTGATTTTTTCTTCATGACACCTGCAGTCGTAATGAGCGCACCAAGGATGTAAGGAACGAAATTAAGGAAATAAACACGATCTAAATCGATATCAACCTCTCCAGTGGCACTGAGTTCAAGCGACACTTTCCATGCGAGTTTTCCTCCTTTCGATTCGTAGGATAGTTTAGCAGGCGTAATTCGGTTAGCGAACAAGGTTTCATCCTCGACCTTTTCTCCATCCTCAAAAATTTCAATTCGGACGTCAGATTCTTCTTCTGTCACGGCAGAGATTGTGAGAACATCCCCCGAGAAGGATTGCGATGTTCCTTCCAATGGTTCATCCTCAGGGTTCATCTTCACAGGGATGTCCCATTCTTGGATAAACAAAGTTCCAATCAGGAGCGAAACACCGATGAGCAACAGTACATCTCCGAACTTCAACGGGGGCGCTGTCCCTCCACCGGCCATGCATCGTCCACACAAAGGGAGGTCAAAAGCGTGTCTTACCTTCGAAGAGGCTTAGGTATCCCTAAACGCTCGCGAACCAAGCGAATTTTTCCAGAAGATGTTACTGATGTTAGACCGTAATTGTTTTCTGAATCGAAAACGTTTCTGACCTCGTCATATTCTGACAAGAGGACGCAAACAATCGCAAAACCGACACCATCCGTTCTTTTTTGGATCGAACAGGCAGCAAGAGCTGCCTCGCTACTACCCGGATAACAATCGTACAATTTGATTCGATAAGGACCAAAAGGCGAAGCTTCCAAAACGCTCGTTAAGTCCTCTCTTGATTGAATAGAATTAGGAAGAGCAATACCAACCCAACGACGCTTAGGCCGCTTGGCTTTGGAAACCTTTGCTGCCATGCTTTGCCCATTCCGCTCTGCCTCATGTAGATATGGTTGCAACGATTGAACACCCTTTAGAACCAAGGCCTTTACAGACCATCATGGAGGAGACCAAGCCGTTGACAAAATTGTCGCTGCTCAAGAGTTTGCTATCGCCAGGGACATTCCCTCACCTCCTGATGTTGGCATTAGCCTCAATCGGTTTGTTTGTACTTGCAAGAATGGAGGCGGAAGTCTGGTCTGCCTACGGATTCATTGGCTTCAGTGTCGCGTACCTTTGTCTCGCACCGCTCTCCAAGAACGAGCGTCTCGGAGGTTGGCTAAGATACAAAACAGACGATGAATCAAAGGAAAAACAGCCCATTATGGCACGATTCAAGATTCTCATCGTGCCGATTGTCCTCGGAATAATATTCGTCGTTCTCATCTTCTTAATATTCGGCGAAAGTGGCGTTCTTTCGCAAGTTGGATCTTTCCTTCCAGCAACACTCGGCGGTCTATTCGTTCTGTGGGCCGTTGCTCAAGGTCGATTCTTCGGACTAGCGACTATGAATGCCATCAATGTACCGGAGGAAGGGCAAAGCAATCCTAACGGATTTTCTCCCGTCCCCTCACTCGTCATGACATCAACGCTCGTTGTTGTCTTAACCTTCGCAGTAACCGAAGGACTGCGTTTCGTGCTGGGAAGTACTTCGTTTAGTGTGTGGCCCTACCTCTTTTCGTTTGCTGTGTACGGGTTGTGTATTTATGCTGCTTGGGGACAACGCAAAGAAGCGTCTCTTCATTCAGTTACACACGTCGTTGCACGAAAATGGTTCTGGGCGACACAGTTGTTCATCACCTGGCACGTATTGAGCATTTTCAGGAGCATCGATTCTGCATCCACAGACACGCTCATCTTTATTGAAGAACTGCTTCTGATGATCATCACGGTTTTCCTTGCAATCTGGGCTCTGACAAGCAAAGGCGAAGGTTCCGAATCAACTCTATTCACACGCGACAATGCTTTGTTCTGGGGCGTCGCCTTCGGATACGCTTATGCTGGCAGTGTTGCAATGATCACCTCGGTCATGGATGACGTCCGAACCGTTCTTATCGGAGGTCACATACTCGTCGTAGCTACCGTGATGTGGTCGCAACGAAGCATGCTTGAAGCGAAAACAAACCGCATCAACAGGGACCGAGGCATCGTCCAGTCCGTTATGGATGTGAAAATAAAAAAACCATCAAGCGAACAACAACCTTCTGAGAACGAGATGATTGAGGAGGAAACTCCTGCGGCTCATAGCCAAGAAGAAACCCCGGTCTCGAACGAAAGCATCGGCGATCCGGTCGATTGGAATCAGGCACCTGAAACACTCGGTGATGAAACGGAATGGGACGATGAAATCGAACTATTGGACTAATCGTTACCGATGCCTGAGAGGAGCATAACAATACGAATCGTTCCCTCGAGCTCGGGAGAAACTCGAGCACCAAGAATCACTTGGGCATCGGAATCAACGGCAGATGTTAGAGCCGTTGCGATCTCGTCTACTTGGCCAATTGTCATGCCCATGCCTCCCTCAATTTGAAGAAGACAGCCCTTCGCACCAGCGACGTTCATGGGAGCAAGAGGGGCCTTGATGGTCGCATTGTACAGGTCGTCCAACTGCTCGTGATGACCTGTACCCACCAACATTGTAGAAGCTCCTTTGTGTTGAACAATGGCTCGCAAGTCCATCAAATCGAGATTGATGAGGCCCATCGAAAGAAGTGTGCGAACCAATCCATCGATCAAATCTTCAACCCACTCCGAACCCATGCTCCAATCTTTGCCACGGTCTCGTGCTTGTCGCGCCAACCGTTCGAGTGAAAGTTGGACACAGACATCCGAATGATGTTCCAGTCGCTGAATCTCAGCTCCTGCGATTTTCTTCCGTGTCGGCTGACTGTCGAACGGTAGAGCTGCTATGGAGAGAACTGTTGCCCCGTGGAGTTTCGCCTGTCGGGCGAATTCATGCGAAGCACCAGTCCCAGTGCCTCCACCCAGCCCTGCAACGATGATGACCAATTCCGCTTGTTCAAGAAAAGGACGTGTTCGGGTTGCTAATCCCCTCATTCGCTGTTCAGCAAGCGGAGGAAGTGCGGCGCAACCCAAAGCATCCAAGGTGTGACCCAGACGAATGATGTGCGCTCCGTCGACATCAGGGAATCGTTCATCAGCGTCGAGCATCAACAACGATGCTCCTGCACCCCTTTGATGAGCTCGAGCAGCCCAAACGCAACCAAGCCCCCCAATTCCTGCGATGAGGATTTGTGATGACTCCATGTCAATCCCTTGTCGAAGACGCCCTTGAACTTACCTTATTTATCAACGAATCGAAGGTAGCGACGACGAGCATCACGAGCCCAAGCATTATCTGGCTCTAGGTGGAGAACTTTGTCGTAATACGAAACGGCTGTTTCGAACTCAGAGAGATGACGGCCATATAGGTGACCAAGATTTGACAAAACCGGAATGCATTCTTTGTCCTCCTCAAGCATACTCAGGAGGAGGCGTTCTGCCGCTCCAAGATCGTTTTTGAGCATCAAATCCTCTGCCTCATCCAATTGCTCAAGTTGAAGTGTTGAAAGGTCGTAGATGTTGTCAAAGGGGGTTTCCGCCATGAAGTACCGAAACGGTGGAATCACAAGAATTCTTGCACTGTTAGATTTTGCTTCAAAAACGGTACACTGCAAGACATTAATCTTGCGAATCTCTAACAATGTTTAAGGTGTCCTTCCAAGTCGAAAGCCCATAGGGTGTAGCAATGGTGACAACCTCCTTCTCAAAACGTCGCCCTGTTGCGGTTGCAGTGTTGCTTCTCCTGCTTCTTCCTGGCCTTGCAACATCGTTGCCAACAGGAATCGGTGGCCAACAAAACGACATCGCCGATGTCGCCAAAGAAGGATGCCTTTGCCACAACGCAGCACCATCCAACAGCGTTCAAGTGATTCTCGACAGTGTCCCATATGCTTGGACACCCGGTGAGACGTACGAGCTCCAACTCCACATCATCGGAGGCCCCGCTGCCGGAGGCCAATACTCTGCAGGATTCTCAATGCGAGTTTCAAGCGGTGAACTCGGAGGAACAGGTGCTGACAATTGGCAAGGCGACATGCAATCGCTCACGCACACATCCGCTTCCGCTGCAGAATCCGACCGAATGTGGGACATCATTTGGAAGGCACCTGCCGAGGGTGAAGGAACCGTCACGTTCTGGATCACCGGAAACAGCGTCAACGGCGACGGTGGCCTTGGAAACGTTGTCGAGGACATGTGGAACCAGTTGACCTTCGCTCTCGTCGAAGGCGATGAAGACAGCCTCGCTCGTGGAACTCGAACAGTCTTTGCAGGTGACGGTAATGTTGCACCTCCAGAACCAGAATCACACGGAGCCGACTTGCACCACATGGGCGCTAAACTGCGCGCACACTGGCTCGGCCTTCTCGGATTTGGAGCCGTCATCATGTGCGTTGTGTTCGCTGGATTGATGCTCCGCTACGGATTCTCAACGTCATATGAGGGTCGAAGCAATCAGTTGCGCTTGCGCTACAAACTCATGCGAAGAGGTGATCAGTAATGTACGACGACACCATCAACAACCTGCTCAAAGGTGTAGCAGACGGTTCGATTTCCGTCAAGGATGCTCGCAATGCTCTGGAGGGCGTTGAACTCACCGAAGCGCAAATGGATGAAGCCATCAACCATGGCGTCCACAAAGTTGCAGAATCAGGAACCATTGTTAGTGCAAGTCTTGCACCGTCCGGTGGCTCCTACCTCACCATGTTTTTCTTTGCATGGGGCATCTTCTGGGCATGCTACTGGGCATTCTCTCTTATTTACGGACTCGCCAAGAGCTGGGATCAGCAACAGCTTGCTTTCCACCTTGCCATGACCTTGACCACACTCATTCTCATGGGCGTCATCTATCTCAAGTTCATCTTACCAGATACCATCATCGTCAAACATTCTCAAAACAAGTACGTCCCTGAACACGTCAAGGACTGGAAGGAGTACAAGTGGTGAAGCAAATGGCGAAAGATTACAATTTATTTGTTCCAGAAGCAAAGGAAGGCACTGCCAACGCCGGTGAAACTGTCATCAACCGAAGACAGTTCTTGCGTTATGGTTTCAACACGGCAACAGGTGTTCTCGCAGCATCACTGGGCGTTCTCGGATTTGCCGCCATTCTACTCCCTCCTGGCGGAGGCTCAGCCGGTGATCTTTCGGTCAAATTCTGGGCCAAGGGCCGAGAAGATACAGCATGGTATGGAGCAAAGCACCTTCAGTCCATGACAAAGGCCGATTTTGTCGCAGAGGCAGCAAACTCCAACACAGGAACTGCTGGTGCCTCCGGAGTTTGGAACGGCGTACCAGTCGTTGTAAACTACGTCGAGGACTCAAAATGGCAAGGATCTCCTATGGACAACAACAAGGCTCGATTCCAAATGATGGAAGGATACGATGAATCTGGAAAATACATCGGGCACTTCGAAGATATGGTGGCTATGGACGAACGCATCTATCCTTCAGATGACATTATCATGGTCTTTGGCCGATGCACGCACCTTTGCTGCATTCCTGGATGGCAACTGGTCTCGAACTCCTACACCGACGACACGTGGACCCCAGGAGGGACCGACGATGGTGGAACCAAGTTGTTCTGCATCTGCCACTCTTCTCGATTTGATACAACAGCACTGGAGATGAACACCAACCGTAACCGGTCAAATGGTGCAACCTTCACCTATGCAGGGGTACGCAAAGCAGGCGGTCCAGCACCAGTGGGCCTCCCCCTTATCCCAGTTGTACTCAACAACGATGTCATTGAAGGCATAACCGACTACGTCGATTGGTTGACGTACTGTGATTGAGGTGATAGCATGACAACAATGTTCTGGATTCTATGGTTCTTCATCGCTTTCATCATCGTCCTTGTTGCTTTCACGCTTCGTAAAGAAACAGAAGAAATGCCACGTCGAGAAATTCTCCGTGCTGTTGAATCAACAGGCGGAATGGGTATTTCCGAACGGGCCTTCTTGTGGGTGTTCTCATGGATGGACACAAGGTTCCGCATCCAAGACTACTGGAATATGTCCAAAGGAGCATACTACAACATGCACAGGCAAATGCCACTTACTCACGCAGAGAAATACAAGCTGCGCATCATTTGGTATTGGTACCCGCTGTACTGCCTTGGCGGTATTTCCTTCCTCAGTTTCATCATCCTCGTTATGACAGGAACCATTCTGGGCATCTACTACGTTCCTGGCGGAGAAGGCGATCCATCACCTGCTTATGCTTCAATGGAATTCATCATGCTCGAGCTTCCGTTCGGTTACATCATCCGTGCTGTTCACCACTGGGGAACACACTTCATGGTCGCATCTGTTTTCTTGCATATGTGCCGTGTGTATTTCACAGGTGCTTATCGAAACCCACGTGAACTCAACTGGCTCATCGGTGTTGCTTTGATGGCGTTGACCATCGTCTTTGGTTACTCTGGCTATTTGCTGCCATGGGACAGTCTCGCTTACGGTGCTGCGGTCATTGGAATCAACCTTGCCAACTCATCTCCATTGATTGGAAAGTACATCGCAACCCTCCTCTTCGGTGGTTCATCCTTGACACCACGAACGGTAACTCGGATGTACTTCATCCACGTCTTTATTCTCCCTGTGATTGTGACAACATTGATCATTATTCACTTGTTTATTGTCTGGGTACAAGGCATTGCGGAGCCACATTGATCGGAGGAATTTGAATGGGATTAATGGAAAATTTAGGACGAGTTGCAACCTCGTACATGGATGAAAAAGCCAAGCTTCAGGAAGCTGGTGAAAAGCGAAAGCGTACCCGCATGGGTCACGGATTCTGGCCACACGAAGTTCTTCGAGACACAATCTTGTTTGCTTTCATGGCAGCAGTTCTGTTGTTCTATGCATGGTTGATTCCACCACCATTGCACGGCGCTGCTGACCCATACGCACAAGCAGGATTCGTTTTCCCTGATTGGTACGTACTTTTCTCATATGGATACCTACGATGGGGAGAGTATCTTCCTCAATTTACGGTACCGACCGGATTCATTGGC
>CATISI010000004.1 GCA_949538025.1 Candidatus Poseidoniaceae archaeon
AATTCAATCGACTTGAATCGACCTTCTTCTATATGCTCTGCCATGGCATCGATGAGTCGATGCACATCAACTTCGTATCCTTCACGACCTTGAAGAATTCGTCCAGTTGGATGTCCAAGCACTTTTGTTGCAGGATGTTCGAGAACTTTGAGGAGTTCCTCCGTGTTCTCGTTCTCATCTCGACCCCTCCACTTGGTCATGGCATGAACGGAAGCGACAACATAATCCAACTCATTGAGAACTTCATCAGGGTGGTCCAATTTCCCACCTGCAAGGATGTCGGATTCAACACCGTGAAATAATCTGAAATTTACCCCTTCATCCTGCCATTTTTGGTTGTAATTTCGGATTTTTTGTCCTTGTTCCAACAATCGCTCGGCAGGAGCGCCATTGGCGACCTTTAGCGTTGGAGAGTGATCAGCGATTCCAAGCCATGTCCAGCCGAGTGCCTGTGCTGCATCCGCCATTTGTTCAAGCGTCGCCTCACCGTCTGAAACCACGGTGTGATTGTGAAGAGCGCCTTGAATGGTATCAAGTTCCAGTAATTGCGGAAGATTCTGTTCGCTTCCAGATTGAATCTCACCCGTATCTTCACGCAATTCTGGAGGAACCCATTGCAAGTCGAGATGCGAATAGATTTCTTGTTCCGTCATGGCGTTAAGTGAATACTGTGCCGCTTCAATCCCTTTGAGTTCCCCCGCCTTATCTTCGGGAATAAGCCCGAATTCGTTCAGACGGAGACCACGGTCAATGGCTCGTTGACGCATGGCAATGTTGTGTTCTTTGCTACCAGTGAAGTATGCTAATGTGAAGGCAAACATCTCAGGAGGTACCAATCGAACTTGAGCATCGATGGTCCCAGCGCTTTCCAACTGTTCGTAATCATCACCACCAATTGCTTCCATGACGTTGGCATCGATATGACCTAAAGCAAACCCATCCTCGAAAATACTCGCCTCAAGAATGAGACTGATCTTTGAATCCCCTGCTCCCTTGACATCCGCAATACCTTGCAATGCAAGAATGGCGTTGGCGACGTCCTCATGATTCTCGGGCTTTACGCCCACGACGATATCCAAATCTCCAATGGTCTCTTTCCGACGACGAGCACTTCCGGCAAGTTGGACACGCTCAACCCCTGGCAGTACCTTGATTCTCTGCTCAAATGCAATTCCGTATTTCAATCCGATATCCAAACGTCGTCGAGCACGGAAACGGGATAGAAGTTCAATCCCATCAAGCATGCGTTGTTCTGATTTCTTCCCAAATCCCTTCATCGGTGCAATACGGCCTTGCTCAGCAGCTTCCTTGAGCGTTGGAATGGAATCGACGCCCAATTCTTCATGCATCAATTTGATTCGCTTTGGACCAAGTCCTGGAATCCCGAGCATTTCGATCATCCCTTGCGGTGTATCTTCATGCAAGCGAACCCAGTCTTCAGGCCAAACACCTTCCAAGATCGCTTGAGAAAGGGCGGAACCAAGGCCCTTTCCAATCCCTTTCATCTCAAACAAGCGTCCAGTGACGACCAACTCATGCAAGTCTTCTGTTATCGTTCCAATCATTCGACTTCCGTTTTGGTACGAACGGACTCGGAAGACATTCGCCCCTTGTAGTTCGAGCAATACCGCAACTTGGTGAAGAACTGCGGCCACTTGGTTACGAGAAAAATACGGGGCGCCACTCGTTCGGGCCTTCGGGAGTTTGAACGCGCTGCCTGCCATAGTAAACTCAAATGTCCACAACTCAAAAAGGATGGCAAGTGGTTGTTTCAAAAACCTCCTCCGTTTGGTCTGAACATGCTCGAAGTCGAGTACATCTCCATGCTCGTTCAAACGTTTTGTGGAATTTCTGCAATTCTGTTTATGCTCGTAGCAACCCTTTCCCGTTCGGAGAAGGCTGAACTTATTGTTCAAAACATCATTTTTACTACCCTACTTCTCGCTGCGGGCTCTCTTTGGTGGCTTTCGCTTGCAGGTGGTTCACTGTGGGGCTCAAACTATGTTCCTCGTCCCCTTTCAATCGTCTGCATTGTCTTGGCCATCGCAGCTCGAATGAACATCAAAGGTGAGAACGTCTCATTTGGTGCAAACCCACACAGCATTGGAAGGACCATCGAGGATGAATAATCAAACGATTTCTCCGGGACCATCTTCTGAAGATTCTGCTGCTTCCTTATCCATTTTCTGATTGATGAAGGTGCGCATGTATTCCGGTAGTTCGCCATTGACGAAGATTACATCGTTGACTGCATCCAGTTTCTTGAGTGAATAGTAAATTTGCATCGCCGTCATAGGTGTTGACGAACAACCATTGCAACCACCATCGAGGGACAGCATGATGTTTCCATCACTCGTATCGAGAACGGTAACGACGCCATCATGCGCATCGAGTACTTCCTGAACCGGGCCGATCTCGGCCAAGATCTCTTCAGCACTGATGCTCATGGTACTCCGATGGACTCCACCTCTTTCAACGATTGGATGTGGAGGTCCTCGGTGATAGGATGTGAGGGCAAAAACCAGCCTTTCGGGCCTGTACATGCAGGGAATCTCTTATGAGGGGTTCCAAGGTCGGTTGAAGCACAGGTGTACATTATGATGGACAATATACCCTTAATCGCAGCAGGCGCAGGTGCCGTAGGACTTTTGATCGCATTTTACCTTTACAATCAGGTCACAAAGGTCAAGATTGACAATGAAGTTGTCGCAGAAATTACAGACGAGATTCAGAAGGGTGCCATGGCATTCTTGTTCGCTGAATATCGTATTCTGTCAATTTTCGTTGTCGTTGTCGGTGCTGTTCTCGCTTACCTCAACGACGTTGATACTGCTATCGCATTCTTTGCTGGTGCAATCGCTTCAGTTCTTGCCGGATTCTCTGGAATGCGTTCCGCCACCTCGGCTAACGGCCGAACAGCCATGGCAGCAAAGAGCGACGGTCAAGCAGGCGCACTCGAAGTTTCATACAACGGTGGAGCCGTTATGGGATTGTCTGTGGGCGGTCTTGGTCTTCTCGGTATTTCGCTCGTTGCGTACTGGCTTGGTGCTGAGGATGGAAACACACTCTCTGCAGCAGCTGGATTCGGTATGGGTGCTTCATCCATTGCACTCTTCGCTCGTGTGGGCGGTGGTATCTACACCAAGGCGGCAGACGTTGGAGCTGATCTCGTCGGTAAGGTCGAAGCCGGTATTCCTGAAGATGACCCACGAAATCCTGGTGTAATTGCTGACAACGTCGGTGACAACGTCGGTGACGTTGCTGGAATGGGTGCTGACATCTTCGAATCTTTTGTTGGTTCAATCATTGCGGCAATGATCATTGCCAGCGAACCAGATACCACCACTGGTCTGCCAATGGCTACTGATTACGTAATAATGCCAATCCTTCTCGGATTCATTGGATATGCAGCATCCATCATCGGTGTCTTCTCAATGAAGTTCCTCAAGAAGAGCGGAGACCCTGCATCTGCGCTTCGAAACACGACATTCATTGCCGCTATTCTCTTTTGGGCAGGCGGATATGTGTCAATCCGACAAGGATTCATTGAAGTAGAGTATGGAATCATGCACTCCGTCGTTCTTGGAAGCGTTATCGGAATCCTCATCGGTCTTGTCACTGAATATTACACAGGCATTGAACGTGTTTTCGGAATTCCTCCCAAAGCGATTCCCTACATTGGTGAAATGTCCAAGACAGGTCCTGCAACCAACGCGATTGCAGGTTTGTCTGTCGGAATGATGTCGACATTCATTCCTGTTGTTCTCATTGCACTCGGTATCCTTGGAGCCAATGAATTCGGTGGCGAAACCTACGGCCTCTATTGCATTGCGATGGCTGCTATGGGTATGCTTGCAACCGTTGGTGTGACGATGACTGTGGATGCTTATGGCCCAGTCGCTGACAACGCAGGCGGTATTGCTGAGATGAGTGGACTAGGAGACGATGTCCGTGCCATCACCGACGAACTCGATTCGATTGGAAACACAACCGCTGCCGTCGGTAAGGGATTCGCTATCGGATCCGCTGCACTGACCGCACTCGCACTCTTCGCTGCGTACACGACCTCAGTAGGTGGTGTCGCTCTCGACCTAACGGATCCAATGGTTGTTATTGGCCTCCTTATCGGTGGTGGTCTACCGTTCGTTGTTGCTGCAATGACAATGACTTCGGTCGGAAAGGCTGCAAGTGACATGGTTGATGAGATTCGACGCCAATTTGCCGAGATGCGTAGTGGTTTAGAGAACGACGATTCATTTGAAGGAGAACTTGGAAAACCAACCACTTGGCCAACGAAGATTCAAGTTGGAGACGTGACATATCCAGACAGCCCTGCTTGTGTTGACATTTCAACCAAGGCCGCACTGCGTGAGATGGTTGGCCCTGGGGTTGTTGCCGTCGTTGCTCCCGTAGTTGTCGGATTTGGGCTTGGTACCGCTGCTCTTGGTGGAATGCTAGCAGGTGCACTCGTAACTGGTGTCTTGATGGCGCTCTTCATGGCTAACGCTGGTGGTGCTTGGGACAACGCCAAGAAAGCAATTGAACAAAATCACATCCCTGGCGCAGAGAAGGGTGATGAAGCTCATGGTGCTGCTGTAATCGGTGACACCATTGGTGACCCATTCAAGGACACATCTGGACCATCGCTTAACATTCTCATCAAGTTGATGTCCATTGTTGCTGTTGTTCTTGCAGGTACTGGAGAACTCACGAGCGATGGACTACTTGGACTCCTCTGAGACGTTCGTCCAAGCGTTAGCCTCTTGAAGAGAGGTCGGTAGGCCAGTTCCATGCAAGCATTGCATCGTAGCCTGTTCTTGGTTGCCTTGTTGCTTTGCATGAGCCTTGCAGGTTGCACCAGCAACGATGCCTCTTCTACAGCAAACAACATGACTGAAGAAGAAAAGCAACTCCCAGAATGGACTGTTGGTCAGAACTGGCTTTACACGTTCATAACGCCTCAATTTGGTGAAGACAGTGCTCGTCTTGTTGTTGCTGAGATCGACAATGGCTCTGGAGAATACGTTCTCGGTATCTCCTCTGAGCGTGAAGCGCAGCGACACGCTGTCATCAACCACAATCCGTTCTTGGGTCGGATGAACATGGATGCCCTCTCTGTCTATGAAAACGGGGAACCACAGCAAGTGTTCTCGTTCCCATGGACCGTTGGTGATTCATGGTCCTTCACACTTCTAGGTCAACAATGGGATGCTAGGACTGAGTCGCTGAACAATGGTAACGCTCGTGTTGAAGCAGAATCTTCGGAAGGCCATGAGTTGTCCTATACCTTCAGTGGCAGCAAAGGATTCCTTGAACGCCTTGTGTGGAGAGACGGTGACGGAACGATCCAGCTTCGAATGGATTTGAACATCGCACGTTCTAACTACGAAGGTGATGTTTTCTTCTATCGAGCTCGTGACCTCATCGATCGTATATACGAGGAAAACGATCAGGAAATTTACGACTCCTTCTTGGATTCAGGTCATCCTTCAGAAGGCGATTGGGACACCCTCGTATGGTATCTTGATGTTGAGATTGCATCGGGTGCTGGTGGGTCTGGTTCTTTGACAATGAAAGATCACGCAGGGGCCTCTCCACTTACTCGCGCATGGGGTTCTGGAGCGACTGAAAAAGGAGCGATTGGAACCATCCCGTCGAACTCTGGTGACTACTCCCTCACCGTCACAGTTCGTGGTCCTTCTTCGTTTATCCATCTCAAAGTTGCAGGAGCACTCGTGTTCCAATGGACGCTGTGAGGTGACATCGATGCCCACGCTCATCATGATGCATGGGATGACCGGAACGGCAGAGATGATGCGACCTTTTGCTGAGAAAATACTTCCTGAAGGATGGACTTTGCTCGTGCCTGATGCACGTTTTGATCACCCTCGACGTGGTAAAACCTGGTGGCGCTATGAGGAAGAAGACCCTGATGTGACACGTCGATTGCAACTCTCTCGCCGTGAATTGATGGATGTTGATTCATCGCTCTCTCAACTTGAGAAACTCATTGCCGAAGAATCGCCCATGGGCCCACTCGTAGTGGGTGGATTCTCCCAAGGTGGGGCAATGGCTCAGGAGATGCTCCAACTTCCCCTTGCAGATCGAATCGTCGGTATTGTTGCTTTGGGAACACGTTTGGTTCGACCAATGGAATTGAGGTTGCGACTTGAAGAACTCGATAAAAAAAGGATGTTCTGGATGCATGGCGTACGCGATGTACGTGTCCCAATCGAGGATGGTTGGGCTGTTGCTCACCTGTTCGAAGCAGCTGGTTGGAGTGTTGAATTGGTTGAACATCAAAAGGGTCACATGATTCCAACAGAGCATCATGATGTGCTCAAGGATTGGCTGGATAGTTTCGTCAATTGATTGGATATTTGCTCAGTTCATCGAACCCGCCGATGAAAATACGATACTCTCCTCGTAGGTCAAAGATGACTGGAACTGTCCGATGCATCGTTGCTTCAACCACTTCGTCACGGAGATTTTGAGGATGCTCATCAAATGAGATTTCAACAAACGGTTGTTCTTTTTGCTTCAACAATCGTTTTGCCGCCGTGCAATAACCGCAAAATCGTCCTGTAAATACAAGGAAATTTCCTTTGTGTTGGTCGAGGAGTTCTGTGAACATGCCACGAATTCAGTGGCTGACGTATTTCAAGGCATGGTAACTTAGGTGAAACCAACTTTTGAAATAGAATATTGCGTTCGTAGAACCATGGATTCCTACGTCTTGGTTCTTGCGGCATCATCTGGGAAGAATCTCGTCCTTGCTCAGCGGTTTTCTGAATCGTTTGGTAAAGTAGGTATCAATGCAAAAATCGTGGACTTGACAACGCTCCATTGGCCCGTATACACGCCAGAATTGGATGGTAATATTGAAAAATCTCCTAACATATCTGAACTGGCATCTCTCATTCTCAACTCCACCGCTTTGGTTGTTTGTGCTCCTGAGTACAACGGTGTCATGCCCCCTGCTCTCAACAACACGATTGCATGGCTGTCTGTTGAGTCGGATGATTTTCGAAAACTGTTCAACAATCGAACCGTTTTGCTCGCAACACACAGTGGTGGTGGTGGAGCACATTGTCTCATGGCTATGCGTCACCAATTCTCCTTCCTAGGCAGCAACGTCATAGGTCGATCCATGACGCTCAATAAATCGAAACCGTTCTCTCAAGAGACCATGGACGATCTAATTCAACGTGTTTTGCAATGACCCATGGGCTCATTTGCGAATCGTTGGTTGGCCAATGGTTATGAACAAGAGGTGACACGGCAGGTCATTGGCTCGTGTGGTGTAGCCAGGTCCATCATCGCGGGTTTTCATCCCGCTGACCCGGGTTCGAATCCCGGCACGAGCACCTGGATATCTTTTGCAAACGTTTTGTAACGTTAGATATAGATAGGCCTTACAGAATCCTATCATAAAGGGTATCGCCATGCTGTCGCAGATGCAATTCAACATTCAACACGAAGACACTGTTGACCTTCCTTCAGGAGAAGCCGTGAACTTCTTCGAGAAACTCTCTTTCATTCGCATCATAGATGTCGTTGAGGAATCACCAATCATGCTGTTCAGTGGGATCTTGATGAAGAACAAATCCATCGAGGACGTCAACACCATTCCTGCTATGGAATTGAAAGAAGTCCTCTTTTCCAACGGTAGAGAAGTTCTATTTTCGACACACATGAGCGGTCCAATTGCTCGTCTTATCGTCAGTCAAAACGATGCATGGCCAATTGCACCGATTGTGCTTGAATCGAAGCAATTGATTCTCTCGATGCAAGGTACTCCACAGGGTTTGTCAACGTTTTTGAATCAGGTTAAGCGATTGATTGGTCCACGTTTCAGCCTCACAGTGAACAAATCATATCAGGGCGAGTGGCTAACGGCCCCAAACATGTCGCCCCGACGGAAACAAGTGTTGGAAACAGCGATTCACATGGGGTATTACGACCACCCTCGTCAATGCAAGCAGCAAGATATTGCCAATCAAATGAACCGAAAGCAAGGGACAATCGCTGAACATCTCCTTCTTGCTGAAGGCAACATTCTCAAGGCATGGTACGAGCAATCTCGTACCTCAGAGTAGTTGACGAACAACACCAAATCCTGCGAATAAGAAGATGGCTCCTGCTAAACTTCGGATCATGGTTTTTCCTCGTCGTTCATGTCGAAGTGTGTCCATGAGTTTATGGCCGATTATGGTCCAGAGGATCATTGCAAGTAATCCTGCGGTTGTTGTAATCGAGGTAATGAGGAGGATTCCCTTCATTCCTCCGCCAAATCCTTGCAAAAATTCGATCATGATGACGGAAACAAAGACCCACTCCTTCCCGTTGATGAATTGCAACATAATGCCGTGTCGGAAGTCCAATCGCTGGATGTCTTGATCAACCGACAACTGCTCAATTGGAAGGCGGAGGATTACCACGCCAAGTAGTACAAAGAACAGTAGGCCAAACCACTCCAAGAACGTAAAAAGCAAGGATTCCTTATCGATGCGTTCAACGGTCGTTCCAATAATGAGGTGGACCATAATGAATCCAATCACCATTCCGGTCAACAAAGAGACATTGCTACGAGCTCCATGAACAGCAGAGTGTGAAATGGCGGTGATGTTGTTTGGCCCTGGGGTGAAAATTCCAACTGCGAGAATGGTTAGAAGTCCAAGAATCGCTTCGGTCTCAATGGCCAATGAACCACCACCTAGGCTGCATCTGTTGTTGCTGATGCTTTTCCATTGAGCCACCAAAGAAAGGTAGCAAGTGCTGCGAGAAGAACGACTGCCATGATGATTTCATGATCCAGCATCCACTGAACTGCATCTATTGCAGCATCACCGTATAGGTAGACCAACAACGCTTCTAGACCGAATCGTAGCCCTCTTCCGAAAATACCAGCCAAAATGAAGGGTTGCAACTTCATATCGCTCGCACCTGCAATCCATCCAAACACTTTGTAGGGTAGAGGGGAAACTGCGGCGATGAACATGCCAAGCGTGCCGTATCGCTCAAACAGTGTTTCGAGTCGATCTCGGTGGTGAGGTTTGCCAAAGCGATCTAAGAGTTTCGTACCATAACGCTTCCCAATGGTGTGACCAATAACGGCACCCACGACCGAGGACACTGTGACAATAGTCCACAACCACAGAAGAACGCTTGGATTATTTCGCTCCTCATAAGCCATGGGAAGGAACATCACATCGGGTGGTATGGGTTGAATGATTGCCTCAGTAAACGAGAGCAAGGCGAGTGCAAAAG
>CATISI010000005.1 GCA_949538025.1 Candidatus Poseidoniaceae archaeon
ATTGAATAATCAAGAAAATCTTGGTTTTCTTGGCAAATCTTGTTTGTTTGGGTTAGAATCACCCGGAATTTGGTTTTTTTCGTTCTTTAAATATATTTAGATGAACGATGTTTGTTGATAGCATGACCAAGAACGATGCGAACCGAGAACTCGAACTCGTCCAAACCTGGCTCAAACTGGAAGAGCCATTGGGTATCGCAACGCACATTGACGTGGATGCAGATGCGATATTCAGTGCGGCTCTTCTCCAGACCCTTCGCCCGTCGGTCCCTGTTGCTTTTCTACGAGCAGATGCGGAAATCAAAACTGAAGAGGTCATCGTTGTTGACATGATGAACGGCCCCCGAGCTGTCAAAGGGCAAGCGCAGGGCAGTGCGTTCGGACTCTTGGTGTCGGCCATCAAAAAATCCCACCCCCTTATGCACAAAATTATGAAACCATGGGCGAAACAACTGAACTTGACTGATCAGGGCAAAAACTGCAACGATCGCGTCGTGTTGGCAGATTTGGTGAACGCATGGAAAGCATGTGGCTTAGAAGATCGAGATATTCTTGAACGTGCAGTCGAACTCGTGCGTGGTAAGTGGAAAAGAGCGAAACGGCGTCGACAACAATCTGAGCGTGCTGCTTCGATTCCCATCGAGAATGGTATTGCGGTTTTGGGTGTTGAAGATCGTGTGCAAGCCAAGGATTTGTTCCACCGCAAGGCCCTTGCTGTCGTCCGAGAGAACGAGAACGGAATGGCGGTCATGTTGTCGAAAAAAGCACAACAAACCGGGCTTAATCTGAGCTCGCTGAAGAGCGACGACATGTTTGGTGAGGATTGGTTCTTCCATCCCGACGGGTGGTTGGCCAGTTTTGGTGGCCCCAAGGCGCCGAAGGATCCAAAGAATGCTGGAATCACCATCACCGCCTTGGCTGAACGAACAAAGAGGCTTCTCGCTGAGGTGAAGCAATGATGCCGAAGAGCTTGAATGTTGGAACAACGTCTATTGGTAAGCGGAACGGTGACCATATGGCCAAGACCATGACGTCCAACGAATCTTTGACCGTGCATCACACGGACTATTTCTTAGGCCGAGATGAGGAAGACGGGCGTCGTGCATCCTCGGGGTTGACGCAATGGGTTGCCAACAATTTCGAGTTGTTGTTCCCCAATCACCAACCTCCCTATGATTATCGACGTGTTGAACCAATGACTCGGGCACGATGGGAGGAATACAGCCTCGAAATTCTTGAGCGATGGTTGTCAAAACAATCCTGTCGTAAGATTGTACGTAAAACAATTGACTTCAACAACTCTGTACAATTCCTTGTATTCCCGCATCCAGAGGATGCAGAAGTGATGAACTTGTCTGGACCCGGCGGTGAGCTGCCCGCAGTACTGATGCATTTCAAGAACCTCGATCAAGGGCAGTCGTGTATCGCCAGTGTTTTTCGAAAAGAACCAGCGCCACAAATTGAACCCACAGATCTGATTCTCACGTGCCCGATGTCGGTTCGAGCAGCCTACAACGGAACTCGCCAGGAAATTTCTCCCCAAGCCTTGGTCAATTCGTTCAACGGATTGTCATCGAAGGTCTCGGAAATGGAAGAGGAACTGCTCGAATGGAAGCAATTCTTGGACTGGATGGAATCGAGCCACAGTAAAAACAAGTGGGAAGGCGAAATCACAAGGGCAGAATTTGTTGACAGCGAGAGCGA
>CATISI010000006.1 GCA_949538025.1 Candidatus Poseidoniaceae archaeon
AAACCGCTCCTATCGATGGATCGCATGAAATGAGCAGAGAGATCCCCGACATAGGCGAGGGATTAAGCCAACGCGTGGTTGAAAGGTTGAACAAACACAAATCGCTTTATGATTTGTCAACCAATGAATCAGGTGAGATTGTTGGGTTGCTGATTACACAAGAATTGCGAGAACTGTTTCAGGGCAATTTGTCGATTGGTGCATCAGTTAAATCAAACGGTAATATGAGCTACGATGTCAACGGACAGACGGTGAGTCTCAAAGCAGATATTGCACGTTTGATTATCGTGGAAGTTTGATTGCTTAAAAACGTACGATAATTTGCAGAAAAAAGCCGAATGCTTTTGAGTTGTAACATCGACGTCACTGTGTGAGCGAGACGGCCGTCGAAGCATCGAGCGATGACATCGCTACCTCGTTGTTTGAGCGAGAGCGTGTCTTGCTCTCCATTGACAATCAATTGATTTCACTTGGTTTGCGCTTGACGCTCCTTCTTCCTGCCTTCGCATTGTTCATCCTTATTGGATCATGGGCGTACGAAGGGACCGATCCAAACTGGTGGGAGTCGAGTATCGAACCTTCTCTCGGACAATCTTTTAGCTCGACTCTACTCTTGCTCGGGACAGTCGTTGGTATTGGTTGGTTGCTCGCTCTCGGTATCCACCGTTACAGAATCGCACTTTCCTACTCCGCCTTCAGGCTTGAAGTAGAAGCCTCCGAGAAGCGACATCAAAGCATTGAGGCTTTGCATGGTTACGACGGCATGGCCCATCGAATTCATCGGCAACTTCGAATGCATTCTCTCTCATTCTCAACGGTTCTTCTTGCTTGTATCGGTCTTGGCGTAGTGTTGCTTTTTGGTCTCCATACATCCTTGGGTGAAAATGTCTTCATTGTTTCATGGGGAATGCTTCTGCTTGCTGTCGGCTTCCATATGGTCACACGAGAACATCGATTCAACATGGTTCACAAATCTGGATTGCTCGATGCGTTTGAAGCTCCTGTCCATCCTTCGACTTTGGAAGGTGTCTTCGACGATATGATTCGAACACATCTTGACCCACTGCTTCGCTCCAAATACGATGAATTGATGCGTAACGTACAAAGTCACGTCAAGCGAGGCATTAAACACGATTATGCACGAGAAAAGGTTCTGATGACCTTGTATCGCCATTACAACGGTCTCGATTCGAAGACCGTTCGTCTAGAACTTGAGGAGGTCCTCAAGGAAGAAGGGGCAGATCTCCTACTCGAGGACGAATCGTTCGGACTTGAACTCTGGCTTGAACTGATTGAACATGCTCAACAGCAATGTCCTGCCTTCTTCCGCCTCATTGACAGAATCGAGCAAGACATGGAGTTTGGTCGTTCACCCGCCCTCAAGGATTTGGTCTTTGAAGTCGATTTGGAAAACGTTGTGACCAAACGAGCCAATCTCTTCGTTTTCATGCACAACCTCTCGAAGAAGAGTCGAACCGTTGTGTTTAGAGTTCAATCTCCGGATTTCCGTCCGAATCAAATTGCAATGCGCTATGATCTTGCGCCCGGAAAAGAGATATGGTGGTCCAGCGAATCCCTTCCGGTCGCAGTTGAAGGGAACGAAGACGTCCTTGGTAAGATGACTGGGTTGCTCCGTGATGGGACTATGGCCTGGCAAACGCTTCTTCCAGAGCGATTTGGTGAAGCGACAGTTTCTGTCCGCTTAGAGGAAGTTAGCGGGGATCTTCTCATCGGTCGTCAAATCAACGTCAATGTCCGTAATGAATTTCGTACTCGTCTGCGCCGGCTTGTCACGGTGTCTGCACAATTGCTCGGTTCGCTTGTTATTGCTCTTGGAACAGTCCTTGAGTTACTGGAAATTTTCAACGTTTAATCTGGATTTTTTTAAGCCATAGGTTTGAAATGCAAAACCACTACGCAGTGGTATGTTGGGTTCGAAAGACC
>CATISI010000007.1 GCA_949538025.1 Candidatus Poseidoniaceae archaeon
AAGAAGAACTCGGTGGAGACGAGCGCATCCACATCACTCTTGGAGACGAAGGCCACCTCCACTCGTTACAGAAGGGGCTAAAAGGAGTCTTCACTCCGGACGAATTTGCCGAGATTCTAGCGGTCGCCGGACAAAAGTGCAGTGAACTGAGAGAAATGGTGGCACAAAAGGAGGGGAACTGATTGGCAAAGCGAACCCAGAAAGCAAAGGCTACAGCACGATTTGGTGCGCGATATGGTGTAAGCGTTCGACGAAACGCAGGTAGTGCTCTGGCCAAGAAAAACGCCAAGTACACATGCCCTGTTTGTCATTATCGCAAGGTAACACGCAAGTCCGTCGGCATTTGGTGCTGTGGCAAGTGCGGCCACACCTTTGCTGGCGGTGCATGGGAACCATTCACTCGTGCAAGCGATGCAAACTCTCGTATCCTTCGACGATCCGTTGAAGGTGCAACCACTGCTGACATGGCATTCATCGCTCAGCAAGCTGCTCTTGACTTTGAGCGCAAGGCTGCGGAAGAGACTTCTGAAGAGGAGTGATTGCAATGGCGGAAACGCCGTTCTCGCTTGTTTGTACAATCGCACGAGCGGACGCAACCGACATTCAGGCCATGCGAGATTCGCTTGTCTCTGAAACGGAAAGCCAAAGACGTGACCAGAAGACCTTTTCATTCCGTTTGGATGAAGCCAACGCCAAAGATCTCCGTGCTATGTGGAACACTCGCATTCGTGGATTGATTGCGGCAGATGAAATTCTACAGGCGATTGAAACCGCAGGTTCATCAACCAAGGACGATTCGAAGGAAGCATGAGCACTGTTGAGCAATTGCAAGTCGTTGTCTCTGAAGTTCAGAACGCACGTCATCAAGTGGCCACCGTTCGGGCACAATTGCAAGAATTGGAAACAACTATTGCAGCTATTGATAAGCACCCTGACGGCATGGCTCTCCATCGACAACTCGGTGGTGTTCTGGTCGAAGTTGACAACAAAGCGGAGTTGATTGAAGAACTCAAGACGACCCATTCCACACTTTCCGAACATGCTGAGCGACTCTCCGAGCATGAAGCAAAACTTGTCGCAGCCTATGAAGAACTCAAGAAATCACTTGAGGGAGAAGCTTGACTTCACAACAAGAAGACATTGCTGCAATGAAGCAATGGCTCGATGCTGCCATCGAACGTGGAGCAGTCCCCGTTATTACCGGTCAGAATGGAGACATGGACACTATAGGATCTGCAATTGCACTCGCTTCGATTCATCCATCACTCCTCGCCTGTGGTTTGCACTTGGGACGAATTGCAAAACGTCTTGTTGAAGACCTGAAGGCACCATTTCGAAAAGTGACTGCAAAAGGTACAGCTTTTCCAACGAATCTTGGTGGCATCGTTGTTGTTGATGCTGCTGCACCGGACCAAATTGGTATAGACCTACCAGATGTGCCACGGCTGATTCTCGACCACCACGCTACCAACGGTTGGGATCTAAATGAAGGTGATCATATGATGCAATGGGATGTCCGTGCAACGACAGAGATGGTTGCAACATACATGTTTGAACACGCCAACGATGCGCTTACATCCCCCGTTCGTAAAATGTTGCTTGCAGGAATGATCACCGATACAGGACGATTCAAACACGCCAACACAACCTCGTTCGAGGTGACAACGAAACTTCTCGAAGGCAGCGACCTTGATTACGCTGAGTTTTGTGAATACATTGAACGAGAAAATACATCCCCTTCGGAACGAGGTAGTTTGCTTCGTGGACTTGGACGTGCAAAGCATCACGATGCCGGCGATTGGAGCCTCGTTACGACCTATGCAGGTACGCTCGAAGGGCGACTTGCTTCCATGCTTCTTGGAACAGGATGCGACGTTTCTCTTGTTTCACGACATCGAGAAGGCGAGACGCGATTGACCGCACGAGCAACACGTAGGGCTACACTGCGTGGCGTTCACCTTGGAGCCATCATGCAAGCGATTGCGGAACAACACGATGGCGATGGAGGAGGTCATAATGGAGCTGCTGGATGGACAGGCAACGTCGATCGTATTCGAGCAGAATCTGCTTTCATAGCACAACTAACACTCCAACGTGAGGTGAAAAAATGAGACCAAAAGCACCGGGATTGTACATCTCCAAATGGCGTGAGGAAGGACCTGTATCATTGGAAACCGCTATCGAATGGCGAGTTGAACACGGTTGGGACGACTGGATGGCGATTATCGAGGCTGCTCTTTATTTGGACGCTGCTGAATTGGTTGAACTACTTTTGCCAGTCTTAACTCCAGCACAAAGGGCAACCTTTGATTTGGTTCGGCGACGGATGCTTGGCGATCAACGACTTGAGGAGGCCATCGATCAAGCGCTTGAAATTTGCAGGAATCCTGAAACACGTGATCTCGCGCTTGAAGGACGTCTGAGAATGGAGCGAGGTCTCCAACGATTCGAAAAGGGAGACGCAACTGGAGCAGAGGAAGATCTCACATGGGCTGAAACCAGACTCAAATCCGTTGCGAAGGCAAGTCGAGATCACGATTTATCTCTGCTTAACAAAGCAGCATACCACATGGCTTCTGGAGAGGATCTAATGGCACTGCAAGTGTACGGGGATATTTCAAGGAAAGAAAATCATGCGCATGAAACCATCGCCATATCACGAATTGGTGCATCTCGCATTCACGCGCGGTATGGGAATATATTTGACGCTGCTCGAAATGCTTGGAATGGACATGCACATGCCATTCTCGCAAATCAAGTGACAATGGCAATTGAATCAGGCAGCCTATTCTTGGACCTGTCGATCGACGAGCAAGATGAAACGGCTGTTCGATTTCAACAACAAGTCGATGAATCAAAGCCACGCGAAGTCGGTGGTGCAACACCAGAATTGAATGTGCACCCGGACGATGTAAGCGGTGTCTTTGACTGGTGCATGAAGAATCTCAATAAGGATCATGCTGGACAGGACCGGCCAGATTTGCGAGCTATGATCATGATGGCGCACCGCCTTGACCGTATGAATGAATTTGATTGGCTAATCGAAAAACCACAACGTGTTGAAGACTCCATGCTGGTAGCAGTCGTCCTTGGGTGCGCACTCAATGAAGAACAGCATTTGGCATGGACAGAGCGAATGCAATCACTTATGCCCTAATTCTATAGAATCAACCCACTTGCTCAAATCGACAACTTCCTGGACATCCCAATGTGTAAAATCGGGTAATTCAGCAAACCATTCGACCATAGAAACATGTTGATCGTTAACACTCCAATGCTGTTGACTGAACGGTGAATCTTCATCATCAACACATACCAACCCTACCCAACCATTAGGATAATACGATTTGTTCCAAGCGAGAAGGGTCCCCTGACCTCCCACTTCCTCCATTAGTTCCCGATGCAATGCTTGCTCTGGATGCTCTCCCTCTTCAACATGTCCTCCAGGGAACTCCCAACCACGTTCAGGATGCTTTACCATCAGAATAGATCCTGATTTCAAAACCGATGTAGGTTCACTTTTGCGAACAACATAAGCCAAGACGAACATTGGAAACATTGCATCACCTAGATCAAGGAACGGCACTGCTCAAGGTAAGGTTCAGCCCAAGACTCGCCCGAGGCAACAAGACGCCGAGCCATAAAGAAGGCCTCTGAAATGTTTGAAGATGCAATCAAAGCACCAAGCTTCTTTTCATCGAGATTTGTTTCCTCTACTACCTCTTCAACAGTGTCAGCGACT
>CATISI010000008.1 GCA_949538025.1 Candidatus Poseidoniaceae archaeon
AAAGGGTTGAGCCCACCAATTGTCGATTCGATCGGTACGTCCAAGCCCGTTAATCACGGGGAGTTTGATGCCTTCTCCCATAGATTCACCCTTGCCCCTCATCGGGGCTTATTCCTACCGAACAACTAGGGGTCTTTGAGGTTGGCCCTTCGTCCCCTTGCAGCGTTTGAAAGAAAACAAAACGCAATTTGAACGATTAGACCAATTCTTCCCATCGAACTTCTGCTTCAACCATCTCGATTTCGTCGACATCCATCTGTGCAAGTTGCAGTTTTCCAGAGAGTTCGTCATTGACGGCATGCCAATAAGAATACGCTTCAATGACCCAAATTCCAGATTCTCGAGTTCCATTTCCGCTTCCTTTGACGCCACCGAACGGAAGATGCGCTTCTGCGCCTGTTGTGGAGTTATTGATTCCAGTCATTCCAGCTTTGATACCAGTCTTGAAGCGATATGCCTCAAGTCGATCGTTGGTGTAGATCGCCGAGGACAATCCGTACGGACTTGCATTGGCTAGATGAAGAGCATGGTCGAAATCATCCGCTTTGACCAAGGTGATGGCAGGGCCAAACATTTCCTCATGGAAGCAACGCATGTCTTCAGTAACGCCGTCATAGACGTGCGGCCACATGAACACGCCATCTTCTGCGGTTCCAACAAACCCTGATGGCTTGTTGTCCGAGGTGATTCGGCCTTCGCCATAGAGTTTAGTTGCTCCATCTTGTTCGCAAATCTGAATGACTTCAAGGAAATCCTTTGCGTACTTTTCAGAAAGCATTGAGCCGTACAGAACGCCTTCATGCTCTAAGGAATCTCCGATACGTGTCGAATGGACCTTGTCCATCAATTTCGAAACGAATTCATCGTAAATGTCCTTGTGAATGATCAGGTTTCCAAGCGATGTGCAGCGTTGTCCAGCGGTTCCGAAACCAGCCCAGTACGCTCCTTCAACAGCGTTTTCGAGGTTTGCAGATGGCATGATGACGAGTGGATTCTTTCCACCGAGCTCAAGCGAACATGAGACGAGATTTCGTCCACAAACCTCGCCAATCATCTTTCCAATAGCGGTCGAACCAGTGAAAGAAATCTTGTTGACACGGCCTTCATCGACAGCGTTGATGAGATGTTGACCTGCACCACTTCCCTTGCCGTGAACGAGATTGATGACGCCATCCGGAAGGCCGGCTTGGTGCATGATTCGAGCGAGCGCAAACGAGAGGAGTGGTGAATCTTGAGGAGACTTCCAAACGCATGTGTTTCCGCACATGATGGCTGGAATCATCTTCCAGAACGGTACAGCGGATGGGAAGTTGCAAGCGTTGATAATTCCACAGATACCGAGCGGTCGTCGATAGGTGAACAGTTCCTTGTCAGGAAGTTCAGAGTTGACCGTTTGACCGTACAAGCGTCGGCCCTCGGACTGGAAGAAGAGACAAGTGTCAATTGCTTCTTGGATTTCTCCTCCACATTCTTTCAGGGTCTTCCCGATTTCTCGAGCTTGCAAGCGAACAAGATCGTCCTTGTGCTCCATTAACAAGCGACCCATGTTTCCAATGATTTGTCCACGGGTTGGTGCTGGCGTAGCAGACCATGCAGGGAAGGCAGCATGTGCCGCATCAAGTGCCGCATCGACATCTGCCTTTGTCGAGAGTGGAAACGCTCCGAGAACATCGCTCAACAGAGCGGGATTTCGGGATTCAAAGGTTGCACCATCGCTCGATTCAGCCAATTGACCGTTGATGATGTTGAACCCTTTGACGCTCGGGCGATTCTTTGGATTGTTGGCTTCGAGGAACGTTAAACCTGCTTCAAGTACGTGGACCATGAT
>CATISI010000009.1 GCA_949538025.1 Candidatus Poseidoniaceae archaeon
CTTATTGACTCATTTACACTACTCGGTCTGCAGGGCGTACTTCTTACACTGAATCAGTAGCCTCGACCAAGGCTCTCGCAATCGGAACCTCCCCCATTGAATGACCTGCATCTGGAATGATGTGCAAGGCCGAGTTTGGCAATCGCTTGTGCAATTCCCATGCACTCTTAACCGGGCAAACCATATCGTATCGACCTTGAACAATGACTGCAGGAATGTGTTGGATTGAATCCGTGTTATTGAGAATATAACTGTCTTCAACAAAAATTCCATTGATGAAATAATGACATTCGATTCGCGCAAATGCGACGGCGAAATCAAGATCTTCCGCTTTATCGAGATATTCAGGGTCTGGGAACAATCGGCTCGTCGCCATTTCCCATCGCGTCCATTCCTTTGCCGCATTGCGTCGGATATCCACATCTTCGCTTGTTAATCGACTGTAGTAAGCAGGGATAAGTGCGGATTGTTCATTTACAGGGATGTGTTGTTGATACGGTTCAAATGCATCAGGAAAAACATGACTTGCTCCATCTTGGTAGAACCAGTGCAATTCTGATTTCCTACACATGAAAATGCCTCGGAGAATGAATGAGCGAACACGCTCTGGATGGGAAATTCCGTAGATGAGCGAGAGTGTGGATCCCCATGAACCACCGAAGACGTGCCATGTATCGATGTTGAAATGAATTCGAAGAGCTTCAATATCGGAAACAAGATGCATGGTTGTGTTTTCTTCCAGGTCAGCGTATGGCGTTGATTGGCCACAGCCTCTTTGATCGAATTGAATGATGTTCCATTTCTTTGGGTCAAAATATTGTCGGTATGAGGGTTGACTACCTCCACCGGGTCCGCCATGAATCACGATAACAGGAATTCCATCGGGGTTGCCTGCGCATTCCCAAGCGATGGTATGTCGCTCTGAGACAGGTAGCATCCCGGTGGCGTATGCTTCGATTTTTGGATACAAAACATCATCCATGGATTCGGACCCCATGCATCAAGCGATGCGAATAAGGATGATGTTGCTTTCGATGCCTTTTTTGGACGTATTGACTCGCAGACCTATGAAGGAAGCAACGGACGTCTTCAACGAGTGGGCACATCGAGGCAAAGACGAGGGTATGGAACGCGGTCATGGCCCTTCGGTCAGAGAAATGCTAGATGCTGCTCTGGAACGTGTGCTATCAGAGGGTGATTCGTTCTCATTTGCAGACTTGGGGTGCGGTAACGGTTGGGTTGTCCGCTTGGCAGCTCAACACGAACAGTGTCTGAAAGCGGATGGGTTCGATGGTGCAGAACACATGATAGAGAAAGCAAAGACTACTGACTCATCCAACGGATACTACCTTGAATTGTTTCCACAAGCAAAACCTCCTCAACAATACGACTTGATTCATTCAATGGAATTCATCTACTATTTGCACGACCCGAAACAAATGCTCCAGTCGATTCATGATGATTGGTTATCGGAAAGCGGGTGGGCAGTCATCGGTATTGACCATTATGCAGAACACGAGGAAAGTCTTGGTTGGCCAGAAGCTCTTGATGTACACATGTCCACATTTTCCGAAGCAGAATGGGTCCAGATGTGGAAGGATGTCGGATTCACTGAAGTCCATGCCTGGCGAGCCAATGCCTCACCAGACAAACCCGGTACGTTGGCTATTCTTGGGAAGAAAGGTCAGCCTTGATACCCAAGCCCATCCCTTGTGGGCCGCACAATCGAACATCGCCTTTGAAGAATGGGCATTTCTTGCACGTGTCGATGAATTCTAGTGGAAGCCGTTTTGGTTCTTCAGTTCCGTTGGGATCTGCAACCAAATGTGCCATCCAATCGAAAAGGCTGAGCAATTCTTTCTCGGCTTCTTCGTACATTGTATCGGGCAACTGAACAAAACGTCCAGTGGTGGCAATTAATAGAGCAGGGGGGCGTATTTCTCTACGCTTTTCAACTGGCTTTTGCTCTTCTTGGCGGCGAAACACCAATGAGTATAACGTAAGCTGAAGACGGTGATTTCGAAGCATTTCGAATTCAGCATCGTTTTGAGGTTCAAATGAAAATGGGTCGTCAAGAGAATCGTACAAAGGATGGTTTTCCAATTGCTCCTCACGGGCTCCAGAGGTTTTCAAATCCACGACTTGCAACCAAGGCTGCTCGCCATGTATGCCTCCGAGAACCAAATCCGCCTGGCCTTCAAAGAGTATGTTCACTGAGTCGATGAGTGTAACATATGGTTGTTGCAATTCAGTAAGTGGAGAACGAATGACGCCTTCCAAGTAGACTTCATGATCGAAAAAGAAGGTTGCTTCCGTACGCAACCCCTCGATTTGACAGCCGTTGACTTCTTCTCCTTCGACCATTCGTCCGAGTGAGCCTTTTGTAAGCAGTTTTGCCAGCTGGATGATTCTTGACCTCGTCTGGTGTTGTTCTTTATCCGATAAGCGATGCCATTCGGGCTGTGAGTGTGTTGCGTCATCGATTTCTTTGCTTGAAAGGAGTTGATTCGACTGTGCATTCAACCAAACTGGACTCAGGTTGAATTCCTTGGATTTGATTTCAGCTGGATTTGCTATTCCAATCTCAACCAGTCTGTGAAACATGGAACCGAACGACGTCGCGGAGGGCCAACCAATTGGTTCGTACTGCAAATCTTCACCGTTTGAACGGTCCTTCTGATCCTCCTCATCATGGTTAAGATTGGGATTTCCTCGAGTGTGCAACGGCTCACTCTGCCAACCCTTCACATGCGATAACCAATACCGCCTACGGCAGGAATTTGCGGTATCCAATCCGTGTGCTGTCATTCGAAGTGTTGGCGATTGATGCACAATATGTCGCTCGGTTTCGACAACGTCAATCGGCACAGATAGTTGCTCTTCGATAGCCAGCCAATTGGCCAATTGCGAAGTTGGCGTCTGTGTTGAGAAGCAATCTGGGTGATGATACACTCGCAATTGTTGAAGCGAATCATCCATGAACCCACTTGCATGGAAAAGAGAAATTGGATCGAACTCCAATTCTTGTTCACCGTATTCCCCTAGACGTTGGCCCTGTACATCACCATCAAGGCTCCATACCTGTTCTGCCCCTGATTGAACCCCCATGTATCGGAACCCATCCATCATCAGGTCCCCCATGTTGTTTCCTTTGGAGTTGATTTTCATGGTAATTTTCGAATTCTCACTAATTGAACAAGGAGCGTTCGGTGAGCCAACAAAAATGAGTCTGTCCTTCACTCGTGTTAGCGCTACGTAGAATTGGCGTCGAAGTTCCGCCTGATTCTGAGCTTTGTTCATCTGTTCGGCTAACATCCATAATGCGTCCTCTGGTTTGTCTTTCGATTTCCATGGTTGGATTCTACCTGCGATGACGTCGGGTGTGATGAGAACGTTGTTCTGGGCTTCAATGCTCGAACTACGTCGGCCTGCCTCAAACAGACCAGTTACGATGACAACGGGCGCTTGCAACCCTTTTGCACCATGAATCGTCATGATTTGGATAGCGCCGCTAGTAGGCGTTGTACTCGCTTGCGGCCCTTTGTTTCCAAGCGTTGCAAATGCTTTCATTTGTCCCAGAATTGCTGCGGGCTCATGCCCTAAATCAGTCCCAATTTTCTGTACCAGCGCACACCACATCTCTGCAACTTGTCGCTCGGATTCGTCGGGGTAGGCAATTAGCAAATCGCTGTGATCCAACACGGTATCAAAGACCTCGTAAATCGCACCATGTTGAACCAACTGAGCAAGTGCTGCTAATAGGGGGCCTTGGGGTGTTGAGACGAAGTACTGTGCAGTATGGAGCCAGAAGTTTTCGACATCTGATGCCCCCATTAACTCCTCAATTTGAATGGATGATGCACCGATGATTGGCGAACGAAGGAGCGAATGAACTGCATGCCTCGAGTTTGGATTAGAGAGAAGTTCTAGAACAGCCATCAGGGGTTGCACAACTGGTTGTTTCAACAACTCGCCTTGCTTATCGGCCATCACTGGTAAACCGCGTGCTTGAAGACGCGAAATAAGGTCAGGAATATGTTTTCTTGAATGAACAAGAATCATCACATCTTCCGGACATATGGTTTCTTCTGGCTCTATTTCGACGAAATCGGCTGAATCAGATGACCAAATACGTGTTGGTAAGCCTCGAACAAGAGTGTCCAAGCGTGATGCGATAAGTTCGTGTTCAAGGTGGCGTAGATTTGCGTTTCTTGCATCGTAGAGATTGTATCCTTCCATCAAATCCAAGGGCAATTCTCCCGTATCATTCTGGGTTGGTAGAAGCCATTCAATCGTTCCAGTTTGAGAGGTTTCACGTCCATCTTCGAGAGGTTGGGCAGTAGCATGGAAATCTCCGGGGAATTGATGATGTCGAGCGTCGAATGTATCATCAAACATGTTGTTGAGTGTTCGAAGCAAACCTGGTGCGGTTCGGAAATTCGTGCGGAGCTGTATGTGGCCTTCTGCTCGCTCTTGCACTGTTGTATCTTCAACTGGCATTCCTGTGTCATCAATTCCGAAGGAAACATATTCCCATGGCGCTGATTGTTCGTTGCGGGAATAGTCCGATGCTTGAATGAACGACCCTGATTCACCCCCCGCGCCAATCGGCCGAGGATCTCGGCCATGTCCCGATTGGATGAATGGCTCAAGCCTCGGCTCATTCTGTTCAATGCTGTTCGCAACGCGAATAGATGCAACCATTCGGCGCATGACGGTCACTTCGGCTTGTCGAAATCGGTAGATGCTTTGCTTCATATCGCCAACAATACAGATGGTTGGGTCCCATGGCCCGAGTGGCGCGGGATGTTCCTTCGAAATCCCCTCCCGGCGCCCCCAAAGGCGGGAGAGAAGCCGGGCATGTTCGGGGTTCGTATCCTGATATTCATCGATAATGAAGGCACGATATCGGGCTCGAATTTGTTTCAAGAGTGCGTAACGTCTTTGCAAATCAAGATACTTCTCCTCCTCACCTTGCATCAGCATTAGCGCTCTTCGTATGTGTTCATCCGACCATGGCTCATCCCCAAGGTCATCCAAGGCTTGAACTGCTTCGGGTGGATACCAGTGACGAACAATCGCGGGACAACGCACGAGAAGTAAATCACCAACCATCAATTGTACATCATCAAAATCATGCGCTTCTTCTTGCGATTTCAAATGACGAAGCAAATCTTGGCAGCCAGAGTGTACGATGTACAAATCGTTCAGAACCTCAACCTGTAGATTTCTCGAGACGCGCATCTTCATCTGGGGTGGTTCTCGCCCGATTTCAAGACCGAGAAGTTCTCGATCGTAACGTTCGTTTGGTTCTCTGTGAAGAAACGGCCGTGATGGGTCAAGGCAATAAGCAACTTTGCAGAGCATGAAAACAAGACGCCCATCAGCAGGGTCATGAATACGGTCTTGCAAACGCTGACCAGCATCTGAAGCAAGGGCCGCAGCCTGTTCTTTCAATGGCTGAACATCTTTCGTCTTGAGCGAAGACCATGTCACTAACCCTGCAGGCCAACCGGCGAGATAGTTGCTTCGTGGGAAGTTTCCACCTTTCAAAATGGAAGGCGTTACCTCATCAAGTTGGGCAGGTGTCGTAGCAGAAGCTACAACTTGATACAGCCATTGTAGACGCTCCATTGGCCCATCAGGAAGTGGCTCACGGGCAAGGTAAGCGAGTTGATTGAATCGTGTGTTGGTTGTTTCTGTTTGAGCAGGAGCAACAAAGACGGGATGATGGTTGAGGAAGACATCCACCCACTCATTGATGATGGCATAGACATCTTCAATTACGGGATCAATCAAATGTTCACATTCTTGCAAGATCATGTCCTCAATTAGTCGGTAATCTGGAGGCGTTTCTCCGCCCCAGGGCATACTTGTTCGTATGGAACGAGATCGCAAACGGCGTCTTGATTCTTCAACGAAAAGCGACGATTCTAGCAGTCCCTCTAAGACGGTTTGAGCGCTCTGTTGTCCACCAAGTCGGATTGCTAAACGGTTCCGTGCAGCGATGAAATCATCAGCAGATTGGAGCATTCCGGCTTCGATGGCATCTCGGGCATTACGAATTCTCCAAGCGGAGTTCAATGCTTGGGTTCGAAGGAGCGGTGCTTTTTCGTCAGGCAATTGCTCCTTGCTCAAATGAAGAGCAACCGAATCGATGTGTGGCGCTAGAATTTCAGACAGAAATGCATCGATGGTGGAAATAGAAGCAGTTTCGAGCAAGGACATCAGCATCGAGACATCGCCTTGGTGGCGAAGTCTGGGGTCATGAACGCCCATTCTGTCCTCTTGGCTGACAGGATGTGCGCGTAGTGACTGAATGCGTTGACGGATACGAGAACGCAATTCCGAGGCGGCTTTCCGGGTGAAGGTGATCGCTACGATTTCTTGCGGCAACAATCCTTTCCATTCGTTCAGTGGTGTTCGATCGCGTTTTGCGGCCAAGACCTTTCCCGAGCCAGTGGGTTCCTGTCGGAGTGGAGGTGGCAAAACATACGTAGCACGCTGTTCAGCGGATAGGAGATGTTGAACATAGCGTTCAGCCATCACGGTGGTCTTTCCTGTACCTGCTCCTGCATCTAAGGCGATGTGTTGGTCCAAATTGAGGCCAAGCCTCTGGCTACGGTTGAATGAGATCATTTCACCTCGCCTCCTATGGACGCCGAAGGACATGCGGTCGCCAAAGAACAATACGAACAGTGTGAGCCTGGCGTTGGATGATTCCAACCAAGTTCACTCGCATCGCGAGCACGTATTGCAGCAGTGATTCGGGAACTCATCCAGGCGCGGAAACTGTTGCTCTGTGGGCTTGTACCTTCGTTTGGAATTCGGAAATGATTACTTGAATACGCAGTTTGTGATCCGATGTTGAGAAGGGATGTATAGGACTTGAACGTCGGATCGATTTCAACAAAATGCTCCGTGTCATCGCCGACTTCTGAAATCCCAACGCCAATCACTCTGTCTCCCGGATGTGCAATCTCCCAAGCACGTGCATAAACAGCAAGTTGGATTTCCTTAAACAACCCAGAAGCATGGCGAGAACCTCCTTGGCCTGGTTTTGGACCTTCAATAGTTTTGATATCACGAATGATGATGAAACGTTTTGCAGGAGGTTCCTTTTCATCAAAAATCAATGGGAGTTCTTCAGCACTATCAGCGAACAACCCATTCTCATTCAATTGCTCAACGACGTCCTCCGAGAAAACAATACTGTCAACGCGATCAATCCTACCTCGAATGTTCAAGGAAGAACTCTCCATTGAATCGTCGAATCCATGGATTTCGACATGTTGTTCAGATTGCTGTTGAAGAGCCCACTCGCTTGCGATTGGTGCTGCAGAAGTCAAGCCAAGATCTGCAAGAAGTAAGCGTCCTAATCGACCGCCAATCGGGAGTTCATGGCTTCCTTCAATCCATGCATTCCACTCTTCAGGGGAGCATCCAATCAAATCGTTGCAGCGATGAACAGATACGGCGTTGGTTCTCGCTAGCCAAGGTGCCAACTCCGATAATCGACTCAGAACGCTTTGCCATAACTCCAATTCTGAGAGTGTAATACCAAGATGCATAGGTGTGCCAATAGAAAGAGGCTGGCCACCAACTTCAATGCCGAGCACGGTCATCAGATGCTCTTCGATGGAATGAACAAGTGTTCCTTTGGCCAAAGGAGCAATGTCCTCTGACGGTTCCGGAGAAGCGTCCTTTGCATGCAGCACCTGCTCAGTCCAAGCTTGACGTGGACAAACAAACCACGGGTTCAAGCGGCTTGTAGACCATATCTTCGAAGCCTCATCTCTTGTTTGTGTTGTAAGAATTGCTTCCATGTTTTCAGAGCCATACCTCGGAGGAGGAAGTGGTCTTGGGTCAATGGAGGGGCCTCTCGAGCGTCCATTCTTTTTAAATCCAAGATGTGGATATGTTTGGGATGTTCTACCTCCAGGTGTTTTGGCCTGAGATACAGTCGGTTGTATGATGAGATCCGTGGTCGTTAGCAAATTGTTGCGAATCGGCCAATCCATCGTACTTCCGTTTGCCATTAAGTTGAATTTTGGTTGGCGGCGAAACCTATCAAGATGGATTTCGCGCTCATATCGGGCGGCTACAGAACGGCTTGATTGAATGACAGTCGTTGGTTGACGGGTGAATTGTATCTCAAGTCCAGAATGTTGCCGTTGGTCTCGCAGCGTATTTTCCGCACGTTCAATCGCCACCTCACTACCAATGCTGGTAAGCATTGAACTTCGATACGTCAACACGTTTCCATCATCTCTCGTAACAATTGTCCATCCAGCACCCTCCGAAATGAATGGCTCAATGAAAACAGGAGGGTGTCGAAGGCTTGACAATTTTCCATCCAATTCAACCATTGAAAGATATTCGGCAACCGGAGTTGAATTTCCAACGGATTCATCGTGTTCCGTTTCGAAAACAATCGCTTGTTGGCTCGCATTGAGCAAGGATTTGAACAGGTGACGAGCACGTCGAATCGGGAGATCACCATCCGTCAATCCTAATTCAACTCGTACTGCATCGTCCACCCAGGGTATTCGATCCGCCTTCATTGACCACGATGCTACATCCAAGCCAACGAACAGCGTAATATCGGCTTTCACCCCGTACGCTTGGAGCGGCGTGCGGATAAGTACCTCAGTGTGGTCCACACGGTGTTGAGGAGCCTTTGTTTGCTCAGAGGCGAAGCGGCATATCTCGACAAAATCAACGCTTGATGGGTATTGAAGTAAAGCATCAATTGCTTGGACCCAGTTTTGAACAGCACCTACCGAAGCATCGTACCGTTGTGTTCGATCGAACACTTTCTCCCAATCGCAGGCTTGAAGCATCAATGCAAGAACGTCTCTTGGAACTTGACTCGCCTGAGACAAAGGAAGAGGAACCTGTGATGAGGTACCGATGCATCCAGACTTGAGATACGTTAACTCCGGTTCACTGAGAAGTGCTGACCAAGATACTGCAAGGCATTGCAACCACCATTGTGTTTCCTCGAGCGACTGTAGTTCTAGCTCACGCCGGTGTTCTTCCGTCGAGAAAGGTGTTGCAGCAGAGAGAGAGCCAAGCCATCGTTGCAATGCTCCCTTTCCACCAAGAACGTGAAAGCTGCGACCAATATTCTCAATGACGTCCAAATGTGGCCTTGGTCGCCAATCTTTGTTGACTGGATGTTCAAGGTCTAGAAACAGGTTCTCCATAATAGGGAAGGCTTTCGATTGAACAATGTCAAACAACTTAGCAATGGACCAAGCATCTTGACCGTGTGAAATCGATAGGAACCGGAGGATGGCCTGAACGGCAGATGTACTGCCTACAACATCGGCCTGTGATTCGCACGTAATTCCGATTTGACCCAACCTGCGATTCCATTCACTGTGCCTATCCTTGTTTGCATCGATTAGTAGAACAGTACCCCTGCCTCTACATCTGTAGTGCTGTAGTGCCGAAATTGCTGCATCCATCACTTGAGTTGCGCGATCAAAACTGATGATGTGAACGCCATCTGTCGCGTAATCTTCTGGTTTTGGGTCTACTTGTTGAACTGTATGTGAAGGAATCCATGACGGTAATTCTTCCGTTCTTTCAATCGGTTTGATTTCATCATCGATGTATGCGCCGTGGAATCCTAGTC
>CATISI010000010.1 GCA_949538025.1 Candidatus Poseidoniaceae archaeon
GGACAAAACCATGATGCTCTTTGGCGACGGTAAGGCTATGATGACTGGACTCAACAACGCCATCAAAGAGTCGTGAATCCATGGACCTGAAGCAACGTTGAAAGGATGAATTGAAGTGGCCAAATCAGAGAGGATATCATGAGGTCGAGGGCACTTCTCATTTTGTTGCTTTCAATTTGCCTGCTTGCGCCGGTCGTTGCCAACCCAAACGGCCCTCCATGGATCAATCCAATCAACGGTGGATTGACCGTCGAAACTGGATGCACATGTCATGGTGATGGTGTTCCATCCAACGATGTCGTCGTATCAATTTCAGGCGTCCCACGTGCATACTCTCTTGGAGAATCGTATGAATTCACCATCAATCTGCAACATGCATCGTATGACAACGGAGGTTTCTTGCTCAGTGACTACGGACTAGGAACGTTCACTGCTGGAGAAGGCACACAAATTGTTACCAACACAGATGGCTCTGAACCAGGAGCAGTATCACAAACGGCTCCAAGCAATGATTGGGTTGTCACTTGGACTGCACCATCAACAGATGTCGGGGATGTATCATTTTCACTCGCTGGTAACGCAGTCGATGGTTTGAACGGAGCAAATGAGGGTGACAACTGGAACCTTTTGTCGTTCTTCATCTCTTCACCAGAAACGATGACCAACGATGATGAAGAGAATCTCGCATTACGGACCATCAGTGTTGGTGACTTTGAATCACTCTTTGTTGCCGAAGAAGACCCTGAAGCACTTGAAGCAAAGCGACAAGCAGAAATTGCTGACAACTTCTTTTCGAATGGTAACCTCTTCTACTGGACAACACTGTCAATTATACTCATCGGTGCTGTTGTTCAAGGCGAGTTCTACGAACGTCGATTTGGTGGAGGCCCGAAGCATTTGGATATGCGACTCGCAGTCCCTCAAGGTATTCGACGGGGTGCCTTATCGCTCGGTGTACTTCTTGCCTTTGGATGGGCCGTCGACGATGGTCAACCTTGGGGTTATGTCCTTGTTCTCGGAATGCTTACACTTTGGGGTATGTTTGGTGTTTATCGAACCATCGTACAAGCACGTGCAGATCCTGAGCACCACGACTTGGTGTGAGGGAGTCCTTTGAGGATTGGCAACGGATTGCAACTTGAGCGAGACTCATCTCTTCCAATTCAGGTTCATTTTGATACCTTAACACAAAAAGCAACAACTGGATTTGTTTTCATCGCTATCCTCACATTTGGTTTAATGTTCAAGATTGATGGTATTTTGAAAGTCCTAATGATTCATCTCAATCCGTGCAATGATACATCATGCCTTGCGCTCTACGAACCAGCATCTTGGAGCGTAGTGCGATGGCTTAGTGCAGTATTTTTGTCAATTCTTATCGTACTCCCATTTGGGCTTCGTTCAATGTATAATTTTGCACAACCGGGTTTAACAAAAAATGAAGGCAAGATGCTAAAAAATTGGATGATTCGTTCCTCATTTCTGGGATATCTCACACTTTTCGTTCTGTTTTATTCTCTTATCCCGATGCTGTATTCACTTGGAAATGGGATACATCAGAACATCGGGTTAACGGAACGTTATGATGCAGTTGCGTTGTTTACATTTGTCCTTGCTATATTTTGGTCTTTATTGATGACATATGTTCTCGCATTTGCAACAATAACTGCGGGATCATTAGGCCTCATCACAAAGAACAATCAAGATTGGTGGAGATCACGAATTCTTGGAATTGGTGGTGTTGTTTTACTTCTATCTCTTCCAGGCCGCTGGAATGGAACCAACATCCTCATGTTAAGTGGTATGCTAGTTATTTTGGAACATTCCATTCGAAGAAGCGTCCGGTTATCAGGTCAGGCCTTGTCTCTGGAGCCAATGTTTGACCATGAGGGTCGAAGGCGCATCATACTCTATGTCGGAAATACAAGTAGCGGCGATGAATTACCACACCTCAATATCCCTGAACACACAGCACTGATGCGTTTTAAGTCGCTCTCAACAAGCATGGAAGAACGGGAACGACTTGTTGATACCATTATTCATTATCGGATAACCGATATCGTTCTGTTCGGTTGCGAAGAATCTGAATTTCCGCCGTCATTCATTTTAGCAATGAAATCTGCCAAGTGTGCCTTGTGGTTCCTCCAAAGAAGCGATGATGAAAGTATCCTGAGCATACAAAACACTATCCTTAATCCCAACAAGACACCCAACACTTGAAACGAACCGATGAAGTCAGTCGGGCATGGGCAAAACGTGGCAAGCCATTGGAATGGTCCTCTGCTTGGTTCTTGCCATCGCCTCCCAAATATACTCAAACGAGATCAATGACCTGTTCCAAATCGATGTATCAAGCCAAACCGATACATCCGCACCACTGGTTGGTTTGCAAACAAATGAATCGTGGTTTGTGGTTCTCGTTGATTTTGAATCGAATCAATTGAACAATGATGCGAAATCACAAATCGAATCTGAATTTCAGGACTATTCTGGAGAGTATTTTACTCAGGCTCTAGGTCAAGAGGTGATTGTGAACATCACCATACACGATGAAATCATACGCGCACCAGAACCGCTCTCAGCTTACGGTGACGATGGACAATACGGCCGTGATTATGGTGATGGCACTGAATTTTTACCTGCTATACTTGCAAAACATGTTGTCGAATCCATGAATGTAGCAACATTATCGGATTACGATCTCAACGGGGATGGAGTTGTTGATCGATTCCTCATTCTCCATTCAACACTTGCTCAAGAACAAGGTTCTGGTTCGTCAAATCGTATTTGGTCACATTTCACATCGTTCTCAGAGCCAATCAAAAATGGAGATGTTACGTTTGAACATTACACAATGTCGTCCATGCGGCATGGAATCAATGGATTTGGAACGATTTTGCACGAAATGATGCACCAATTCGGAGCATACGACCTTTATCCTGTTCATGATTCAGGGTACTCGGGCTCGTGGAAAGGCATAGGTGTGTGGGACATCATGGCGAGCGGCAATTGGAATGGAGGAGGTGACACCCCATCCCTACCAACTGGGCCAACAATGGCTGCAATCGGTCACGGAGCAACGCGTGAAATTTCCTTGGAATGGCCATCGAATTCTCCTAGTCCTTGCATTGGTCCAGTCCTTGCATTGGAGGATCGAACCAATGGCGGCGATAGGATACGTATACAGGTGTCCATTGATGAATTCATTTGGATTGAAAAACGAGTGCAACAAGGATATGATGCATCGTTGCCGGGCGAAGGTGTTCTCGTTCTCTTCGAAGACTTTGCAGCTGGCGATTCATCACATAATGCGATGAACATTGACCAACGTAGACCGTACCTCAAAACGATTGAGGCAGATGGCAACCAAGAACAGCTACGTGGTGTTAACGATGGTGTTGCGAGTGATTTATTTCAACCAGGTGATGAATTTGGTGAACGTGGTATTCTCATACGCGACCACGATGGTATTCTCGTTCCGTGGTACGTCCGAGTTGTTGAGGAACAAGGACAATGGAATCTCGAATTTCATTCCACAAATTGCTCGCCATCAACGCGTATCAATTTCAATGACTTTGGCACAACACTCCTCCAAGAAGACCCACTTGTGTTTGTACAAACTTCGAGTGGTTCAACGGAACCATGCTCGGGTACCCTCGATGGTAGCGATGGTCGTCAAGTATTCTTTACAAACGATTCAGCAATCGGATCGGAACACTATGGGACATTTAGCGAGGCCGGTATGATTGACTCTACAGCTACGTTCACTGGCACCATACATTGTGGAGATGATGTCTTTGATGTACAAACTTCCATCACAACACTTGGCTCGATTCCTCTCCCAATCAGCATGCGTTTAGAGGATACAATACCTGTGGTTGAATCAAGCACACTCAGCATACCGTACAGAGGCGAAGGAATTGGCTCTGCAGAATACACAATTGAAATCGAAGGACCTCTTTCACGCATCGCCACAGCAGAACCAACTGTAGAGATTGAGAAAGGCAATGGAACCATTGTTTTGAATATTGATCCACAAGGACTACTACAAGACAACATGTATGTTATGGGAACTGTTCATCTTCAATCCTTCAACGGTGAATCATGGACAATCGATGTTGAACTCAAGGCGGTTGAAGACGAGAGGATTCCCTTGATTGGTGATCAATCGTTCGTACTTACGCTCTTCTTCCTCATTTTCTCGGTGTGGTTTGCTACCTCTCTGTTTGCACGAATGTCTACACAGAAGGAGCCTGAGCAAAGGGAGCATCATGAAGCGGAGGAGTTCTTACCGGGTGACCATCTTTGAATCCTTAGGTACCTCCATGCATCTCCCTCTGGAATAGCACAAACCCACTGTTTGTGAACACCTTCAGCAAGTCGAACACTCAAACATACGCCTTCCCATGTTGTTGCTGCTTCTTTGTGTGGTTGAATCAACCATGGAGCATGCGATTCGTTGAGATCACCATCGTACACTCTCCAACGACATCCATACTTGAACCCGGGTCGGAGCAACAACCCACGATTCAGGAGATCGTTCATCAAGAGAGATTCTTCTGATGGTGGCGCATTTTCTACAATCATATGTTCGATAAAATAATCCTCTTCTTTTCTTAAAACTCTTCCAGACATGTGCTCAACACCAATTTGTTGCCAATTCCATGGTGAATGAAGACCTACATAACTTCCTGATTCCGTGAGCGTTCGGTTGTTCCATTGGTTGAGAAAATTGGTCTTGTCTGATTCTCTCAATTCATTCCATGGGACCAAATTTCCACAAGGGTTGATTAAATCGATTTTGTACATCGTCACATCCAATTCATCGTCGATAACAAACAACTCCGATTCGATGTTCATTTCTTTGGATTGGCGGCACCAGACGAGTAGGTTGTTCCAGTCAAGAACGTCATGGGTGGTTGCAATTGAAACAGAGGACTGGTAGTCATCTTTGAGATGGTTACGGTCACGATGCCATCGAATGGCCCAAGACAGGTGTTCCAAATTTGGTCGGTGAATGGAGGGTACAATCATTTCTCCACCGTTGCGGCCAACGTCCAATATAATCGCCTCGTATATCAAGCGTGGATTTTTCTCAAGTTCTGATTCAAGCCATGACGCATTAGGTAGTGGAACGTGTCGATGCCAATGACAAAAAAGAACTTCTGAAGCGGTTAATGCGATCGAACCATCTTCGAGACGATGCCCGAGTGCGCTTTTCTCATACAAACGGGTTGAAAGTGGTGGCAAGATTTTCCACAGATTCCCAAAGGCTGTAGGTGGTTGAATTTTTTGTGTTTCATCCGAACCAACGTTATCCAAATCGAGTGAGCGCGTCGTTCTCGCACGAGGCTTGAACTTTCGACGCTGCCGCACCATGATTGACCCTCATGTTACCCACATATTGTTGCGTCGATGACCGATTGTCCTAAGGACTACCATGAAGACAAACGAAATAGGGAGCAGTATGGTTAGCGGGTTCTTAGGAACA
>CATISI010000011.1 GCA_949538025.1 Candidatus Poseidoniaceae archaeon
ATGCGAGTAACCCTTCGGTATCTAAACATGCCAATTCGGCTTCCACAGAAAACCATCTCCCCGAGGGATGATTCTCCTCAGCCCTTCCCCCGACAGCAGTTGCCGAGGTGCTAAGCAACCTTCCGACCTACCTCACGTATATGAAGAAATCGGATGTCAAGTTGGCTTCATATCGCACCATAGAACCCCGAAATGGGTCATAATGATGGCAACTTGAGAAGATTTTGCGAAACCAGCGGCTCGCCTTGTATCGATGCAAGTATAGTTTTTGCTTCCCCATACTGCCCCAATTGGGCTAAAATGGCTGCGTGTAGATTGACAAAGTGGGATTTGGATTTCTCCGTTTCTGAGGCCATACCAACAAGCCCGAGAGCCTTCTCTTCACGTCCGCTGAGGAAAAGGGCCTGAGCGAGATTGTACAACGGTTCAGGATGATCGGTGTTGGCACGAACTGCTTCTCTCAGGGAAAGAATGGCTGCTTCAAACTGTGTAGCTGCATTGGAGACATCGACAGGATCGGCAGACTCCTGCATTGTCGTAGCAACTTGAAGTAACGCAATTCCATAGTTGTTCATCGCACCAACATCACCAGGAACACTCGCCAGAACTCTTTGAAAAGAACGAGCAGCGTTACGCCAATCGCCTTGCCCGATGGAGACAAAACCGCCCTCGACAAGCGCTTTGAGAGATTCATCGTTGGATGCCTGAACAGTCATCGCTCGTGCTGGGTGAAGGTCGAATGGAGTGAATGTTTTTTCCGCATATTCGACAACTTGCGGCTGGGCAAAGGAATCATCAACTCCATGGTCGACATGCACAATAGTATCTTCCAAATCAGAGAAGACAACTTCGATTACATCGTCGTCTTGTGCGAAGATTCCATCATTGGAGGTTGTATCGAGAGGAATCTCAGGAATTGCCTCAGCAACCGTAGCCTCCATGATTGGAATAGCGGTGATTCGAACGGGCTCAGGCGTTAGAGTAGCCTCTTCCTTGATTGGAAAATCTAATTCGGGAAGCGAGGGGACAGTTTCTTCAAATTTATCGTTTTCTGGCTCTGGAAGAGTTGCAGTGCTTTCTGATTCAACCACATTCTCTTGCAGTAAAACAATAGGAGATTCAGGGTTAGGCTCTTCTTCGTGTGTTTCAGAACTATGCTCGACATCGAACGGTATTCCATCACGATGGCTTCCGATTCCGAACGGCAGACGTGACACGTTGGTCATGGATTCACCACCAAAGCCGAATGGAAGTGAAGACGTAGGTTCGACCTCCTTCTCCTCGACTGGACGCTCCATACCTTCCAAATCGTACCAAGCATCAGCCGCCTCGTCCAAACCAGGTACTTCTGTGGGAAGAACCATCTCAGCGTCTTGAAAATCCTCAGACTTCTTTTGAATTTGCGAACCGCAAGCAGGACAAGAACCACCTGCGAGATAGAGAATGCCGCAGACTCCGCATTCGTTCATGGTGACCCCGTTGCTCCTTCGGGTTCAGGTTCTTCAATCCAACGCCTTGGCGAGCCTACTCTTCAGCATCAAGAGCCGTATCTGCTTTACCAGAGGAAATGACCACTGACTTGATGGCAGAAATAATTTGTTCAGCGTCATCGTCAACCAGGGCTTCCGCTGGTGATTTTCCTTTGGCACGACCACGAGAGTATTGAGCAATGATTCCGATGAGTGCGATACAGGTAAGAGCGATCTTCCATGTTGTACCACCATCTTCGCCGCCTACAACATAGACAAGGATCATGTAGAAGGTGACAATGAACGTAGAGAGGAGCATGACTGGGAAACCTGCTTTGAAGAATTCATTGAAGGATATTGGGTAGCCGGCTTCTTCAGAAAGTCCTGCTGTTACAACGTTCGCTGAGGCACCGATGAGCGTACCGTTACCGCCAAGACAAGCGCCAAAAGCAAGTGCCCAAATCAATGGCCCAAGATCGAGGCTGAGTTCAACAGAAAGCGAGAGAACGATTGGAATCATTGTGGCTGTGTATGGAATGTTGTCGATAAAGGCAGATGCAATAGCTGAGACCCAAAGAATAATCACAACAGCAGCAGCCAGTCTGTATTCTTCACTAAACGATTCGATACCTTTCTCAACAAAACTTCCGATGTAGTCTATAACGCCCATATACTGCAATGAATGAACGAGCACAAACAGACCAGCAAAGAAGAGCAACGTTGTCCATTCGACATGTTCCAAGGGTTCTTCTAATTCGTGTGGGTTTGTTGCAAGCAACATGATGACTGCACCTGCGAGCGCAACCCAAGAAACTGCAATGTGAACGACTGGATGCAAGAAAAATCCGACGATGACGAGACAGAGAATGGTGCCACTTACTTTGAGACCTTTCATGTCCTTGATGGCATATTGGCGCTCGAGTTCGGTAATATCACGATCCCGTCGTCCACTGAACTCATCCTTGTACAACCAGCGTATGAGCATGAAGGATGGAACGATTGTTAACAAAATACCAGGTGCCATCTCAATGATGAAGTCGTTGAATGTGACGCCCTCTGATGCGAGTGCTGCAATATTAGCATCTTTGTTTCCTTCAATCGCCGAAGGAGACATTGCGGATCCGATCATGATGTTCGGAGGGTCACCAATCATGGTGGCTGCACCACCGATGTTCGAAAACAGAACTTCTGAAATCAGAATCGGTATCGGTTTGATGTCCAGTACTTTCGCGATTTGGATTGTAACGGGAGTAAGTAGAAGCATGGTTGTAACGTTGTCCAAAAATGCCGACAATACTGCCGTAACTGCGCAGAGAATAACAACAAGTGTCCAAATCTCGCCACCACTTTTCTTGTAGGCTTGCACTGCAAACCATTCGAAAACACCCGTATGTGAAATGACACCGACCATAACCATCATACCAAGAAGAAGACCAATGGTTTCCCAATCAATCATGGTCGTTACCGCTTTGAGACTGAGCGTGTCTTCAACGGAGTAAAAGTTCAGTGCGACAACAGCGAGAAGTCCACCAAGTGCCGCAGCAAGTGTGCGATGAACAACCTCGGTAATGATGAGGGCATAAACGAACAGGAGAATTCCAAGCCCGACGTAGACGGCTTGCTTCTCCATCCCGTCTTTGACGTTAATGTCGAGATTAATCCCGTCTCCGCCACCTGCGGCAAATCCACTCTGTACAAAGTACATCGTACCGACGATAATCAAAGAGAGAAGTGCAATCAATTGTGCTGGATGTCGCCGCGTGAAAAGAAGACTACCGCCCATGTTGTTTGGACCAACATGACCTTATTGAGCGTTGGGTTGGTGTTTGAATCAATTCTTCCAAAACACAGCCACATTCCCCCGCGCAAAAACGACATGACTTGACGTTTCGTTTGCAAGATATGCCCACACCTGTTTCATCTCTTCACGAGGATAGAGCCCACGGTTTACTTTTGCTTTAACCAGTGTTCTCGATGACAGTTGCCCCTCCAATTCTACAACAACTGCATCCGAGAGACCAGATTTTCCAATTCGCATCGTTACAGGCAAAGAGGCGTCCTTAGCTTGTCGTAGAATCGAATCTGGAACATTCACACTGAAACCTCCACAGGTGGCGAATAAGGGGTGCGACGCACATGTCCGCATGTGAGACAACTTTGAATTCTCAAACCATTTCTCAAACGTACTCGAGCAGTTGAACCTTGTACCAACAAGGACGAGCACTTTCGGCAAACGAGTTCTTTCGCTTCACTTGTCAATCTGAGGCGATGCCGACGAGAAATCTTGAACAAATGTCTAGCATATGTCTCGCGGTGATGAATCTGGTGGTTCTCAGCATCTTGAAGCATCGTAAGAAGATGGTCTCGGGATTGCAAAGCATGCTGCCTTCGCTTGTCCTTCAGACGATGTCGTCGGCGACCCATTCGTTCCACCTCAGTTGAGTGCATTGAGCAAATCTGTTGTGATCAAATCGATGTCTCTATCGCCATCAACAACTGTGAACAATCCCGCATCTTCGTAGAACGTTGCGAGGGGTGCTGTTTGCTCATGATAAGCTTTTAACCGGGCAACAACTGTTGATTCTGTATCATCTGCTCGACGCTTCTCGGAAAACGCTCCACAGGTACAACCTAATTTTGGAAGCGGATTGAATGAATCATGATAGACGGCGCCACAATTACCACAACTGAAACGACCGCAGATTCTCTCGACGATACGTTCGTCCGGAACATCGATTGCAAGAACAATCGAGACATCAACGATTTTAGCGAGTGCTTCTGCCTGAGGAACGGTTCTAGGAAAGCCGTCAAACATGACGCCATCCTGTGCATCGCCCTCCTTCATTCGATCCTTAATGAGATCGATGATGACTTGGTCCGGTACAAGTGCTCCTGCATCCATATACTTCTTGGCTTCCAATCCTACGCTTGTTTGGGCCTTCACAGCAGCACGTAGCATATCACCTGTTGAAACCTGCGGCAAACCGGTTGCATCCATCATGCGTTGGGCTTGCGTTCCTTTTCCAGCGCCTGGTGGACCAAACAAAACTATGTTGAGCATGGACCAACGTTTTGTATCATCCATTTGAACGTATCACTTCAAACCCATGCGCTGAAGATATTGCTCACCATAGTGCTGCCATTGCTCCATGGTCCATCCGTTTGGAAGACCTCCTGGAGGCAATGGTGGACCTGCTGGTAGGGGCAGGACTTCCCTGACGGGATTTGGTGGAAGTCCAGCAGGCGGAAGACCAGCAGGTGGTAAACCAGCAGGAGGACGACCTGCAGGAGGCAGCCCGGCAGGAGGCAAACCGGCGGGTGCCGATACCTTTGGAACAGGCATATCCATGGATTGAGCAAGTGCAGCAGCGATTTCATCTTGTGAGACTTCGCCAGATGCCATGTCGTTCACAGAATGGCTGATGTCGAGAGCTTCATCACGTCGTGTGCCGAGATGGTCTGGATTTGTATGAGCATCAGGAGACACAAGGTCGGTACCTGAGTCGGTTACTTTCGCTGAGGATTTGAGTCGGCGAGCAGCAATAACCATGGCAACCGCTACTGCTGCTAGTAACGGATAGGCAATCCAGGGCGACATGTTGAGCAGTCCACCAGATGATTGTTGAGCACTAACGCTCGTATCCGCTGCAAATTCAATAACGACGTTTGAATCAGACGTGAACACGATGACGAGTTGGTAGCGACCGTCCTCTGCATCGGAATCAGGCATAACCTTACCAACAACATCGATGCTTTG
>CATISI010000012.1 GCA_949538025.1 Candidatus Poseidoniaceae archaeon
GCTGCAACAGGTATCGATGCCAATGGGGAGCAGACTGATTTCTATGGCGCTGCCCCTGATGCAGCTCTTGTCGATGTTCGAATTGGAACAGATGCTGGAGCAGGACCGTTTGAGAACTATTTGATCCCTCAGGAATTTTATGAATCTGCAATGAATGGTCTGGAATGGATCATTGAACACAAGGACGATGCCTGGTCAGGTGCTGATGAAAGCGAATATGGTATCGACATCATCTCGCTTTCTTGGGGAATTACTTCGCATGAACAAGGCGGTTCAGACGGTTCAGATATGCATAGTCGTATTCTCGATGAAGCCATGATTGCTGGCGTTGTTGTTAGCGTTGCTGCAGGCAACGATGGTCCTGACAACGATGGCCTCTCCGGTATGGGCTCATCAGATTTGTCGGTCACGGTTGGTGCAACGGATGACCAGAACACAATCGACCGCGAAGATGATACAATCGCAGGGTACTCATCACGAGGCCCTCGCAGAGACAACGGTGACGGTAATCCACTCAACGAATTGAAACCTGAAGTTACAGCACCGGGTTCCAACATTATCCAAGCCGAGGGGTGTGTTTCTTCAGGGGGATGCAACAATTTCATTGGTGGAGATGCAAGTTCAAATGGATACACAGGCCGTGGGTCTGGAACATCCTACGCCACTCCATCCGTATCAGGTATCATGGCTATGATGCTCGAAGCCAATCCTGACCTTTCTCCGGCTGAAATCAAGGAGATTCTCAAACTCACCGCTGAGCGACGAGGTGGAGCATCCGCCCCAGATGTTGACCCGTTTTGGAACCGAGATTTTGGCTTCGGAATGGTTGATGCGCATGCAGCTGTATCCATGTCGTTCGACCTCAAATACCAGGGTTTGACCGGTGAGGTAGACGTAACGACACAAGTCCACGTCATGGACAGCAACACCTCAGACGGCATTACGACCTTGACAGGCCTTGCTTGGGGACAGGTCAGTGCTGTTTCTGCAGTCGAATACAGGATTGATGGAGGCGAATGGACGTCTGCAACGTTCGATGAAGATGCTGAGACGCTCGGACCGTTTGCACGTTTCAACTGGAGTGTTGCTCTTGACACATCGAAACTCATGGAAGGAAACCGAACCGTTGAGATTCGAGCCGTTAACACTGAAGGTGTCCAGTCGCTGATGGTTGCGACAAGTGTTGCTGGAATGTGGGACGGCCAAGCACCAAAAGAGGAATACGGAGTTCAGGAATTAATCATGGCAGGTTTGGCCATTGCACTGTTGATTCTCGCTCTGATCATCCTCTTGGGTGGCGATGGTGACGAGTATGAGAGTAAGAATGCAACGTATGTTCCACCACCGACACCAGAGCAAGACGTCGTAGATGCCATCATCGAGTCGGAAGAGGGTGGTGATGATCGTGGCTGACTTTAGTAAACGAGCCTTAGCCATTCAACCGACTGGCGTACGGAAGATGTTCGATTTGGCTGGAGATGATGTCATCAGTTTTGGTTTGGGTGAGCCAGATTTTCAACCTCCTCCTATCGCTATCGAAGCCTTTCATCAAGCCATGCTTGATGGCCGAAACAAATACACAACAACCGCAGGATTACCTGCACTTCGCACGAAAATTGCTGAATCATGGCACCACCTCGAGCCTGGTCTATCTGAGGACAACGTCTGCATCACCATGTCAGGCACCAACGCGTTGCTCAACCTGTTCTTGACGTTGGTCGACCCAGGCAAGAACGTCCTTCTCCCAGAACCATATTTCCCATTGTACGGGCCCGATGTAACCCTATGCGGTGGAGAAAGCCGGTATTATCCGTGTTTGTTCGAGAATGAATTCGTCCCTACAATCGTAGATCTTGAATCCATAGTCGACGAAAATACCGTTGCGATTCTTTACAATTTCCCGTCGAATCCTACAGGCGGAACACTTACGATTGAACACAGAGACGAGCTTCTTGCCTTTGCAAAGAAACACAACCTGTGGATTCTCTCCGATGAAGTCTATGACCGGATTGTGTTTGATTCTGAGCATGTATCGTTTGTTGGGACCGATTATGACAAAGTTCTTCTCATCAATTCGTTTTCGAAGACCTTTGCCATGACTGGATGGCGAATGGGGTACATCATGTCAGCGAATATTGAAGCAATGAAGCAGGTCATTAAGATGCAATATTACATTACCGCCTGCTCAAACGATGCTATGCAGTATGCCGTTTTGGAAGCGATGGAGAAAGCCTCAGATTATCCCGATATCCTCGCCAAGGAATTCCATGCACGTTGCAATCTTATCGTCGATCGCCTCAATGCCATGCCGGGTGTTGAATGCCATCGACCAAAAGGTTCGATCTATGTCTTTCCGAAAATCCAGGTTCCTGGATTGAACAGTCAAGAACTGGCTATGGAACTCCTCAAGGACGGCGTACTATGCTCACCTGGAACTGCATTTGGTCCGTCCGGTGAAGGTCACCTACGCTTTGCATTCACAATCTCTCAGGAAGACATCTCTCGAGGGATGGACAAGGTCGAAGCAACCCTAAACCGCCTTAACAACCAATGATGTGGAATCCATGTTATCTGCAATTCTGTTTTTGATTGCAGGATTTTTACTGGGCCATCTCATCCCTCGTGTGCCCTTCATGGTGCTTTGCCGAACCTCTGGATTCAACAAAGGATTTCCTCCACATCCTGAACCAATCCCGCTCACGCCTCGTCTCACCCAACGTGTTCTCCACATGCGTTGGTTCCATCGGCTTGGAACGTACACAACACTCCTTCCCCTCCTTTTCGGATACCTGAGTATTCTCGGCGGACAATCCACCTTTGGATACGGGCTGTTCCTCGCAGGGGGTTGGACGCTCCTTTCACGAGGACAAGCACTACTTGGTGGGGTGCAGGTTGCATGCACGCTCGAGATGGCACAACGGCTCCAGATGGTAATGAACATTGCAGATTCGGAAGATGCATGCTGTCCACATCCCCAACCACAGTGGTGGGTTGAATCTGTCCGGTGTGGTTCGTGTTCGAAGAAGCTGGAAGACATGATGCGACCCGACCTTGGTCGTCCACGAAAAGATGGATTCTTCCGTGGGTGGCTTCGTCTATGGTTGAGTGAAGGTCGGCCGATGGTCGTTCCAGATGATGGCAAAAATTGACCAAACCTTCCTCAAATGAAGGGGAACCTTTGTCTAACCATTCGAATCCATCCGATGTATGGGGCGGGCCAGTCAACGTGGACCATTGACTGCCCGTATCTGGCTGACTATCGTGGTTTTCTGTCAAATCTTCTTGACGCCTATGGCTGCGTTTTCTATCACGTATCTGCTTCAACTTGATATGACTGGTGAAAACATCACAATCGGCATCCAACGAGAGATGCTTCCTTGGATCATGGCAGCTTCTCTGAGCTACGGTATGTTAGCTCTTTTCCTCGCTCTTGTTATGGGTGGATATCAACCGATTCGAGTTGTGGAACGAGGCGGATGGAAAGCAGCCCTTGGCATGTCTCGAGGAGGTCGATCAGCTTCCAGTTTGCGTCGTGCCAGAGAAAATTTTTCCTCATCCCCGCACGGTTCGTTATCGACACTTGTCAACCGTCGAATGATGCGTGGGCACTCGTTGATTTCAACACACGGAGGATTGTTGCTCCTAGCGGTTCCATTTCAGATTCTTCTCGTGACCATCCCACTCACCTTGGTCATGATCATACCAGAATCAATTGTTCAACTCAATCGACGGCTCGAACTAGCGATTCTTCTCTACATCATTGGCTTGCTCATGGCTATGCGGTTGTATCCTCGATTTTGTCGAAAATACATCGGTATCGCAACCTTTACTCGGCGTTGGTTGATTTCCATGACAAAACTTTCCTGGCTTGCGCCGGTGCTTGTTTTGTGGCTAATGGGCCGATTCGCAAGTTTGGTTGTTCTGGGTTGGATGGGTCAAGACACTGAACTTTCGATCACATTTGAGGCCAACCTCTTCGAGGCGTTCCTTGGAAATGCATTGATTCCGGAGACGAGTTTCCTCGACCTCCTTACTGCACTCGCTGTTATGCCACTTGCAGCTTTTACCACACTTGCAGTACTAGAGGGAGGTTCAACAAATCCACCAGATTGGATGCGTCAACATGATGATGTTGTCTCCCGCTTCGATGATATGGAGTCACCCGATTTTGGGTTGCTTGGAAAAGTAACAACAGCAGCGGTTTCGACAACGGCAACACTTGCAGTCGCTGCAGCAGCTGGTGTCGCCTCCAAGGGTCAAGACATCACAACAGGACTGTCTGCGATGGCTTCTGCAACGCCAGGCGGGGTGGACGCCATAACAAGTACAACATCAAACCTTACACCTCCTTCTCTGCCTTCATTGGAGGGCGACATTCCCCTGGATTTACCCGAGTTTGACAACAGCCTCCTTGATTTGCAGTCCGATGATGCTCCTCCCTACGACCAACCTACGATTCAAGGCCTCATTTTAGATGAACATCGCAACGAACAATAGA
>CATISI010000013.1 GCA_949538025.1 Candidatus Poseidoniaceae archaeon
AATTAACTGCATCCAACGATGTTTGGATTTAAACCGAACATCTCATCATATTGGACGCCTTCGGGTAGGCATGGTCTTTACACACGACATGGCCGAATGGCTGAGTTTCAACATCGATGAGGATTGGTTGGAAGAAAACATCTCATGGAAGGATTTCGGAACTGGTGTACGTTTGGGCAAACTCAAGCGTGAAGAGAAGACATCCTTGGTTCTCTACGAGGCACAATCCGAAGTCGAAGTGGATGCCTTCATGCCACACAGCCATCCTGGTGGTGAATGCTACGTCGTCCTTGAGGGTGAAGTCTGGGATGAAGATGGAACCTATCCTACTGGATCGATCGTATGGATGGACTCAGAATCAGCACACACGCCAAAGACACGTGGTAAGACACTCATCCTCGTACTTTGGCCACAAGGTGTCAAAGCTGCTTGACTTATGCTTCAGTTGCTGGAGCGGATTCGTCCATGTTCCAATCGAGGATGCCGCATAGTGCTGGCATACCCCAGAGAACGAGTGGTAGAACTGCTTCCGGCATAGGCGCAACCGGAGCCCCAAAGAGACTGAGATCCATCATCATACAAACGACAAACCAAACAACAACTGGTCCACAGAAAATGACTGCCAATCGTGCTTGTACCTGTCCTGCAGTCATAAATGCGACATAAAGTAGGTAGAAGCTAATCATGGCAAAAAATCCAAATCCTGCGAGATTGTCCTCACTACCGTTTTCCATGTAGTTGACGATGACGCCCATGAGGAGGTGCATGACACCAATGATCGTTAGCCAAACCTTCGTGATGAGAATCGACTTCGCATCCATATCAAGCAGCCTCTTGAGCAGAATCTACACCGTTCATGTGCAAGTAACCAGCAGCAAGAAGACCACCTAGGAACAGGAATGGTGGTACTAACCAAGCAACACCAGGCATTTCGTAGCCTGTTCCAGGTAGAACCACGAACATGGCGACAAAGAATGCCATGATGACACCTGCATTCACCATCGCAAATTTAGCCTGGGTTGTCCCATCAAGCACGAAGGCGCAAACGAGACCCATTGCCCCAAATCCACACATGAAGAGTCCGAAGAGCGTCTCCATTGCTTTGCTTTGTTCAGTTACGCCGTCCGTACCCCAGGCGCTTTCGGCCCAAGTTTCGGCGTTGATCATATTTTCAATTCCACCAATCAAGGCCATAGCGCCACAAATGATGTACCATATTTTCGGTTGAAAGATTTTTTTTGCATCCAAGATTATCACGTCTTAGCGTGAGTTCTATTTTCAAAGGATATAATCATTCCACAGACTTCGATGCTCAATCTGTTGTTTACTCAAGGTCATACTCGCCACTGATGAGCATTCCATCGAAAAGAAACGGTCCTGCTGGGACAACTGCAGCGATGAACCCGTGAATCAATGCAGTCATGTTCCATTGTCGCCCTACGCCGACAAACAGCAAGGCGATGAATGCGACAAAGAGACCCCCATGAATGGCGCCAACGAGTGAAACCAGTTCAGGATCACCACCGATGTATTTGACAGGCATCGCCACTGCAAACAGGAACAGCGCTGAGAAACCCTCGAGATAACTTACGAATGAGGTAAGTTGCTTCATGCTTGAACTTCCACCATGGGCCGACTTGAACCGCAAGATGGACACTCCTGCGCATCGCTATCAAGATAATCATATTTGCAGGCAGGACACACTTGGGCAAGTTCCATCTTGCCCATGGCTTCAACAGAATCGCCTTGCAGTGATAGATATCCGCTTGCGACATTTCCAACTGTGTATCGTCCTGCACCTCCAAGGCGAACCAAGAGATCTGGAGGCAATGTGACGGTTCCTGTTTCATCGATAATGAGTTCTCGATCTTTGCTCAAATCTTCAACATCGATGGAATCACCGTGTTCGGCAACGAATCGGCCGTCTCGAAGTTCCAAGGAGCGGTTTGCGAACGAAGCGACTTCCTTCGAGTGCGTGACAATCAGGAACGATACACCATCGTTCTCGTGCAAATTCTTGAACAAGGCTAGAACTTCTCGACTTGTGACTGGATCGAGCGCACCTGTTGGCTCATCTGCAAGAATCAATCGAGGACGGGTAATGAGTGCTCGAGCAATGGCAACACGCTGCTGCTCTCCACCGCTGAGCATAGCAGGAAGTGCGCGCGTTCGATGCGCCATTCCTAAGCGCTCAAGCATAGCATCGGCTTGTGCGAGTGCTTTCTTTGAGGACACTCCTTGATGACGTAGTGGTTGAGCGACGTTGTCCCGAGCGTTCAAATCGGGAAGGAGATTTCCTTCTTGGAAAATGAACGAAACGGTCTTTTGTCGCAGCTCAACAAGTTCCTGTCCTTTCAATCGTGTCATGTTCTTTCCAGCAAGACTCACCGAACCTGCACTTGGTTTCATCAATCCACCAAGACACTTCATGAGTGTGGATTTACCAGAGCCAGAAGGACCAACAACGGCAATGGCTTCGCCAGCTTTCATGTTGATGTGAAGTCCGCGTAACGCAACGACGTTTCCGTCTTCAGCCTTCGATTCGTACACGTGGTACAAGCCATCCGATTCAAGAATTGTTTCACTCATCTTCATTCCCCCTTCAGCACACTAGCCAAGTCTGCTGTTAACGCTCGACGTGTTGTCACCAACAAGGCAACGACAACGGCAGCAAAGACTGCCAAGGACACGAGAATAATCTGTGACCATGGATAGACCAAGGTCCGTTGTATCGTCGTCGATGAACCTCCAAAGATTTGGAAGATGAATCCAAAGATGTCAAAGAAACCGTTGAACGACAACGCCAATCCGGCACCGAGAACAATACCGAGTGCCATCGAAACAACGACGATTGAGAGAATCTCAAACAGAACCAATCGAATGATTTGGTTTGGAGAGGCTCCGATCGCTTGTAAGACAGCCAATTCTTTTTGCCGTTGGCTCAACACCAAGGAGAGGAAAACGAAACTCGATGCTATTGCAGCCACACTTGCAACAACAAATTGCAGAGAGAGCAAGCCAGGTGTACCGAAAATAAGACCACCATTTCGCTCAACCTCTTTGTGTGTGCTTGACCAATCAAGAACACCAGAAACACGGGCATCTGCTTTAATCTGGGAAGCGAGTGATTCCAGTGCTTCGCCTGATAGACCACCAACATGAACAATCCACGTTGTGGAGGTCAAGTTGTTAGCTGCATCATCTCCAACGAGACTACGCCATGAATCCTCACCAATGATCAACGCAGATGCAATCGTTGCTGCTCCGACTCCTGGGATGTATTCGTGTGTTCCCATGTAGTACATCGAAGTCGTATACGGTGTTACAATCAATTGAACACGCGTATCAGCAAAGAAGAGATCTGCTGCCAACGGAGGAGGTATCTCACTTGCACCATTTGCACAGCTGGTGTCATCGCTGTTGGTTCCGTCTGGACATGTCGTATTCGACAAAGTCGCTGCTGAAAGATCAAAGAAACCAAACGCACCTGCGAGATTTGCATTGGTGAGGTCTGTATCTTCCAATGAACCACCCATGAAATTGACGAGGATCGCATTCTCAAGGTTGGCTCCTGTCAAGTCTGCATTGCTGAGGTTAACATCAAGGAGAATTGATTCGCTCATGTTCATGTTTGAGAGGTCAGCACCTGCGAGGTTGGTGTTCGACAGGTCCACACGTCCCAAATCTCTCTCATCAAGGTCCTGTCCAGAAAGATTGAGTCCACCCCAGTCGGCATCCATCAGAAGCGTGTACGCATTGAACAGAGCAAGTGGATCTGTTTCTTCAGAGCCTCCTGAAGTGAAATTGAATTCAATTTTTTCCCACACGAACGTAGTTTCCCTTGACTTCTCATCGCCAGGCTTGAGAAGAACATCGTCGAGTCTGTTTTCATCACCTCCACGATTCGAACCTGGCAAGTCAAGTGAATAGGCGGAATCTTCGCCTGCTGAGAAACCGTTGTTGGAATAGGCGTTAATAGCAGCATCAACATTGGTCCCAGGAATCGATTGCTCGCTCCATCGTAAGACATCCTCATTCCCATTCAGAAGAACAAACGTTTGCAAACTATCGCCTCCTTGTTCGTCAGCAAGCGTGATTTCTGGTACGCTTGTCGCAATAGGTCTCACATCACCATCACTGAATTCGTTCACAAGAGAAATGAGGGTCGTTGCGTTAATCGCTTGCTCAGTTGAAATTTGCAAGTCCGAACCAACCGTGGCATCAGCTGTCTTCTCATCGACGAGTGTTCCCGTATAGCCTTGAACAGCAGCCAACGTCACAATGGAGAGCGTGAGAAGCATAATGACTGCAAGTCGATTCACGGACTCGGCCGATCCTGAGCCCTTCAAGCCGCGCTTGACATCTTTGAGAAGCGGTGAACGTCCGAACAAGAGTTGCATGATTTGAGGACCCTTTGCACCAATTCGGCCGAGAAGCAGTGCCCCTCCAATCCAAAGAGCGAATGGTCCAATGATTCCAATCAATCCTTCAATGAAGAAGTTGGAAACAATACCATCTTCGCTACCGTTCATCTCAAGCCACGTGTCGATGACGGCAAGCATGCCGAACAAGAATGCAGACCAGTGAAGCCATCGCTTTGGTTCTGCTTTGACCGTGGTTTTGCGAACTCCTTCTTCGATTTCGAGTTCGATGAAATCTCGAGCACGACTGCGTCCAAAGATCATGGCAAGTCCGAGCGTGGCAATGGCGGTGAACATGGTTGAGCCAATACCAAGCGTTGGGTTGACATCGAAATCGCCGGTCCTAAATTCCATGAAACCGACCGCTGAGAGAACGATTGGAACGGCCATGAGGGCCAAGATGTAACCGATCAACCAAGCGACTGAAGACATAACAAACAATTCCAATAGGACCATGCCTTGCAAACTCTTTCCATCCGCTCCAATAACACGATGGATACTGACTTCACGACGTCGTTGTTCGAGCGAAAGAACCAGACCATAGATAAGGACAGCTATGGAGAGGAAAACGATTGGAATCATGATGATGTAATCGAAAATTTGGATGAGTCCAAGGAAGATGTTGAGGAAAAGAATGGTGCCTGAAACAATGTCTGTGTAGTATAGTTCAACACCTGCATCGGTGTAGTTGCCATCTTGAACTTCAGTTCCTAGATTCTCAAGCCACTCAGCCGCATCAGCCGTTGAGGTCGTAGGCAACTGGCCTCGATCAATGGTGACACCGAGATACATGTGATCGTTGTCGATCAAGGTCGCTCGTTGCGACTCTTCAAGGACTTCCCAAGTCGTAAAGATCGGATTGAAAGGAAGTGTTGGGTTACCAAAATCCCATGGCTCGTAAATGCCCATAACGGTGAGATTTTCGACAGTCATCCACATTCGGCAGTAGATCATCTCATTGTTTTCAGGTGTAATTTCACCAGCACAGTTGTCTTCCGTGATGCTCGCCTCAAGCAGGGTCGATTCATCAACAACATAGGCGAAGGTGAGTTCATCAAGAACATCACCAACCTTGGCTTGCGCTTCACTTGCAATGGTCGATGGTAAGATAATTCCGCGGTTATCGCTCATGTTTTTTGGCGTAGGCCACTCGCCCAAACCAGCGATGATGTTCTCGCCGAGCCGATCGGCCAACTCACCATCAAATGCTTCTGGTCCAAGGAATCGAATGGCTCGCTTATCCGAAATGGGTGGGCCCGCATCAAGCGCTTCAGGATAGTCGAAATTCATCGAATCCCATAACGGATTTTCGTTGTCTGAAATCGCTCGCATTTCGAGTGGTTGAGCAACAACGAACTCGATGTTGAAGAAGCC
>CATISI010000014.1 GCA_949538025.1 Candidatus Poseidoniaceae archaeon
CATCTGTGAGTCACCTTCCATGTCGGGATGCTCTGCTGCATTAGGATTTAACAATTCAGCCGTCGTCATTGAATGATAAGGATGTAATCATTGATTCAGTGTTTATTCTAACGAATCTAGGGGCGTTTGCACAAACCCACTGATTCGTTTTGACCCAATCAGAGGGCTTGCAGTGGGTCGAATCACTCGCTACCCTTTGCTTCGCAGTGGTGAAGTTCGGTGGGAACCAAGTCAGCGTTGGGAGGAAGTTTATTCATGCCAATGATTAGGCTAAATTGTGGAAGCCTCACAATCGAGCCTTTTTCAGAGAATTCTTGGAATTCAGATGATTGAACTTGTCGTATTGCTTGCAAATGTCGCATACTGTACCCTTGCCATTCTATCCGAATGGTCGCCGGATGATTACACTCGGCGGCTATTTTTCATGAACATAGGCCTTGTTTTCTTGACGCCTGTACTTTTCAAATATCAGGCGATGTTGTTTGTTTATGGCACTGCCCTTTTTCCAATCATGTACCTCCTCATGGGATTGACTTTTCCAAACGAATATGATCGTGGAGGAGCTTTTTTATTACTCGGTGGATTGAACCTTCTGTTGATTCTGCTCCTTGCAGCTTTCACCAAAGGTAGTCGATTTATCGATGGCTTGCTATTCTCACTGATTCCATCTTTTTTTATCGGGTTATTCAGTGTAGGTTTTCCCCACTACTGGTAGACGCTCATAGGAGCCCCTTGGACATCCCAATGGTGTCTTATTAGAGTCCCGACGGATATTCTCAATGTGAGAATCTTAGCGAGCATGTTCTGTGGTTGGATGGTGTGGGCGAGTTTTGTGACATGGCGCTTAGCGCATCCGGAAACCGCTGTACTTGCTGGTATAGTAAGCGTCTTTGTTTGTGAGGCGACAATCCATCGTGCTGAGCGAAAAGGATTGGAACGAGAACGTATACAACTTCGTCAACAATTGAATCTCTCCGCTCACAACATCCACCAACTCCAGGAATCGTTGTCGAATGTCCAAGCTGAACTCCATCGCAGAGATATTATCGGCACACCTGCTGCTCGAGAATTGCTCAAGCGCCAAGAAGAAGCAATGAATGCGCAGTCATCCGCATTGGAAGATCGAACCAGTCGTCAAGATCGGATGTTCGTTGCAATGGAACGGCTTCTTGCACTCCAAACCGAACAGACCGCTGCCATTCAGCAAAATCTTGCTGAATTGCTCACCCAACTTGCTTCTGAACCACGTCAACACGTTACCATGACTTACAGTGTTCTTGTCCAGAATCGCGAAGAAGAACGTATGGGAAGACAATACCGAAGAATGAATGATGAATTCATCGCTAATTTGTTTGATTAGCGGTATCTTGAGAACCTTGGATTCCTTGGATTGTTCATGGCGACCAAGCGAGAACATGCGGTTGCCATTCTCGATGCAATCGATTCCAAAGCTCGATTGAAGTCAAGGACAATCCTTGGAGCAGGCGTTGCAACTATCTTTCTGCTCGTCATTGCGTACCTGACGATTTGGCATTATGCAGTTGGCGGAGGATTGCTCATCGCCCTACTTTTGCAAATGACACATGAGCGAATGACCGTTGCCGCTGATGCCATGATTGCAAGCAACATGGAGAAACTTGGTTGGAAAATGGAGGCCCTTTTTGATGAAGCCTCTATGACCAAATTGAGGGAACTTGCCAAACGAAACGAGGAATGAGCATGGGCACCATTCCTCGTGGAATCCACTCGTATCAAGAACTTCGAAAACGATGGGTGACTTCGGTTCTCATCCTTGGAGGCGTTGGCGCTGGAGCAGCCTATCTCTTGACTGCATCATGGTTCGTTGCTGCAGTTTGTTTTTTGATTGGACAACTGATCTGCTTTGCGGATTTTTTCAGACTCCGTAAAGCTACGGACATTTGGATTGAAGAAATGCTCAGCGATCTGCACATTGATGTCGATGAATTCGGTTCGCAACTTACACCAGCATTGGTTATGCAACAATGGGAATTGCAGATGAAAAAAGAACGATCGAACCCATTGATGACACGAGGAAAGGATGAGCGAGGCTTCACACCAGGGATTCTTGAATCCGAATTGGATGCAGACCAGGCCATCACTCAAGCCGAAGATCGTGAAGAATATCATGGCCTCGAAGACGATTTAACCGTCGCTCAACAAGTGAAAGCAGAAGCAGATCAGCGCTATGCTGAACATGCTCAACAACGCTGGGAAGAGGCTGAACGAAACGATCCAGATTTGATTGAAGCCGGCGTCAAACGATTAGGCGACCTCGTTGCCACAGATTTCTTCGAAAAGAATCACGATCCACATGCAGTATCGAAATTGATGGAACGTCAGTCTTCCAGTGATGACAATTGAACGAGCAGTTCATCCACGGCATCGCGTAGTCCACGCATACTCTCAGATTCAACGACAATTTCGAGATGCGTTGCATCTTCGTTCTTGACTGTAAAGGCGTAACCGGCCTGCTCAAGAAGTTCAATCATCGGTTCCGAATCCGCCGCACTGCCAGACCAAGAGACGACGACATGGTGCTCGGATGACATAAACTCGCCTTCATGCGTACCCATATGAGGATAATGCATGAAATCAAATGCGTGACTATCGACCGAGGTGCATGCCGGATTCAAAGGCTGACCTCCTCGCTGGCGCGGGAGGTTTGGTCACGGATGAAGCGCAATCCGACCATCACGGTCGCAAGGCGCTCTTGCTTGTTCGAAACAACGAGGATTGCGACGAATTCATTGCACTAGCGAAAACAATGGGCATCAACATCGTTGACAGAATCGACCAGCGGGGACGAAGTGATGCGAAATGGTTCATGGGACAAGGCAAACTTCAGGATGTGACTGAGGAACTTCGGTCAACGTCGCACGGACATCCATGGAACGGTGTTGATTTACTCTTACTCCACACCAATGCAACACCGCGTCAACTTGTTGGAGTGAACGATGCTGTGGGTATCGAAGTATGGGATCGTGTCCGACTTCTTCTCGCTCTTTTCACTGCCCATGCTTCGAGTGTTGAAGCTCGAACGCAGGTTCGTATTGCTCGCTTGCAATCGGACAGAACCGTCCTCAGAGAGGTTGTGAAACAACAGACCACCGGTGAACGAGCAGGATACGGCGGTGCTGGGCAGACAGCAGCAGGTTCTGTCCTTACGAACGTGAATCGTGAATTAGCAGCGCTACGTAAGCGTCAGCGTAAACAGGTTAAATCGGCTGCAGAACGAAGGAGACAGCGAAAAGAACATGCCAAGACCGTAGGCCTTGCAGGTTACACAAACGCTGGAAAATCTAGTCTTTTCAGGCGCTTGTCTGGAAAAGAAGTCTTGGTTGAAGACCGATTGTTTTCAACACTTGAATCGACCTTAGGTCGGCTTGAATCGAGCCCGCGAGTTCTCCTCGCAGATACAATCGGGTTCATCGATGGCTTACCAAACGCAACACTGGAAGCGTTCAGAGCAACACTTGCAGAAGCGATAGAATGCGACCTTCTGCTTCTTCTTGTCGATGCTGGCGATCCAATCGATGAAATGGAAAGGAAGCTTTTGACATCCATCCGTGAATTGACAGAACGGGCATTGGAAGTTGATGAAACCTCAATTATGGAGCGCATTCAACTCGTTCTGACAAAGCGTGACACGATTGATGAAGCGACAATCCAACCAAAGCAAACAATGATTTCCGAGCATGGATTCTCAAATCCACTGTTCATTTCTTCTCACTCTGGTAAAGGAATCGAAGCGTTACAGTCCGTTGTTCTCAACACGCTGTTCGGACCAAAACGGACACTCTTTATTCGCAATCCCGAGCAAAATCAAATGGCATCTGAGGCGATTCTCTCTCGCATATTTGATGCCGCCTATGTCCACGAGCATGAGAAAACCGAAAATGGGATTGAGGTTCGAATCAGTGCATCCGATGAAACCATTGCGATTCTCAATTCGAAATATGGTCAACGCATTGAACTCAAGTAGAGCAACAGGCTGGGAAAATCATGAGCGAAGAGGAGGCTTCGGATTGGGTCGGCATCGAAGGCCTGCCTGAATCCGAACCTTCGACTATGTTTGCGACATCCAATGCAACTTTCACTATCCCTGACACAACGTTGCATCCAATCACAAAATCGATCGCCATCTTTGTCTTGTTCATTGCTGCATCGGGTTTCCTCAACGGTCTTGATTACGCATCGCCAGAGTCCGGATTGGTTCAACCTGATGAATTCGTGTACCAATTATCGCAGACTGCTCCACCAAACTCAGCCATGCTCGATGGTATGGTTTACGATCACCAAGGCGAGCCAATTGTTGATGCAGAAATTGTTCTTGAGTGGGAAGAGAAACCTGGATGGTTCAATTCGAGCGTTACAAGAACGGATGCAAATGGGTCGTTTTCGTACGAATTCATCAAGCCGGGCCTTGCTCGGATTGACATCACTGTTGAGCGTGGAAATTACACAGATACGCTCGTTGAACGACTGTTGCTATCGCCTCCTGCACTGATCGAGCCGTATGGATTCACACGACTCGATTTCATCGTCCCATCTGTGGAAGCATTTGCCGATGAGCCGTGTCCTTTTGAACAAAAAACATGCACAAGCCGACTCATCGATCGAAATTTGGAACAGAAAGAAAATCCACGAATGGATCCAAGTGCAGCTGGCATCTACATCATGATCGGATATGCCTTCATGGGTGTCGCCGTGATTGCTGTTGGATTTGTCATCTGGTCCTTGCGAACAGGTTCAGTTGCCATCCTTCGAATGAGCACCATCTTTGCCTTTTTTGGCATGGGTCACTATTACGCTGCATGTATTCTTGGACTAACAGCATTCATGCTCACCTTTGCTATCCCGAAACGGAACAAGGTTCTCAATACGGGTCCATTTGATGCAAACACCCAAAGGCCCTTATGAGGCGAAATGCATCGCAAGTCATGGACCTGACCAATTGTACGTGGATGGTTCGCGAGTTGGGAGAAGCGGTTAGTTGCACTGTCCTACTCGATGATGATACGCTCCTCGTTGGCGGATGGGATGGTACCATCAAGCACTGGTCAGAATCTGGGGATTTAATTTGGGAAGCAAAAACGCCCAACCGGATATCTTCGATGGTTCTCCAAGATGGTTCCATCTATGCTACGTCTGGTTTGCACATCGTCTGTCTTCAAGCCTCAACAGGAGTAATTCAATGGGATGTTGCATTGGAAGGTTCAGCCGATGAAGTCATCACGACAAGAAAGTGCGTAGTTGCTGCATCTTCCGTGTATGACATCGAACACAACGATTTCATTGAATCCGCCATTTGGTCCATTTCATTTGATGGAGATGTGCTTGCTACGCATCGAATGGATGAGCGCCCGTGGACACTCCGCCCTTACAACCAGGGAGCAATTGCAGGATTAGGCCGGCCATTGAACGGCTATCTTATTCTCGATGTGAACGGGGCTATTCTCGAACAAAACAAAGAATGGGAGAGCCCAACTATTTGTGCAACTTTTGGGGAAAATCCTGTGTTCGGACTGGCTGATGGTTCTATTCGCACAATGGACGGAGCGCTGGTGGGTTCGATGCAATCTGCCATCAGCAATGTGATTGAACATGCAGAAGGATACGTGGTTGCGGACGACAAAGGCAACATTGAGTTCTTTGATGGTGATGCTCAATGGAAAACAAATGGAAACGAGGTTGTTGCCATATCACTCGGATTTGACATTGGCAAAAACGAATCCTGCTGGGTTGCTCGATGGAACGGATCTCAGGGCGAACTCATTGTTCATTCAATCAGCAACGGTAAACAAATTGCTTCCCTCAAAGGTCACCGCATCCATGACATGGCATTCAACGGTCAGCGTATTGCAGCAGGGTGCGAGAATGGGCGAGTCTTCGTTTGGGAAAAAGGACTTTTCCAGAGAAGAATGGAACAACCAAACCAGCAACAAAGCGATCCGTTGAGAAGTGCTATGTTGGAAAAACTTCGCGCATTGCGAAAATAGAAACGCATGCGTTCGACAACCACTTTCAATCGCCCAATTGAAGCACTTCTGTGGGCAAAGGACTTGAATAGAAACATATTGAGTCAACCTGATGAAGACCAGAGCCGTCCTTGTTGCTGGTGGTAAAGGCTCCCGTTTGCATCCATTTACTCGTTATACGCAAAAAACACTGCTTCCCCTCTACGATCGGCCTGTCATCGATTACGCACTCGGAACAATTCGACGGGGGGGTATAACACAAACAACGATCATCTCCAATGAGCACATCGGCCAAATTGCAAAGCACGTTGGCCAAAGTTTGGAGGGAGAGCAAATTCACTATGTTCTCGAAGAAGAACCTAAAGGTGTTGCTCAAGCTCTTCTCTTGGCACGTCCACATAATGAGAACTGTCGCCTCATGATCTACTTTTCTGACAACATAACTACGGTGGAATTTGATAGCATCGTTCGAGAATTTTCTGAGGCAAAGGAAGCCCCTGGTTGTCTGTTATTGGCTCGTGAAGAAGGACATCCAGAAGCATTCGGTGTTGCAGTTCTTGATGATGATGGCAACATTATCGATGTCGTTGAGAAGCCTGAAAACCCTCCGTCGAATCTTGCAATCGGCGGAATTTATCTGTTCGATGAAACCTTCTGGGACAAGCTCGATCGTGCTGTCGAAGAGAACGGTAATTCTTTCTCAATCTCGGACATCAATCGCGCTTATATCGCTGAAGGGAAAGCAAAGTTCGTTTCTGTAGGCGCAGATACATGGGTCGACTGTGGTACGCCTGAAACTCTTCTTCAAGCCAGCATGATGGCCAAAGAAGGGAAACTCAATCCTCGTCCATATCGAGAGAGGTGATTCAATGAAAATCGGAATTATTGGAGCCGGAATGGTCGGTGGAGCCATTGAGCACTGTTTTGCAGATGCACACGAGTTGTTTGTTCACGATCCTGCTCGTGGAACGGAGTTGTCCGTTGTGACGGACAACGTCGATTTTGCTTACATCGCTGTTCCGACCCCACCTCATCCAGAAACTGGAGCATGTGATACACGCATCGTTGAGGCAACCCTTGATGCATTGCCCAACGGCTTTACGGCTGTCATCAAAAGCACCGTCGTACCAGGGACAACACAACGCTATCACGAGCAATACCCTCATCTAAAAATCGCCTATTCTCCAGAATTCTTGGTCGAACGTCAGCGTTTAGAGGATTTTGCAAATCAGGACATCTTGGTCTGTGGGACGCATCACGCTGATGTTGCAGAACGCGTGTTTGAGCAACATCGCCAAGCAGGCGTTCTTCGTCGTGACCAAACCTTCCAAGTCACTCCAACCCAAGCTGAATTGGTCAAATACACCAAAAACACATTCTACGCAATGAAAGTCACATTTGCAAATCAGTTGTACGATATTTGTGAAGGACTTGGTGAAGATTGGTACAAGATCCGTGAAATCATCACCGCTGAACAGGCACAACCGATTGGCCCATCTCACCTCGATCCAATCTTTGGATTGAAGCGTGGATTTGGAGGCAAGTGTTTGCCAAAAGATTCCTTGGCACTGGGCGTTCTTGCAGAACAACTTGGCGTGAAGTATGAATGGATGGATGCGATGCAGAACGACAATAATCGTTTGCGGACCATTTTGACTGGGAAGCCAAGCGATGTGGTGACCAATGACGACTGATCTGAGCCATGTCCACGACCGGTTGGTACCTCGTGGCTCACTGGGTCGATTTGGCCTCGCTGGTGGCTTCAACAGCGCTGTATTTTACATCGCATGGACCGTATCGATGTTTCTTTTTCCAAAGATCGACGTTCGTATTCTTTGGGGAACATTCTGGGGTTTGACTGGAATCATGGCTCACTTCGTTCATCGGTGGTATACCTTTGACAATCACAAGTCCTTGCGATGGACGCTACCCACTGCCGTACCAGTGTACTTGGCAAGTATGTACGGCTCAAGTATGACAATCGGATGGCTGGAAAGAGAGTTTCCTGAACAGATAGTTTGGCTAGGTATCCCAAACCTGTTGTTTTGGGGCGTCATTATCTGGTTAACAATGAGGATATTCGTCTTCCAGTTTTCTGCAACTAGACCGCATGCGTCTCAAGAAGATCAAATGGAATAATGCTCAATGCTTCTTCATGGGTTGCTTCCAAATCGACTGGACAGGCTGAACCTGCGTGAACTGCAGCGAGCCACGTTCGCGCACAAACGCACCATGAATCGCCAGGTTTCAAGCCGGGAAAAGAGAAGTGAGGAACTGGTGTCATCAAATCATTCCCTTGAGCTTTTGCAAACTCAAGAAAGTCCTGTGTTACCACACAACATACAGTATGCGAGCCCCGATCATTGTCATCTGTGTTGCGGCAACCATCACGATACCAACCAGTAAGAGGGTCTGTAGAACACGACTTGAGTTCAGTCCCGAGTACGTTTACGGATGGGTGCATGGTGTATGGTAGCAATACCTCCCTATGAATAATCGTGTGGGTCCAAGGATTGTTGCATCAAATGGCAATTTGTCCCGTCTTGGAGGCGAGAGGTTCATGATGGAGAAGCACAAGAGTGGTCCAGATGCTACCCGACACTCTCCAAAATTTGCCCCGTGATGAACGATACGCGTATGCTCGTTTGCTTGCATACATGGCCCGTGTCGATGAAGAAATTACCGTGGATGAGCTCGCCATGTTTGAACAACAACTCGGCAAGGCTCTCCTTTCTCCGAACCAACGAGAAGTTCTCCGAAGAGCGCTGAAGAGCCCTCCAACACTCGAGGAATGCTTGGATGGTCTCGGTCCTGAAGCAGGACGTCTTGCTCTGCGAGATGCTGTTCTCATGGCTGCCTCAGATGGTTCAGTCGACGATGATGAACTCGAAGTTCTGAAAGAAATCGCTGAACATCTAGGGCTTGTCCCAGATGCTGTTCAACAACTCATCGATTGGACCAAGACCGGATATGCTTGGATGCAAGACGGATACGATCTGTTGAATTCTCTTCAAGGTTGAGCCCTATGTTTTGCGACGGTGTCGCTGATTTGGATGCTGCTGAGCGAGCGCGTTATGCCGATTTACTCGTCCTCATTGCTGCAGCCGATGGTGAGCTTGTTCGAGAAGAAATTCAACTACTAGAAGGGTTCATGGGACGAGCCATGGTTCACCCGGAAGCAAGAACCTCAATTCGCAAAGGATTGTACGATACGAATCGCCTTTCAAATCTGCTAAAGAATGCTGAAGTAGAGACCCTCCGGTTTGTTCTTCGAGATGGTGCTTTGCTCGCTGCTGCTGATGGAGAATACGACCGTAGAGAATTACGCATTCTGAAGAAAATCGCTTCAAATGCAGGTGTTGATGAAACAGAATTGAAGGCCCTTTTCGATTGGGTCGCTAAAGGTTGGGAGTGGCACGCAAATGGCGTGGTACTCGCTAAGTTGTCCGCAAGAAACAATTCACCTTCAGAATGAATCATTTCATGATTTCAACAGGCACATTCAAACCATGATTGAATACCCACTGGTTGGGGCGGACTATGCAAAACGGAGTTAGCGGCTGGTATGCAAGATTGGATCGATGC
>CATISI010000015.1 GCA_949538025.1 Candidatus Poseidoniaceae archaeon
CGCCAAAGGTGCCGCTGTTTTGTTCCAACATACCCGATGCAAAACCAGGGATTCGAGGATCAACTTTTTCCTCTGCGTCGGACCACCATGTATACGATTTCGAACTGATGGTTACAAGATATTCAAACGATGTATCTTGATTTGGTCCCAAGTTGATGGTCACCTTTACACACGGTCCACCAATGCAATACTGGCTTCCACTTCCTGATGTACCAGGCCACCATACTTTGTGACCATTGGCAGTTGTAATTGCTTCAGCATGGGATCGTATCGCAGTGCTTTCAAGCGGGATATTGATCGATTGTCCGTCAATTCGTAATTCAATCGCAGTTACATCTTGGATTTTCTGATTCGGCAAATCGGGAGTTCCATCGGTGTATGTGTACTTCGAATTACTGCCCTCGAGTGCGTAAATATCTGGAGAGATTGGTAGTGTTTCATTGAAGTATTCGCTCATGTCATTGTCCGCATTTTCGAACGATACGATGCGATTGAGTGTATAGTCAGCTTCGATATCGTATACTAGATAACCAGATGTCGGATTGATAATGAAATCCTTCACTTCTGATATTTTTCCCATGGTCATCTCTCTTGCCTGAGGTGAAAGCATAATGAAAGCAACCAGACCAAGCATAATTAAACTACGAAATCGATTTTTTCGACCTTTGAGGATGTTCTTTGTTCGACCTCGATCGGTTTGAACGATTCCTCTTCGCTTCGGCGTTGATGTCATCTTGTAGGCAGAGACATTGTTATGACGATCTTTTTGCAAATGAATCCGATGTTGCATAATCGAACTGTTGGCTAAAACCCTCCCACAAGAGTAGCAGATGGTGTCGCCATCCAGCGTGGTTGCAGCACAGTACGGGCACGAACCCATACCCTATTGGTTGAGCAGTCATGGTTTAATGATTGTGTGAGATGACCGACCAAACCATTCATACGTGAGGTCTCCGGCGCGAAATTACTCCTGCTCTTTGAGGTGGGTGTCTGGCAATTGAATGAGCCTCGCAGATGACTGTTTTTCGCGTTTTTTGTCTGCTTGCATTCGACGCCATCGTCGGCGCCCTTCTTTTGGTACAGAATCCCAGACCCATTTTTCGGCCGAATCTTGCACTAAAAGGATTGGAGGCAAGATGAAGACCCAAGCAAGTGAATTGAACCATGCAAAATACAACATTGTGAGTGAGGAGGCTCTCCAAAATGTGGCTCGAAAAATTGCTCCCCATCGTTTGCCCCTGAGCATTAGTGTTCCGTGGTATGAAGTAATGACCGCTTCAACTCGAGGTGCAAAAAAGCCAATCAACAAAATGGTTAGAACATCCAAAGGTCCAGCAATTCCGGATTGAACTTTTCTTGTGATCAATACAATCGAAAGCATACCTCCGACGGCAAGTCCGAGAGCCCATCCACTCGTTGACTGTGAACCACCTTTTCGTACACGCTTCCGACGCAATAAGAAGTGCATTCCAATTGTGGCGATGAGAGGTATCAGAATGAGTCGAATGATGTTGAGTTCTGCTGTTCGTTCTCCACTAAGGTTCGCTTCGTAGTAGGGTAAAAAGAGTGAACTATCCGCATATGAAGCAAATGCTCCGCCAAGCAAAATCCCCCAAAAAACTTGATTCCAAGCGGTTGGCAAATCATAGAATCCCGAGTACTTGGTCATGACGCCTCGCCAACCCAGCGTCATTCCGATAAGACCGCATACTGCAGCCACTTGGAATGTGACAAAATCATTGACCACGTTCCATCGTGTTGCCTCGCATACATAAGTTGGGTAGCAATAATTCTAGGCAATGAGTTCAAACACCACCTCAACGTGTCGGCACCATGGCGAGGTTGTTGTTGTTCGGAGGAAAGGGTGGTGTGGGTAAAACCACAACCTCTGCATCGACGGCTGTATGGCTTGCAGATTCTGGTTTGAGAGTCTTACTCGTTTCGAGTGACCCAGCTCATTCAACCTCCGATTCTCTTGGTGTAGAACTATCCTCTGAACCAACACCAGTTGAAGGTGTTCCGGGGTTGTTTGGCTTGGAATTGAATCCTGAAGCCAAGTTGTCGACATTCATGCCGAAACTCGGGGAGAGTCTTTCGGGTATGTCGAGTTCACCATTCGCTGCGTTTGGTGGACTTGGTGGAATGTTTGACCAATCTGCAAAAGATGAGATGCAATCAATCAAAGAAGAGGTTGACTCCAGTGAACTTGTTCTACCAGGTTTGGATGAAGCCATTGCTTTCGACGAGTTGCTGAAGCACGTCGAGAATCCATCTTGGGATGTGATTGTTTTCGATACAGCACCAACAGGTCACACGCTCCGCTTCCTTTCCTTGCCAGAGTTGATTGAAGCATGGTCGGGACGATTGTTGCGGATGATGCGAGTCTCTGGTGGTATACGGTCGATGTTGTTTGGTCGAAAACAAAGCGACGCTATGAAAGAAGAGCTCGAGCGGTTTCGACGCCGTGTTTTGCATGTTCGTCGTGTTCTGAGCGATCCATCCACAACGTCGTTTACCTTGGTGACCATCCCAGAGCGTATGGGTGTAAATGAAACCGTCAGGGCCAATCAATCTCTTGGTGATTACGATTTACCTGTCACAGGATGTTTGGTCAATCGAGTTACACCTGAACTTGACCATCCGTTCCTGCAACGCCGCCGCTCTGAGGAGCAAGGTCACATAGCTGAATTAGTGGAAACACTCGACATACCAGTTACTACAATGGACCTTTTCGATTCTGAGGTACAAGGATTGGAACGATTACGATCATATGGCCAAATTTTGTATGGAGTACCATCCAGACTTAATGATGAGCTGGGGCCCTACCAAGTTGGTGATCGATTGATCCACTCCATTCACCGTGGTACATATGTTGAGCAAGGTGACAGCGTTGAATTCATTCATTTGCACTTCCCTGGTTTGGAACGGGAAGATCTTTCACTTCGCAGTGAGGAAGGTATCCTCTATGTTGGCGTCAATGGCCGCGAACACGCTATTTCAACCACTTCTCCTGCAAAATCGACTCAGGTCAAGGCGAAGCTCGAAAACGATGTTCTTCGGCTTGAGGTTCCGGTCGATGAATAAACGTCCGTTGGATTGAAAGGAGAAGGCTTGGTGGAGAATCCATGGCGCTAGAAGGTCTCTCCCGCGGGATTTTTCGTTCGCTCGGCTTTCTGCGAAGCAAGCGTCGCTTGAACGAGGAAGAACTCAAAGAGATGACGAAGAGTCTTCGCCGGGCATTACAGGAGGCTGATTTCAACGTCCGCCAAACCAAAGAAATCGTTGACCGATTGGAAGAGCGAATGCGGGAAGAAGAACCGCGTCCTGGACTCGATCTTCAAACACATGCAATGAACATTCTCTATCTGGAGTTGGTTCGCCTCCTCGGCAGCAATCATGACTTCCAACCACGTGGAGCAACATTGTTGTTGGTCGGTCTCTACGGACAAGGAAAGACAACAACAACTGCGAAGTTGGCCGAATGGTATCGCAAGAAACACGGTCTGCGTGTGGCTGTTATCGAAGCTGACGTTCATCGTCCTGGGGCCTTCGCCCAACTATCGCAATTACTTGAGGATTCAACCGTTGTGGTCTACGGTGAACCCGATGAAAAAGATGCTGCGACCATTGTTCGTAATGGTCTTGCAGCATGTGCTGCTGCCGATTTGGTTATTGTCGATACAGCTGGCAGACATCAACTTGATGAGGAACTCGTCGATGAGTTGGAACGAATTGCCTCGATTACACGAGCGACAGAGCGTTGGTTGGTCATCGATGCGCAAGTCGGTCAAGCCGCAGGTCCTGTCGCTGCATCGTTCCATGACCTTGCTGGTGTAACTGGTATTATCGTTACAAAATTGGATGGTACTGCTCGTGGTGGTGGGGCGTTGTCAGCTGTTGCTGCTACAGGTGCACCACTGGTTCACATCGGTGTTGGAGAAAAAGTATCAGATTTGGAGAAGTTTGAAGCGGATCGCTTCATTTCAAGACTACTCGGAATGGGTGATATTCGTGGCCTCATTGACCTTGCTCCTGAAGATATGGATGAAGAAGAGGCAATGCGCTTGACGCAACGCCTTATGTCAGGAAGATTCACCCTCAATGATATGTACAAACAGATGGAAATGATGGCGAAAGTTGGTACAATTGACAAACTGATGTCCTTCCTTCCGGGGAGCATGTTTGGTGGACTCGGCGGTATGTCGAAATCACAAAAAGAAGCTATGCAAGGCAATTTGGATCGTTATCGAACCATCATGGATTCCATGACAGGTTGGGAAAAGAACGAACCTGCGAAAATCAAAGCAGAACGAATTCAACGAATTGCACGTGGATCTGGTGTCAAGGAAAAAGATGTCCGTGAACTCATCGCACAATGGAAACGTTCTCGAAAGATGATGAAGGGAATGGGTGGAAACCGTAAGTTAAACAAACAAATGCGGAAGATGATGAAAGATGGTGAGATGGACATGGACCCATCTTCCTTCGGCATGTAATCAGAGCGTGGTTCTATGCGTTTCTATCACAATCCACGATGTTCAAAGTCAAGACAAGCGTTTGCCCTTCTTAACGAAGCCGGTTTTGCGTTTGAAGAGTATCGATATCTATCTGAAGGCATTCATCCCGATGATTTTGAAATCTTGTCGACAACGTCAGGAATTATCCGCTCTAAGGACGTAGTTGGCGATATTGACGTCAAGAATCTTGATCGAATAGGAATTCAAAATCTGATCAACGAGCAACCCAAGTGCCTAGAACGACCAGTTTTGGTCTTGAACGGACAAGCCGTCGTTGGCAGGCCGCCTGAGCGAATCCTTGAGTTTCTACAATCTCAGTAGGTCTTTGCAAGCAACACACGGCGCTTTGTCGGTCTGCCACTCATGTGGCATGGTTGTTCCTTTGCAAATTCATCGGTGGAATCTCCAAGGAACGTCAAACCAGTTGTACGCTCAATTATCTCTGCATGGGCATCCGAACCGTCGAATGGGAGTTCGTAGATGTGTCCTTCCTTAATCTCTCCGTTCATGGTCCAGTTACCGTTCTCTTCAGAAAACGCAGGTAATGGTTGAATAACATGCGCCATGTGTGCGGTTGAACGTTCTCGTAAGACATCAGAAACTTCGTTGAGAACTTCGTTGACGGATTCCACGATTGTATCCATGGGAAGAGGCTGCTTTCCACCGGTTCGCTTTGCAGCAAATGCCGTCCCTTGTTCTACGTCACGAGGGCCGATATCCAATCGAAGAGGAACACCTTTGATTTCCCAATCGTAGTATTTCTGTCCTGGGTGAAGGTCGCGATCATCAACGTGAACTCGCAATCCAGCGTTTCGTAGTGTTTCAGCAACTTCATGAGAAATCGCTACCGTATCGACATCGGAATTTTTTCGAATCATCGGACAAACAACTACTTGCCATGGTGCAATGGCAGGCGGCATGATCAATCCTGAATCATCACCATGCATGCCAACAACGGCTCCAAGAAGCCGTTCAGACATCCCGTAGGTTGTCTGATGAACGTGTTGCTGCTTCGCATCAAGATTCTCATACGTGATATCGAATGCCTTTGCCCACTGATCGAGGTAATGGTGGCAGCTAGCCACTTGTAAGGTGCGGCCATTTGGCATCACGGCATCGATGCCGATGGTGTAATGTGCACCAGGGAAGGTATCCCATACTGGACGCTTTGCCTTGATGATTGGCAAGCACAATTTGTCCATGAGTCGGTCTACAATTTCCAAGTCTTGCTCAATTTGACGTGTCGCATCAGCTTCATCTGCGTGAGCTGTGTGCGCCTCGAAGAAATGAATCTCTCGAACACGAATAAACGAACGCGTCTGTTTTGTCTCATAGCGGAAGGTGTTCACCATTTGATAGACCTTCAAAGGCAAGTCTTTGTGACTTCGAATCCATAGCGGAAACATGGTGTACATCGCAGTTTCACTAGTTGGTCGCAGAAACATAGGAGTGTCGAGTTCGTTCTCACCGGCATGCTTGACCCAGTAGACTTCCTTTTTGAAGCCGGCTTCTTCATCCTCATCACGGAGTTCATCGGGATCTACGCCTTCTTCTCTCGCTCGCTTTAGTCGTGCAACCAAGGCGTTCTCTTTTTCCAGTAAATCTTCAGGTATGAGCAATGGAAAATTGACTTCTTCATGACCAGTACGATCCATCTCAGAATGCGTCAGTGCATCGATTTGACGCATGGCTTTCCATCCATACGGGCGCCATACATCCATTCCCTTGATGGGATAGCGCTTATCGACAAGTTCGGCCGCTTCAACGATGAATGGATACCAAGCGTTGAAATCTTCAACCTTACTTGGAATCCCTCGCTTTGCCTTTGCAGGTTTCCCCATAGTAGTCCCTTTCGACACCTGCTCATCAAGATGACGGAGGTTTCCTTCCTACCGGGTCGATGTTCAGGACTTCCTTCGCAACAGGAACATCATAGCCAAAAGACCGATAATGGCGACAATGTCTGGAATACCAACTACACCTTCAGTTACTGGAAGGCTCCAGCCATTGATGGAGTCAAGACGATACAGTTCCATGAGATTCATCTTTGTGTGACCTTCATTGGCGCATGCATTGGTACACATTGTACCAACAAGGGTATGCAAATATCCGAACATGTTGAGGATAACTGAGATGAGTCCGATGATGGATAGATAACTCAGTGTTCCAAACGATTTCTTGCCCTTGGATTCGGGTGCGGCTGGAATTGGTGCGATTGGTGGTAGTTCAGCAGCGGGTGCAGGTGGATGTTCCAAAGCAACATCTCCGATGACTTCAATCATCATATCTGTGGCAGGAAGGGGCGCAGATGGCGCAGCAGGATCTTCAAAATCTCGTAGTTTCTTCGGTTGAACCGGTTGAATTTTGATTCCATAAAGGCGGTCTGCTAGCGAGGCTAGTGCGGGGTCTTCAGCTACTTCTGCAGCATCCAACTCTCCATCGAGGAGTCGCTGTAGACGTTCCTGAATATCGCTCATTGAGGTCCCTCAGTGTTATGGGCTGATGCTCCATCATTGATGAAGCCTCCTTTTGCGATGCTTGATGTTCTCAGGCCTTACCAGCCGCTTCAACTTCAGCCCAGTCCCGCATGAACCCTTCAAGCCCTTTGTCGGTGAGCGGGTGTTTCATTAGTTGTCGGAAAATCTTTGCAGGCATGGTGGCTGTATGTGCGCCTAGTTGCATGCATTGAAGCACATGCGTTGGATGACGGATTGATGCTGCCAGAACTTTTGTTGAGATGTTGAACTTCTCCCAAGTTTCCATGATCTCTGCAATGAGGTTCATTCCATCATGGCCTGTATCGTCGATGCGACCGATGAATGGCGAGACGTAGGTAGCACCTGCTTTGGCGGCCATGAGTGCTTGAGATGCTGAAAAGATGAGCGTGACGTTTGTATCTACACCCTCTTCTGTCAATACCTTTGTCGCTGCAAGTCCTTCTGGAGTACACGGAATTTTGATGATAACGTTTTCTGGCAATTCTGTTTTGAGTTGACGAGCTTGCTCAAGCATACCTTGTGTGTCCATAGCCGTTACTTCTGCTGAGATAGGACCAGAACAAATGCCGGCAATTTCACGAACAACCTCTTTGAAGTCGCGTCCACTTTTCTTAATCAGTGAAGGATTGGTTGTAACGCCGTCAAGGATTCCCCACGTAGCAATTTCACGAATTTCATCAACGTCAGCAGTATCAAGGAAGAACTCCATGATGCTCCGTTGAATTGGCGATTCATGAACATGATGGTTGCATCACTTGCGGTTGATGGCTCGCTGTGCTGCTTTGACGATGTGAGGTACGCTGAGCTCCATGAGTTCGAGCATCTCATCCGCTTGACCAGATTCTCCAAATCGGTCATGGACACCAACACGTTCCAACGGCGTACACGATGATGCGGAAAGATGTTCTGCTACTGCGCCGCCAAGTCCACCGATAACCGAATGATCTTCTGCCGTGACGATAGCTCCACAGCGTTCTGCAACAAGATCAACCAATTCTATGTCAAGTGGCTTGATTGTGTGCATGTCGATGACAGTTGCTTGAACACCTTGTTTGCTTAGTTCGTCAGCTGCCTTGAGTGCTTCAGAAACAAGAACTCCACAGGCAATGATAGCAACATCTGCACCATCACGCAATTGGATTCCTTTTCCAATTTGGATTGTGCTTGGATCAACATTATCGTACAAGACTGGTGTTTTGTTTCGAGCGGTTCTCATGTATGAGGGACTGTCTGTTTTTGCAAGTTGTTTGGTCAGTAAGCGCGTGCTGACATCGTCACAAGGATGGAGAACCGTGACGTTGGGCAGCGTGCGATAAATGGCTAAGTCTTCGATCGATTGAGCTGATGAGCCATCCGTCCCGGTGTGTGTCCCACCATGCGAACCACATACGTGGACAGCAAGATTGGGTCGTGCTACACCATTCCTCATCTGTTCGAATGCTCGTTCTGTGAAAATTGCAAAGGTTGATGCAAATGGAATGTAACCGCTAGATGCCATCCCTGCCGCTACAAGGAGCATGTTCTGCTCGCCAATGCCACACGAGATTGTCCTTTCAGGATGCGCCCTACGAAAATGCAGGGATTTTGTTGACTTGCCAAGATCTGCCTCAAGGACCACAACCTTGTCGTTCCCTGCGAGTTCGAGCAAGGCTTGCCCATACCCGTCTCGGGTAGCAGCCATCCGACTCATTGGACCGCCCCCAATTCGCTCATGGCAATCGCAAACTGCTCATCGTTTGGCGCAGCACCGTGGAACGAAGGATTGTTTTCCATGTAAGAAACGCCTTTTCCTTTGATAGTGTGTGCAATAAGGATTGAAGGAGCATCGTTGGATTCGTCAAGGAACTTGATGCCATCGACAATCTCGGTCATGTCATGCCCGTCAATTTCCTTGACGTTCCACCCAAATGCCTTCCATTTTGCAGGGATATCAAACATACGCATTTGTTCTGAACAAAAATCATCGTTTTGAATTCGATTGCGGTCAAGGATGACTTTGAGGTTTCCAAGTTCGTGGTGTGTTGCGGCCATGGCTGCTTCCCAAACAGAACCCTCCTGGATTTCACCATCTCCAAGCATCACAAATGCACGACGCTCGCTACCTTCGAGTCGGGCTGCAAGGGCGCAACCCATGCCAAAGGACAGCCCCATTCCGAGGCTTCCAGCACTGAAGTCTACACCCGGACACCACTTCATGTCAACGTGGCCTTGGCAAATTCCTCCTAGGACTCTATATGAGTGCAAATCGTCGTGCGAAATGAATCCTGTTTCTGCTAATAGAGCATACATTCCTGGTGATGCGTGGCCTTTAGAGAGAATGAATCGATCTCTATCGTCCCAGTCAGGGTCGTTTGGCCGAACACGTAGCGATGTTGAATAGAGAGCTGCCATCAAATCAATCTCTGACAAGGACCCCCCTGGATGCCCTGCTTGCGCACGATGTACCATTTTGACAATTTCAATTCGACATCGTCGTGCAAGTTCTTCTAACTCAGATATGGATGATGTAATCCTGACCACCAACCACTGGTCATCGCCTTGAGCCTTTCATAATTACCGTTGAATTATTTGGACTGGGGTAACAGAGAACGTAAGAATTTCTTGATTGAATGGGTTGCTGTATTGAAGATTTCCTTGCCAAGATTCCCTCCATCTGGAAGCGCTCTTGTAGCCAGCCAGACGAAGACTCCTACGAACCAAGCAAAGAAGACTAAGGAGAAAAATTGAGACAATTCATGAATGCCGAAGATTTGGTCTAGGTTGATGTTGAGGACTATCAAAACTGCGATCAGAACACCCAAAATGGATTCTCCAGCAATGAAGCCAGCGCCAATCAATACCCCTCTGCTTTCGACATCGGACGCGGCTTCCCTAGCCTCCTTGGATGGTTCTTTGTCGAGCGTCCCATCGACACGCAGGTACGCTGCACCAATTGCAAGTGATGACAATATGCCGCCGAGCATGATTGGAACACTCAATTTCAGTGGAAGATAAATTCCAATTGCAACTGACATGACTGGCATCGAAAGGCGAATCAGAACCACAGCAAGTGCAGCTCCCAAGAACACCATTGGGAGATTGATGTCACCAACGAATGCTCCTTTAACGATGGCACCGATCAACTCAGCTTGTGGTGCAAAAAGAGCCTCACTGCAATCGTACATTGGCTGCGACATGTCACCATTTTGTTGTGCAGCAGCAATACGTTCATTTGTTGCTAGACACGCTGTCGAGGATATCTGAAACGCACTGTGTAAAAGTGCGATGGTAGGGCCAATCACAAACGCCCCTGTGACGACACCGACGATTTCTGCGATTTGTTGACGCCAAGGAGTAGCACCAACCATGTGCCCAGTTTTCAGATCTTGCATGACATCACCGGCTATGGCTGCACTGCTTGCAACAACAGCTGCGATAAGGAGTGTGGCATACATGAGTTCTGTCTGCGACAAATCCAGGATAAGCGAACCTACGATCCATACCAATCCTACAGTGAACAGCAACGTTGCAATCGTCATACCAGAAACCGGTGAATTGCTTGAACCAACGACACCAGCGATATAACCTGCAACAGCAGCAAAGAAGAATGCTACCAACGCAAGGAAGAGAGCACCAGCAAGTGAGAGCAGCAAGGAACCAGTAATCATCCAGTAGAAGAAAAAGGTCAGGACGACAAGTACGCCACAAACAACAGTGACCCATTGAAGTGGAAGGTCCTTCTCGGTTCGAAGATGCAACTCACCTTCAGAGTCGTTCTGTACGAATGATTTCTTCAATCCGGTTATGATGGTTTTTCGCATGCTCCACAAGGTGTAGATGCCTCCGACGACCATCGCACCTACACCAACATAGCGAACTTGTTCGAGCCAGAGTTTGTCAAATCCCTCAGCCAGTGTTGGTGATTCTGGCCAGCCGTTGAGATATCCAAACAACGGAACAAGTATTCCGAATCCGATAATCCCTCCAAGGAAAATGAAGGATGCTATGCGAATGCCGACAATAAATCCGACAGAGAGGAGTGCAACGGAAAGGTCGACGCCAGCATACATTCGTGTTTTCATAAATTCAAACGCAGTTTCTGCTGAGTGATGAGTAACCTTGAATCCTTTGACCATGAGTCCATATAGCGCGCCGATGCCCAGAGCGTAGACGATGGCCAAAGCACCGCTACCGCCCTCTTCTCCAGCGACCAATACTTCGCGACATGCAACGCCTTCTGGATAGGGTAGTGCTTCTTCAACAATGAACAAACGACGCAACGCAATAGTGAACATAGTTCCCAGGAGACCACCGAGAAGAGCGATGGCTAGTGTAGGGAACCATTCAATGTCGATCCAAATGCCAATGACGAGCATTGCAGGAACAGTAAAAATGACGCCAGCAGCAAGTGATTCACCTGCACTTGCCATGGTTTGGACTGCATTGTTTTCGAGAATACTCACATCCTTGAAGAGGCTTCGAAGTATGAGCATTGACATTACAGCAGCTGGGATGCTTGCTGAGACTGTCATACCTGCATACAAACCGAGATATGCATTCGCTGCTGTCATAAGAATACCAAGTAGTACGCCTACAACCAAAACTCGGAGTGTAAGTTCCTTGGGCTCTTGGTCCGCAGGAATATACGGGCCATCTTGAGCGGACATAACCCTGCCAAATCAAGAACGTTTGAGAAGGATTCGGCTGTTTTTGTTGCTGTTTTTTGAACAGCAGAGTTTCATGGGATTTCCTCCATCAAAATCATAAGGCAGACAATAGACGAAGAAAAGTAGTGGTGCCTAAGTGCCTCTGGGGTGATTCAATGGTTCAGCAAAATTGGCACTCGATGGAAAATGATGAAGTCTTGTCGGTTTTAGACGCAAACCCAAATGGTTTGACGCAATCTGAAATCCATTCAAGAATGAAAAAATATGGGCCAAACCAACTCGACCAGCCAGAGCCAACCCCTGCATTAATCAGATTTCTTTCTCAGTACAACGACCCACTGAACTATCTTCTGATTACAGCGGCTCTTATTGCACTGGCAATCAAACCTGATCATCCTGGTGATGCAATTTTCATTTTTTTGGTCTTAACGGCTAATGCGTTCTTTGGTTTTTGGCAAGAAGGTCAAGCAGAACAAGCTATGGATGCTCTCAAGCAGATGAGTATCTCCAATTCAATCACACTTCGGGATGGTTTCGAGTCAGAAATTCCAACTACAGAACTGGTGCCAGGAGACATCGTAAAACTCGAGGAAGGAATCAATGTACCTGCCGATATTCGTTTGATTGAAGTGTATCAATGCCGAGTTGATGAATCAGCGCTGACCGGTGAATCTGAGCCAATTACAAAGCATCTCGATTCAATGGACGTCAATACTTTACTCGCGGATCGAAGGAACATGATGTACATGGGTACAACCGTTGCAACTGGTCGTGCTGTAGGCGTTGTTGTCGAAACAGGAATGAGTACCCAACTTGGTCGAATTGCAAGTGATATATCAGAAGCCCAAACCCCAAAAACTCCTCTTGAATTGAAACTCGAGTCGTTGGGAAGATTCCTTGGGTTCATCGCGCTTGTTGTTGCAGTTCTTCTCGTATCGATCAAATTGATTCTTGCTTATGGAGGCGACGTTCCTCTTCGAGAAGTTGCCATCAAGCAATTCATTACTGCTATCGCAATCTTTGTGGCTATTGTTCCAGAAGGATTACCAATTATTCTTGTCATCACTCTATCGCTTGGCATGCGTAATATGGCACGGCACAAGGCGATTGTTCGACGAATGAAAGCAGTCGAAACACTTGGTTCGACGACCGTGATTTGTTCCGATAAAACTGGTACACTCACGAAGAATGAAATGACGGTTCGACAACTTCACACCGTCGATGGTTTCTACGGCATAACTGGGGATGGTTTCAATCCTAAAGGTGCACTAAGCATCGATGGAAGTGAACTAGACGAAGATTCGATGTCAACGTTGCAATCAAATCCAGGGTTCCGATTACTGGCCGCATGTCTCTCTTTGTGTCACAATTCGCAAATCAGCAAGCATGAAGGTCGTTGGACAGCGATAGGAGACCCCACAGATTCCGCTTGTGCTGTTCTTGGATGGAAGTTGAACGGAGAAGTTCGTAAATTCTCTCAACGGCACCCCCGTTTGCACGAATTCTTCTTTGACACAGAGAGAAAACGGATGTCTGTTATCCACGAATACGAGGGCGAACGATGGGTATTTGCGAAAGGAGCTGCAGGTGGCTTTGTCCCGATCACAACCCATCGTTACTTGGATGGTGAACTTGTTGAGATCTCTGATGACGATTTAAAGGAGGCTTCGAAAAGGAACAAAGAAATGGGATCTCAATCGATGCGTGTCATCGCTTTGGCAGCAAAGAAACTTGCAGATGACGACGATATGACGGATATCTCCATCGTTGAAAACGGTATGATTTTCCTTGGCCTCGTTGGTATCATGGACCCTCCTCGTCCAGAAGTCAAAGAAGCGATTCGAATTTGCCAAGATGCTGGCATTAAGGTCAAGATGATTACTGGTGATCATCACATGACTGCCTCTGCCATCGGGCAAGAGTTGTCTATTCGCGGTGCTGAAGCCGAACCAGTTAGCGGGGCCGATTTACGCAGCATGTCCGAGGATGAACTCTCAGATTCTGTCGAGAAGGCAATTTTTTCACGTGTTACTCCAGACCAGAAAATGCGTATTGTTTCTTCCTTACAAGAACAAGGCGAAATTGTTGCTATGACTGGGGATGGTGTTAACGATGCTCCTGCGTTATCTGGGGCGAACATCGGCATCGCTATGGGGATTGCAGGCACGGATGTCGCTAAAGATGCAGCAGATATGGTCCTTCAAGACGATAATTTCGCGAATATCGTTCACGCTGTAGAGGAAGGACGAAAAATCTACCAAAACATTCGGAATTTCGTACGATATCAAGTTTCAACCAACGTTGCTGCTGTAGCACTCATTGTGATATCGACGTTCATCTTTGGTTGGGAACTTCCACTCACAGCAACGCAAATCCTCGTTATCAACATTCTCATGGACGGGCCGCCAGCCGTCGCTCTTGGTGTTGAAAAGAGGCATGGAAAGGTCATGGAACGCCCACCGCGTCCAGTTGACGAAGGATTACCGAATGGTCGGGATATCGCGTTAATTTTTTATCTTGGTGCTGTCATGGTGATTGGTACGCTAATTGTCTTCTTCCTCGCAGGCGGAGGCGTCTACGGAAACGAATGTTCGCTTGCACCATTCACAACTGAGGCTGATGTTGGCTTTAGCGTTGACGAATGTTTAGCTGGTAATGAAACGGCCTTGAGCTCATGGTCTTTGTATGCAGAAAACACATTCGCTGATGCGCAAACCATGACGTTTGCAGTATTCATTGTCTTTCAATTGTTCAACGTGCTCAATTGTCGGTCTGAAAAAGATAGCCTCTTTACATTGGGTCTGTTTTCGAACAAAACAATCAACTATGCTATTCTGGCATCTGGATTTTTGTTGTTCATCTTCGTTCACTTCGCAACATTCCAGATTCCATTGATTGGTATTGAGTTTGGAAATCTGCTTAGCACAACGCCGTTGGAGAGTATTGACTGGATGGTGTTAATCGCTGTAGCATCGACTGTCTTCCTAGTGGAAGAGTTCCGTAAACTGATGATGAATTCAGGTTTCTTCAGCGTTCGCCGGTAGTTATGGCGTCATCCACATCTTCTTGAAGAATGAATTTGAGGCTGTCTTATGACAGAATGGGTATCAACCACCGCATTAGCGGATAGAGACCCTCAATGGAAGTTCAAGCTTAAACAGGCTCTCCGCAAAGAACATTGGTGTGAATCTTTGCAAACCATCGTCGATAAGATACTGGATGATCAACCCCTCACTACAGAAGATGGCTTACTCTTGTTTTCTGAGCCAAACCTGTTTGATGTCGGTCGATTAGCACATCTACACAAACAAGCGATGTATGGTAGCAAGGCATACTTCAATTCAAATGTGCATGTCAATCAAACTAATATTTGTGTCCTCGCTTGCAGATTCTGTGCGTTTCGGCGTGGGCCCAGAGCGGGAGATGCATATGCCCTATCTATTGATAATTATCTTGATGAATTGTCCAAATTCTCGCCATATGTCAACGAAGTTCACTCAGTAGGAGGATTGCATCCTAACTGGACAGTTGAACACTATGCTGAATTATTTCGAAGAATTCGCACGGAGCACCCACACATTTCAATCAAGGCACTTACTGCAGTAGAGGTAAAACACCTTTCCCATCTTTCAAATCTCTCCATCAAAGAGACTCTGTTGCAGTTGCAAAGCGCAGGACTAACCTCACTACCAGGAGGTGGTGCTGAAATTCTTGATGATGGTGTTCGCGCTGTTATTTGCAACGGTAAGGAATCGAGTCAAGAATATCTTGACATCCACCGTACAGCTCATGAAATAGGATTGCCAAGCAACTGTACGATGCTCTTTGGTACCATCGAAACTACTACTCAACGTATTGAACACATTCTCAAGTTGCGCGACCTCGCATCGGATACAGGTGGATTCCAGTGCTTCGTGCCATATCCTTTCCTGCCGGATTCCACACGCCTGCCTATGGCACAGTTGTCCACTGGTCAAGAAATACTTCGCGTGATTGCGGTCTCGAGAATTTTGCTCGATAGCATCCCTCACATCAAAGCATATCGAATGAACATCGGTGATGAACTAGCTGAACTCGCATTACAATTTGGTGCTGATGACATCGATGGAACTGTTCAACAGGAGTCGATTATGCATTTGGCAGGATCTACGACGCCACTGACGCATGACCTGCAACAATTATCAAAATTAATCAATAATGCAGGATGTACACCCGTCAAGCGAGACACCATCTACACAGAGTTCGAAGAGTATAAACCTCCAAAACCGGCAAAAAGACTTCGTATGGCATGAGGTGATATGATGATGCAACAAAAGCCGCGATGGATGAGCACAATTGGTCGAGTAGCGTTCATGAACTGCGACCCACTATTTGTTGGATTGGATGATTCATTTCACGTCTTACCTGCTCCCCCCTCATGGTTAACTGGGCATTTACTACGTCGCGATTGTGTTTTAGCTCCGATTCCAGCTGCAGACTTCGCAAAACATCACAACGAATTGGCCCTCGTTCCAGAAATAGGAATCTGCTCGAAGGGAGAGGTAGGTAGTGTCCTTGTCTTCGGTCATCGTCCTCTTGAAGAAATGCGAGATATTGCATTACCGACAGACTCGTCCTCTTCTGTAGCACTTCTGAAATTCTTGCTCAAAGAACGTGGCCTTGATCCCCGCCCAGTTGAGATGGGGCCAGATTTGGATACGATGTTGCAAAGATGTGATGGAGCCTTGCTCATTGGAGATCGTGCTCTCGATCGTGCAAAGTCCAATCCAGAACTTGTTCAACTTGATTTGGGTCAAGCTTGGTTGGATTTAACCGGACAGCCAATGGTGTTTGGTGTATTCGCTGCCCGAAAAGATACGCCGATTGAAGCAGTACAAGCTGCGCACCAAGCATTACTCAAACGCCTAGATGCTTTTGAGGATGACCCATTAACTCGAGAAAAGGTGCTCCTCCACGCTCATCTTCATTCGGATATGTCACTAGAACGATTGAACCGGTACTTTGGTGAGGTGTTCAACCGACTTGATGCAGAACATGTAGATGGGCTGCAAGAATATTTGATGCGTTGTTGTTCTTTGAATCAACCTATTTCATTCCTCTGGTGATTCTGCTACGAATCGCTTCTATGATTCATCCATCTCGTCATCTTTAGATGCATTACGTTTGACCGCTCTACGCTTCCTTGGCTTTGCATCAATGGGTTGCGAGTCGCTAAGCTTCCTCCGCTTGGATGTCACCGTGTCGTGTTCGGAGCGACGAGCCCTTCGTTTTCGGACCACTTCATTCGATGATTGTTGAAGAAGTTCCTTAGCTTGTGTTGCTTCCTTGGATTGTACAGGAACACGTTTCGATGTTTTCTCAACTGACTTCCTTGGAGGTCTTCGTTTTTCGGGTTTGGAGACCATATCTTCTATCTCATCCTGGAATGTATCCTCTACGAAATACGCTTCATTTTCCTCATCTTCGGTGAGATGCTCTTCATCATCATCAAGAACAATATCGTAATCAGATTGACTCATTCGATCGTAGAGTCGTTGGGCAACAAATCCGATGACAAAAATTCCTGCGAGAACAAATGCAATTACAATTGGAGATGACAGTATGCTCGTCGGAGAGAGGTTCTCGCCATCTACTTCTACAGCTTTAACATCCAATGTAATTTGAAGTTCTTGAACGTGCCATGGAACGTATTCTTGGGTGATAATGGACGGACCAGCGATCGTAACCCGAATAGGGTGCTGATCACTCAGTTCGGTCATACTACCTGCTGCTGGAAATCGATGATTTTCAACTTGAACTTGCATATCATCCAATGATGTGTTGGTATTGAGATCATAGGTCAGAGAAATTGAGTATCGAATATGTGATGTCCTGTCATTTGATGGAACAAGTGTCATTCCATTTTCTACCGCACATTCCATTTTCAGAAAGTTGAGTGTAGCATTCTCTATGCTGACCATTTCTGCTATGGTGGTAGTTACTGTACCAAGGTCGATATTGAAACAAACAGAATCAGCAAAGAGTTGTGCTTCGTCGGAAGATAATCGCACATCAGTGTCGAGTGACAAGCGTGACAAATCACGGATGCTCGCAGATGTTGCTTTATTGAGCGTGAATGTTTGCTGGACGACAATACTGGTGTCATTGAGATTCAGATCAATAGAACGGATGAAGTTTTCATCCGGTAATAGTTCACATGAAATCCCAACATCTGCACAGTTCAAATCCCATTTGTCTTCGATTCCATCCCCATCATCATCATTATCCAAGGAATCCGGAATACCATCTCCATCTGTATCGGTTCCTGACTCACCAATTCCAATTCGTTGAATCGAGGTACCGTAAATCACGATAGAATCGATTCTTGAGTTGGTCAGGATGTTTGTAAGTCCTTCAATTTCGTTCGATTGTAGGACATAATCGTCAAATGAATGAAACATTGTTATGTTATCAAGAATCATTTCGTTGAGATAATCGTATACAATGATGTGAGGATTTGGGGTCGTTTTGAGGGCAATGACTTCGTTCTGATTTTCTGTAAACTGATAGTTATTGGCTCCGTTGATATCGACAGGCTTCAATTCAGACCCTGAAAGCGTCCATTTGCGTATTCCATCCGTAGGTGTTGAAATCGAATAGTACGCATCATCGTTTCCAAATGCACAATCGAGAGCCGTCGATTGAACTTGTATTTCTTGTAGAACAGCACCTTCTTCATCCCACAAATGCATGAGGCCATTTTCATCTGCGGTAAATACCATGCCACTGATGCTTGACACGTCTACACAGGTCATGGCACCAGTATGATTGCCTTCATAGTTTACTTCCACTTCAAGCGTGTCTCGATTGAGTTGAATGATCCCGCTCGTAGGTGCATTCGAAAACAGCACGCCTCCATTTGGAGACCACTCGAGGATGTAGGCATTCGTTTGTGTAATGTCACTCGCGGCAAGTGTGCTCAAATCACCTGTGGAAAGTACAAAAATCGAATCTTGCCCATTCGAACCCGATTTTAGTGTTAATGCAAGTTTGGTCGAGTCTGGTGAGATTGAAGTTGCAATAATTTCTTTGGAGAACGTTCGTTCTTCCAAGATAGTACCTGAGTGCGATAATTTATACAACACTGTTCCAAACGATGCAAAAATGTTGCCTGAGGAATCGGCCTCGATTGTCCGCTTTCCATTGTCTGGATTTGAAATCTCAATGATATTGTTGAAGAACATTTCATCTGATGCTGTGGCATTGGTTGAACCAAGAAACATTCCAGCAACAAGAACAAGAACGAGGACATCTCGAAAACGCACCCCCGTTTCCATGTTTCCAACACACTCAACAATTACATAAACAATCCGTTACTTGTTAGCGAATTTTGTTTTCAAATTGATGCGGTTGGTTCTTGAATGAAACGTTCTTGGAAGGAACATGGCGAATCTTCCTCAAGATGAACAAGGCAACCTTATTGTACGCATTGGGCATTCACCTGATCCCGATGACGCCTTCATGTTCCATGCAATGACAACAAACGCTTTCCCCACTCCAGGGTATAATTTCGTCCATGAACTTCAAGATATCGAGACCCTCAATCATCGTGCCATGAATTGTGATCTCGAAGTTTCCGCTGTATCGATTCACGCTTATCCTGACATTGCGGAAAATTATGCCCTGATGAATTGTGGCGCCTCAATGGGAGAAGGATACGGACCAATGATTGTTGCCAAACAAGGATTGTCTCTCGAAGAAGCGAAATCTTCTGTCATAGCCGTTCCAGGACTGAAAACCTCGGCATATCTCGGATTGCGTCTCGCTTGGGGCGATGTATCAGTTGAAGTTGTTCCTTTTGATGAAATTATCCCGCGCATCCTGGACAATACGTATGCATGTGGGCTCATAATCCATGAAGGCCAGCTGACATACGTTGAACATGATTTGAACGTGCTGATTGATCTTGGCGTCTGGTGGAACGAACGAACAGACGGATGGCCAATGCCCCTTGGTGGTAACGTTGTGCGAAGAGATCTGGGGCAAAAGGTGATGGAAGACATTACAATGTACACGAAAATGAGCATAGAGCATTCCATTGCACATCCAGAGGAGGCACTAGAATTCGCAAAAGCATGGGGTCGTGGCATTGACGATGAAACCAACCAAAAGTTCGTAACCATGTACGTCAATGAACGAACCATTGATTACAAACCAGAGGGTCGCTCATCCATCCGTCGTTTCCTGAAGGAGGGTCAAATACTCGGCATGATTCGAGAAGATTTCAACGTCGATAGCCTATCGTTCATTGGCGCTGTGGAGTGAAGAGAATGGATGTCCGTCCAGAAGTCAGCGAATATGGTTCTGTGGATCCAGCACCAGCATCCGATTCTGAACAACTCGATGAACTGCGAAGCATCCTCCTTGATGACAATGCGAAGATGTTTGAACGGATGCGTTCAGTATTCAAACTTCGTAACATCCGCACACCAGAATCATGTTTAACCCTCTGCGAAGGATTCTCGTCAACTAGCGCCCTCTTGCGTCATGAATTAGCATATGTTCTTGGTCAAATGCAGATGGATGAAGCATTACCCACTCTTGTAAAGGTTCTTTCCGATGACCAAGAACACGTTATGGTCCGTCACGAAGCTGCAGAAGCACTCGGGGCTATCGGTAATCGGGAAGCTGTTCCTGTGTTAGAGAAGTACCTGAAGGATGAACATATTGAAGTAAGTGAATCATGTGAAGTCGCTCTCGATTTATTAAACTGGGTGAGCAACAGCACCATCGCTTAAACAAAATTTATCACGACATTTTAGAACCGGGACCTCCAGCAACAGATAGGTGAGACCATGCCCCACGAACATGTTCAACTTGCACAGGCACCTAATGGTGAGATTGGTCCACGATGCCATGACTGCGGGGTAAGGCTCACATTTGGATCCGCTATGGTTCACAACCAACACTACTACTGCTGGGAACATTATGTCGAACAGACAGGTGCCAATACTGTTACTGTCGTTGGCGAGACTGAGGAAAAATTCTACATGAAGAACGAGTAGGGTTTCGTTCAAGAACTGTGAACGCTAGGCATTATCATGGCTTCAACCGGTTGGGCGCGCTTTGCACACAGGTTTGGCCAGTACTATCGATCATCCACATTCTGGCGCCCACCGAGAATGCCTAAGCGAGAGTGGATGTTCATTCCGTTTGGCGGAGCGCCTCCACTTCGGCACAAGTCGTTCCGTGGTGAACAAGAGCTGCGCCAATTCCTCTCTGAACGTGCCATGCATTCCTGTTTTTATTCAACTGCGTACTGGCAAAAGCCATACGAGTTGAAAATGGACGACAAAAATTGGCAAGGTGCTGACCTTATTTTTGACCTCGATGGTGATCACCTTCCTGGTGTAACGGATCGAGATTTCCCAGGTATGTTGGAAGTCATTCAGGAACAAGCGCATGCATTGTGGAACGATTTCCTCGAGCCTGAATTTGGGTTTGATCAAAAATTCCTTCAAGTAACCTTTTCTGGTCACCGAGGATTTCACCTCCACTACAGAGACCCTGCATTGTTTCATCTTGATTCCGAAGCACGTCGAGAACTGGTATCACACATCCGTGGCGAAGGTGTTGATGTACAAGGCGGAATGACTCGTTTCAATGATACAACTGCGAACGGTTGGACAAAACGGATTCGTACACAGATACCAACACTCATCAACAAACTTGTGATGATTGCACAAGAAGACGTTGGCTCGACAGCGATGATGAAAGAGCTTCACCTAGGACTAAAAGACAATCTTCAGAGAGAAGGAAAACCGGGTAAAGGCCCTACAAGCATCAAAAAACTTGCCGGGATGTTCCTTCATGAAGAGCGTCGCTCCTGTGTAGAAAATGGGCAAATCTCTAGGCTTGGAGCCCATCAAGGCTTATTTCTCGATTTGGTAAAGTCTGATGCGTCAATCGTGCTTGGAGCAGCAGGTGAAACTGATGAAGTGGTTACAATCGATGTTCGTAGGCAAATACGATGGCCCACATCTTTGCATGGAAAGACTGGCATGCGTGTTACGGAATTTCCACTGCACAGACTTGATGCTGAGGGAAGTCGACCATTCGATGCTTTGAGTGAAGCATTTGTTTTTGGCCAAGAGAAGACACTCAACGTTGAGATTGTTGTTGATGATGCCATCTTAAGATTTGGAGAAGATCAACATGATGTCTCTATGGGTGATCGATTGCAGGTTTCAGAATCTGCTGCGACATTTTTGAATCTCAAGGGATGGGCGAAATTGGTCTGACGAACCACCATCTGATACAGGTAGTTTCATGTTCCAATTGTGGTAAGGTTCAAGGGTAGTATCCCTCCCACTCACAATAGAGGTGAGTGCGTGCGACGTCGAAAAAAGAACAAATCAGCTGATGTTCCAGGTGCGCCATTGCCTCCACTTCCTGATATGCCACCACTTCCTGGAGCCCCACTCCCCCCACTCCCTGCTGCGCCAACCCCCGAAACGTTGCCATCAGCCGCTTTACCTCCAAGCCCATTACCACCTCTTCCCGAGCCCAGTGCACTGCCTCCCACACCTGATACACCTCAACCTGAGGAAGCGAAGAATGAATATGGTGATCTGTGGGCCAAGAGATCTGCTAAACCGCTTCCACAGATCTACGGTGCAATTGACCGTTTAGGATCAGGCGAATCAGGTTCTCTTCTCGACCGATATTCCGATCGTTTTGGGCATTCGCTCGACAGAGACATCATTGTTCTCAGGAAAAAAGAGCGAGAAGAAGCACTCAATCAAGCCAGAAGCGCCCCTGTTGTCGAATTGCTCGATGAAGAGGAGCCGGACCGTCTTACAATCGTTGAGAACAAACTTAGAGAACTCAAACCACTTTACAAAGAAGCGAAATCCATGGGTGACAAAGATGCGCTCAGAGAAATTGTTCCACAACTCGAGGAATTGATGGCTGAACGACGATCTTTAATGGGCGTAACTGAGGTTACCAAACAACCATCAGAAGACGAACACTCTGAAGGTTCGGAAGAAGTTGTTGAAGCAACACACTCGGATGATGCTGATGTATTGTTCTCTCAGTTCTTTTCAATCGTTAACGATTTACTCGGTGATGAGTTACCTGAAGAAGCAATCGAGACCTTTCTCGCATCTGACGGATTTGAGTTATTCAAAGAAGTAGGCGCTGACCCTGCATCCATTGATGATGAACGTCGAGGCGAATTTTTCAAGATCATCGATGAGCAACTCGGAAACATGCCAGACTCTTCGATTTCTGCGTTTGTAGAATCTGGAGATTTTGCAATTTACAAACAAATCTCAGAAATGTACACATGAGCGAGGCGATAAAATGGGACTTCTCGATAAAGTTGAATCAAATGAAACGAAGGCAACCAAAAAAGCACCAGCAAAGGCTGCCAAAGCAGCCAAAGTTGCTGAAGCAGTTCCTGTTGCAGCAAAGGCTGCGAAACCCAAGAAGGAGAAGAAGCCAAAGGTCAAGAAAGCACGACCTGTAAGTCTTTCCTCGGATTTTGAAATCGCTCCAAAACTAAGTCGAGTTATTAGCTGGTGGGTAAATTTCATTGCTAATTTCTCAGTATTGATTGCAGGACTTGTTATGTCAGCACTGACGGGTGGTTCTAGCGGTGGCTTAGAAACAACTATTTTGTTCATTGTGGCGATTGTTGTTCTCTTCTTTAACGCAATATTCTTGCCAATCTATACCGGCCGCAACCTCGGCCAATACACATCTTCTACTCGATACATACGAGGCGATGGTTCGAAGCCTCTATTCTTACACAGTTTGTTTGTAAACAACATCGGTCTTCTATCATTGGTAGGTTTCATTATGGTGTTCGTTCAGGTTGGACAAATATCAGGTGGAGGCACCGCGCCAATTGTCATGACATCAATCGGATCTGTCTTGATGATTCTTTGGATTGTGAATTGGCAATTCTCTCGTAACAGTGAACTCGACCAGGGTCTCTTTGACCTGATGTTTGGAGCATACCTGGTACGATATGTGCCAGAAGAGAAGGCCACCTCTGGGTTCCGTGCCCGACTTGAGAGCATGAGTCAGTTCGGAGAAAAGTACGCCAAGCGTGTTGAAGAGCGAGCGAAAATTCGTGAAGAGAAAGCATCGGAACAAGATGAAACGGAAGAATCATCTGAATCGGCTGATGAAATAACCGAAGATTGAAGGATTTCATCCCCATGATTTCGAACCGCTTTTCAGCGTTCATCGTTCATGCAATTGCATGGACCTTCATTGCAATTACACTCTCATTATCGTCGAACACGATCTATATCGCCTTCCTGGCACCAATCATCATCATCGATATGTGGTTCGCATTGTGCCTTGGATTCATGTTGCGACTTCCAACTGTTCGAGAAAATGTTGAACCACCTATTGATTGGGAGTGGGAGTCACTCGACGTACATGGATATCCGGTTCGATGGTTGAAGAAGGAATGGAATCCAAACAAACCCCTTGTCATGTTTATCCACGGTTGGAATTCTCGTGCATCGAATATGTTGGGTAGAAGTGCGTTGTTTCACGAGTTAGGATACAATTGCGTTTTGTTTGAAATGCGAGCACATGGGGGAAACAAACGTGTTCCTCACTGGGCTGCAATGCATGTATGTCATGATGTTGAAAGAGTAATGACCTATTTCGAGCATCGTGGATGGCTCAAGAACGGTTTTCTCATTCATGGGCACAGTTTAGGAGGATTTGTTGCACAACGCGCATTACGTCCTGAATTGAAAACATCAAAAAATGCTCTGGGTATGATTCTTGAGTCACCAGTCACCTCCTATGAATACATCAACAATCAAACGTGTGATTTTTTGAAAATTCCGAAGTCATTGCAACGTCCTATGATGCGTCGATTGTTGCGTTATTATAACCGACTTAATCCATCTCGGTTCCAAGTTCCATCAATTGATTTCTTGCGACCTCCCGAATGGGGATTGCCTCAATGCCCTACAATTCTCATTCAAGCGAAGCATGATGCAACACTTGGTATCAAGCATGCCGAACTCTTAATCGACGTTCATGATGGGTTACAATCGAGTTTTACATATCACATTGTTGAAGAACTCAAACATTCTTATGAATCAGAAAACATCGTACGTGATGATTTAATTCGGACATGGCTTGAAGAACATTCACTCTTCTTCAGATGAACTTGCTTGCTCACGAGCGAGTTCTCGCATATCATCGACTTCATCGAGCTCATCAACGATTTCTTCACCTAGTAGCGTTTCTAATACATCTTCCATAGTCAAAATACCGGATGTTCCTCCAAACTCATCTTGCACTACTGCAAATTGTTGGCGTCGTTCAAGCAACATATCAAGTGCGACATCGACGCTTTGTCTGGTTGTGAGGAATTCCACTGGTTTCATGAACTCTGATACGCCACGACCCCATTCATCTCTGCTGGCTGCGAGTAACAATTCAGAACGAATCACCACTCCTTGAACATCATCGATTGATTCTGAAAAGACAGGCATTCGAGAAAATCGAAGGACGGGATATTCATCCAATACCTGACGAATCGTCATGTCTTGCTGCAAAGCGGTGACCACAACTCGGGGCGTCATGACCTCTGTGATTGGGATCTCACGAAGTCGCAACAAGTTGTGAATCACCGTTTCTTCGTCTTCCATTAATGCACCTTCTTCTTCACCAAGATCTGCAAGCGCAACTAAATCATCTCTCGTGACCAATTGCCCATCAGCACTCGGTAGAATCTTCTTCATCCACTGGATTGGTGCGATGATGAAAAATAATGCAACCGTGATTGAATTCAATATAACGCCTGTAATCAAAGAGAGTTGCCGCCAATAAGCGGTTCCAAGTGTCTTTGGGATAATTTCAGAGAGGAAAAGGACAGCCAACGTTAGAATCACAGATGCAATGGTGAGGTATTCATTTCCAAACTGATTTTGAACCTCTGAACCAACACCAGCAGCACCCATCGTGTGTGCGATTGTGTTGAGGGTAAGTATAGCAGTGAGTGGTTTAACTGCATCGTCTGACTTTAACTTCGCCCATAACTGGCCGCGTCGATTTCCATCCTTCTCCCACACAGCGACTTGAGTGTTCGGAATAGAGAGTACAACTGCTTCAAGAATTGAGCAGAGAAATGATACGCCAAGCGCAAGAACGGTATAAAAAATGAGTAATGTGAGGTTCATGTTGAACGTGAACTCCTGTCCGTTGGATATTCTCGCCAAGAACTTCTGCTTCTTGAAAATGTTGTTTTTCAATAAGCAAAAGGGTTGATTTGAAAATCAATGCCTGCTAGCCATGGATATGGCCGATGGTGACCACGTTCTCGTGTGCGTTGCGTGGCCTTACGCAAATGGGCCACTGCATCTGGGTCACGTTGCAGGTTGCTACCTCCCACCCGACATTCATGCTCGATTTGAGCGTGCTCGTGGAAACAAGGTGTTGATGGTATCCGGTTCAGATGAACATGGGACGCCGATCACAGTTACTGCAGAACAGGATGGTGTTTCCCCACAAGATGTGGTCGATGAATATCATGCAATTAACACAAAAGCGCTTCTCGATTTGGGTTGTACTTGGATGCCAAACGTAGATTTGCGTGGGATTGACTACGGTGGTTCTTTCTTTAATCGAACCAGTGATTCAAGGCATAAAGAAAAAGTCCAAGAGAATTTTCGTCTACTCTACGATGCTGGATTCTTTGAAAAAAGGACCATGCAGCAATATTACGAGATCCACCCGGACGGTGGTGGACGTTTCCTCCCCGATCGATACATAGAGGGGACCTGTCCGGCATGTGGCGCAGATGCTGCACGGGGAGATCAGTGCGACGTTTGTGGAGCAACGTATGAATCATCAGAACTGAAGAATCCTGTGTCAAAGATGCATCCTGAATTGAAGGTTGAAATTCGTGATACAGAACACCTATTCTATCGCCTTGATCTGTTCCAAAAAGCCCTTGAACAACATGCTGAGAACAACCATGCTGTGTGGAAACCTAACGTACGGGCAATGACCAAGCAATGGCTTGACATGGGTTTACGCCCAAGAGCTGTTACTCGAGATCTCGAATGGGGAATTAACGTTCCACTCGAAGGCTCGGATTGGGATGGTAAATGCATCTATGTCTGGTTCGAAGCAGTTCAAGGATACCTTACATGTTCGCAGATTTGGTCTGAAATACACGGTGACGGTTCTAATTGGGAACAGTGGTGGCTTGAAAATGAAGAATCTGAACAGCGTCATTATTACTTCCTCGGTAAGGACAACGTTCCATTCCATACTGTAATCTGGCCTGCCATCTTGATGGGCCTTAACCATGCGCAGAAAGGCAAAACCTCAGAGGAACCTGTCGAACTACCGCAATCTGGTGACCTACGTTTGGAAGACAATGTTCCTGCAATGGAATACCTCATGCTGGCAGGGGGACAGTTTTCAAAATCAAGAAAACACGCTATATGGCTTCCTTCTTTCTTGGAGCGGTTCGATCCAGACACGTTGCGGTACTATCTCAGCATCAATATGCCGGAATCACATGATACAGACTTTACATGGAATGAATTCGTTGATCGAATTAACAACGAACTCATCGCCACGTATGGTAATTTTGCCAATCGCGTACTATCCCTCTCAGCTCGTTTGCCAGACACGCCAGGAGGGGAATCTCTCCCATCTTTTGACGATATCTCGTATTACGAAGAGCTCTGCGAAACACTCAATGATCTTCACAAATCGATAACAGAATCCCTTCAGCGTCACCGATACAAAGAAGCATTGCGAACTGCGATGACTGCAGCACAGCACGGAAACCAACTTCTCCAATCTTCCATGCCATGGAAGCATCTCAAAACCGATATCGATGCTGACGGTCGAATAGAGACGCTCTCATCACTAGCCATGGGCTGGAGAATTTGCCGTTACCTTGCCATTGTAACCCATCCATTCTTACCATTTAGTGCTCGTAAACTGTGGCGTATGCTGGGTATTGAAGGAACACCGGAGGATATGCACTGGGATGACGCAATCGATTGGTCAGTGCCAGTTCAATCACCAATGCAAGATTATGAGCCACTCTTCAAGCGATTAGACGTGGAAGAGATCGTTGAAGAAGAACAATCACTCGTTGAAGAAACTACAGATTCACAGACCATCAATCACGCAGTCAAGGGTGGCAAAAAGGAGAAGAAGAATATGGAAAAAGAAACACCAGAAGGTATTGAGTATCTTGATTTTGATACCTTCATGAAAGTAGAACTAAGAGTCGGAAAAATCCTAACCGTTGAAGATCATCCCAATGCTGATAAATTGTACGTTGTTAATCTGGACGACGGAAGTGAGAGTGGTCGTACAATCTGCGCAGGCATCAAGGCGTACTATTCGGCGGAGGATTTGGTGAACAAATCGGTCGTATTTGTTGCGAACCTCAAGCCAAGGTCACTTCGTGGTATTGTTAGTGAAGGAATGATGCTGGCAGCAGATGATGGAAACGATGTTGTCAAACTTGTTACGATTGATGGCGAAATAACAACCGGTTCACTGGTTCGATAACCGATCTCGAACAGCATCCATGGCTTGTCTTGAATAAATCCGGCCATCTTCAATAAGACTTGGTAGACCTTTTCGCATATCAATGCCATAATTTTCTGGTAGTGATTGAAGGTTAATTTCAACGTTGAAAATTGCTCCTTTGAGGGCTGCGGATGCTAGGAGACTTGCAACACCTACGTCGGATGCAGCATTGGGATTGCCTTTGCTTGCAAGTTCAGGCAGGAATTTGAGAAGATGAAGTGCTGAAACAGCTGTTCGATAAGGGACCTCAGCTGCACCAAGTGTTGCAGATTGTATTGCATTCCTTCTCTCAGACTTGAGTTGGTCCGTATCTTTGGGTAACTTGAATGAGTCAACGACCATATCGAAGGCTTCACTGTCTTCAGTGGCGAGATTCAAACCTTCCTCCAGTATTGGGGTTGCGGCAGCCTTCACTTGCTCTGAGATGACCCAACCTTCACGGAATTTTTCGTTTCCAAGAGTTAAGTCGCTTACCATCACCGCTAATGCCGCTGCTTGGCCAAGAGCAACTCCTGCTGCTGAGCCCCCGCCAGGTGTTGGCGCACTGCTCGCAAGCGCATTCTGAAATTCTCTCAGCGATACATCTGCCCATTTCATTGACTCCCCTCCTCAAGTGCCCATTCGATGATTCGTTTATTAGGGTTGAAGGGTGAAATCGAGTCCAATCCGAGATGTTTGATGGCTGTTTCAATGCATTTTTCATCGGACAGATCATTCCCTCCGTACCATTTTCCAGCTGCGATCATGGCTTCGAGTGGTACCAATCCCACCAATTCACTTCCTTTGGTTGAACTTCCCATATTTTTGCATAAACTTTCAATCGTGTCGTATGCCTGATGAAGATTCGTAACGCGATAATTTTGTAGATTCATCGAAACTTGACTCATATTGTGTGATTCGAGAGGAACGCCCATTCCTTGCACTTGTTGGAGTAGACCTTTGGTTCGGAATTTTCGTTCTCCATCAGCTGATCTGATCAGACGTCCA
>CATISI010000016.1 GCA_949538025.1 Candidatus Poseidoniaceae archaeon
CGAAGCCATCCGTTGTTGCTTTCGTAATCGCTTCAGTGACAGATTGAGGTCCATTAGATGACTCCGTTTCTACTACAGGAAGCGGTACCGATTCTTGCTCGAGGATGGTGACTTCGGTTGCTTCGACCGTATTGACTCCAGAAGATTGCATCGGCACCGGAGCGGGTTCAACCGAATCTTCTACAAGCACGGTTTCTGGCGTTGCAGATTCTGCAGCACGTCCCACGCCGAGAATTTCTGCTTGTTGTCGAGCAAATTCTGCCGCCTGTCGACGAGGAAGACTCACGAAGCACTTGTTCGGGATTGACGTTGGAGGGAAGGGGAGATAATAGCGTTCAATCGCTGGAAGGCTTGGGTGGCGAAAACAAATCATGGTAATGTTCTCGAATGCTCGTTGAGCAGGAACGTCCACTGAGAACGGTACAGGTTGAATTGAAATTGAACTACGAACCCACTTTTCGTTGGTGATCATGTGTTGCATCCACGGTCCTAAGTCCGTCGTTGCGAGATCAAGGAATTCAAATGAGGCGTCTCGTGGATTCAAGCCTTGTTCCTCCAACAAACGAGCTTCTGCACGAGGACGGTGAAACACACCAATCACTGGCTGGCCATGCTCAACCATATCACCGTGCATTTCGAGGATTTTACGCTCTTTTCTCGGACAGATAAGCATGACCTGCATACGCAATGCTTCTGAATCGAAGATTTCGTGCCAACGCTCTTGAGCCTCAGAAAGGAGCCCATCGATGGTTGTTCCTGGAATCATTGCTGTTATTCCCATGCGCTCACGTCTACGATGATGGAGGGGTGGGATTTAGGTCTACTGCTCAAAATATTTCTTTATGTAGGCTAATTCTGCAAGAAGGACAACGCCTCCTGCCGCACCACGGATGGTGTTGTGTGACAACCCAATGAACGAGATGACACCATTCTTGACGGATTTGAGTTGGAAAGTTGTTGTCATTCCCGCTTTGAGGTCCACCGATGGGTCGAGTGGATTCATCGATTGCCCATTCCAGAGATGTTCTGCTCGGCTTGGTTCGGATTGAAGGCATTCCATGCAGTTTGTTGGTTGACTTGGAAGTGCATGCGTTTGTTCCTTCGATTGGAATAAAGATGCAACCATGTCATAGGTCGGTGCATTGTCAACATGAACCTCGACATGAACAATGTGTCCGTCGCGTTCATCCACGCGCTTGGTTTGTACGTCCCACTCTGCATTGAGGTCGAGAATACGTTCAATCTCCTCGACGATTTTCTCAGCCTCTCCCGGGATTTCTTGATCGACGGCTTTTGTCTTTAATTCACGATTATGGAGGAGTTTCCAACCAGCTCCTGAAAGGGCCTGTTCGGTTCGAACAACCACCTTGGTGACGTTGTATTGTTGTGAAAGAACGCTAAGGGGGTGAAGAATCGGTATGAGTGTGCAATTTGTTGCACATGCATGAATGGCCTGGCCTGCTGGTGCACGAAGGGCATCTGGATTGACATCAGCAACAACCAGTGAGACCTCTGGATGCATCCGAAAGGCGCTTGCATTGGAGAACACGTGAAGTCCAGCACTGACGAGTTTGGCTTCTATTCTCGACGCAGGTTCACTTGGCAATGCACTAAAGACAGCAGTCACGTTTTGATTCTTTAGTTTCTCTGCTAGGTTCCCACCGTTGATATCGAGGATGTTGATCTCACTCGAGTTAAGAAGTTCCGGTCGTGGTTCATCCAGATGCCATTCGATATCAGAGAGTTTCGTGCTAGGTGATTGTCCAGCTACGGCGACCAATTCGAACCATGGATGCGTAGCAAGACGTTGTTGCATGCGTTGCGAAACGAGGCCTGATGCGCCAAGGATAGCGACATGAACCCTTGACATGTTCCAGTCTTATGCTTCGTCAATTTAGTCCCTTGCATTGAGAAATTGCTGCAAAGCATATCTTCAAGTGCTCGACTCCCAAGGAACATTCATGGAGAACACCATCACCATCCAAGCCTTTGCCCACTGTGACGGCCCATGTGGCGTCTACGACCCTGCAAGTGCACGCGTTGCAGCAGAAGCCGTGCAATCAATGACCAAGAAAATGGTAGCTTTGAGCACCGGCGATGCAGACAAATCTGCTGCCTCGTACATTAACACGATGAGTCGCTACGCAGCCATCAAGGAAGAGGAAGCGCAGAAGTGCAAGGACGAACTTCTCGTTCTCTGGACAGATTTCTTCAAGCCTCAACATCTAGAGGCAAACCCAGATCTTCACACAACATTTTGGATGGCTGCAAAACTTTGCTCAGCATGCAAGGTCGAAGTCTCCGAACAACACGCACAAGAGTTGATGGATGCTGTTGAAGCCATTCACAACATGTTCTGGGCAACCAAGGGACGAGACGTCTCTTGGGTTCGTGCAAGTTGAGGCGATTCGTTGGAATCAATGGCTGTGGTCGTGAACGGCGATAGCATGTGGCCCACACTCAAGGATGGGGACTCCATCGATGTGATTGTCCTGGTTAACCAACACCTGCAACCAGGAGACCTCGTTGTATTCCCGGACCCACGTGATACCTCGAGAATGTGCATCAAGCGATTAAAGCGTATTGAAGAAGATGGTCTTTTTGTTCAGGGGGATAATCCAGATCCAACTGCTTCAACTGATTCACACAATTATGGGTTAATTCCTCTTGAATCAGTCATTGGATTCAAACGCTAATTTTCCTTGTCCTAATTCCTCTTCGACAGGAAGAGGGAACAACTTGCGTACGAGGAGTTTTCTCAGAATCGATGAACCATCTCGTAGAGAACCTAACTTTGCCTCACCAACTCGGGCACTGTATGAAATTGGTACGTTGGTGAGCGATATTCCGGTGATGGCGCATTGCGCATACATTTCAGCCTCGATTTCGAAATCCATGCTGTTCAAGTTCATCTGCATCAAAGCTTCTCGATCAAACAGCCAAAAGCCGCTGCATACATCATGGATTTCAAGACCGTGAAGGATGACTGCAGACCAAGTGAGGAGATGATTCCCAATCCAGTTGACCGGTGACATGGCATCGTTGGCTAGTTGGCGACTCAATCGATTTCCGACAACGACCATTCCTGATTCAAGTTTAGCAAGCATCCTCAGCATATCCATTGGATTGTAGGTTTGGTCTGCATCAAACATGATGACAGCATCGTAGTGATGTTGGAGCGCATGGGTGAATCCCAATCGCACGGCTTCCCCCTTGCCTCTTGACGGTTGGACTAAGACGACACAACCATTCTCGGCGCCAATTTGTTGTGACGAATCCGTACTCTTACCATCAACGATGACGATATCGGATTGCCAACCCTCCTCTTCAAGTGATACGTGAGGTATGGTTTCCAACACCGCACGTAATCCCTCTGCCTCATTGAGGACAGGTAGGAGAATCATCAAACGTTTCACGTTTGTTTCTTGCACAAGGTTGCTTTTCATGCCTTCGCAGGATTTACTCGATTCAATTCCAAATGATGAATCCGTAAGCCGGTGGAATCAACGATTTCTGAACTTCTTCCAGAAAATCCGAGAGGGTTGATCCAAGATGATCCATCCGAACTCAATTTGAATTCAACATTGAGTCGCTGATCAAGTTGTACATTTTGACACGCCATGTTCCACCCACTCGATTTCTTCAGGCTCATTGATTGATCATTGAACCTAACTGAATAGTCTTCAAACGAACCAATTTGTTCGTACACAACACATACCTTGTACAAGCCTTGCAGACTCGTTTCGTTCACTACTTCATTCCAAACAAAGGTTCCTTTCTGAGTTAGGACAATTCGATCATCACCACGGTCAAGCGGGTCGTTGAATCGGTGGTTGCGCCAAGGATCTTCTTTCAGTGCACATCCCTTCATTGAGGTGCATTCATCTTGGTTCAAGGCGACAGCGGAGGTAACTCTGGAGGGTGATGGTTCATTCCAAACTTTCCAATATCGCGCTCCAGAAAAATCCTGCTCCATGCTCCAATAGGGAGATGGGCCCAATGTCAATGCAATGGTTCCAATTGGGCTTGAGACTGCATAACCAATACCAAGTTGGTTCAGGGTATCGACATCATCCATACGAATGGCCGTTGTTGCAGCGCTCTGTATGGATTCATCCAGTGTCAGGAGCCCGAGTGTTGGGATGCTTGTTGTCTGAATTGACGCATCAAACGCGTAATTGTGTCCCCAGTGAACGTTTTCAGAATACACGAACTTGTCTGGGGGATGATTCATCAGAAACGTTCGAAGTTCAGCATCGCCTGAGGTTGTTGCGTGAAGTTCCTCATGCGTGGATAGGCTGGTCAACAAAGCAACGCTCATCATCGATCCGATGACGAGCAGGACGAGAAAAATCGTGCTGTACAATGGCCGAATGAATGGATCCATTTCCAATCCGAACCATTCTTTTTCCTCATCGACGGTTGTCAGCGAGGTCGATCGACTTGCGAGTAACCCCACAATCACTGCAAGAGGGACATGATAGGCATGCAATGCCATCGAATAAAGCGTGTAAGAAAGGAGGCTGAGGAGTTGGATGTTTGCTAATCCTTCAATGAGATGAACCAATGAGAGAAGCCATATTGCTAGGAACCAGAGGGAAAGCAGTCGGATTTCGAGACTCTTCCGTCCCATGAAAATCCCTATGCTCGCAAAGAGCATTAGCGGTCCATTGAACATGATCATTGGTTTTCCGCCTTGCCATCCATATTCCGCAAAGACTGGCTCGCTCAGCATGCGTGGTGCGAAATAGATGATTGCGATGATGAACATCGAGGTTACAATGAGAATCGACGTTAGGAAGATCGGCTTTTGCTGGGATTGTTCATCATCGGACAATCGTTCACGAGAGAGGAGGCTGGCAACAAGCAACGCAGCGAGGTAGATTGCTCCAGTCGGATGGATGAGAACGGTGCAGATTGAGAGGAATACAAAAGCGAGGAGATGATACCGAAGCGACTGTTGAATAGGGCGTAGAACAATCATCAAACCAACAATCAATCCCAATTGACTCGCTACGGTAGGGTAGCCTGAATCGAACACTTTTGCAAACAACGCAAAGGATGCGCCCATAGCAAGAACGCTCGAAGCACCTGCTCCGAGTCGATCCATGCCCCCCCAAATCCCAAGGAGGAGAGCAAAGAGGGAAAGATGGCCTAGAATGACAATGGATTGCTCAATCGATGACCCTGTCACACTGACAATCCAGGCGAGAATTGTAGGGAATGCAGGGGGATATGTCCACAATCCTGCGTTGGGTGATGGGACTTCGAAGGTACCTGACTGGGCGACATGGCTTGCAAGTGTGCTAAAACCAATCCAATCAACACCAAACGGACGATCAAACATGATGATTGGGACAAGCGTGAGAACACAAAAGCACCCCGCTGCAATCTGTAGCAATGGATTCCGGTTGCTTTGGAACCATTGCTGCGCAGCAACTTCCTGTTTAATCTCGGGTTCGGATTCACTAAGAACAAGGCCATGAATTGCAGCTTCCATCTTTTGCCATTGCGTGTATGTGGTTCGCTCGATGTGTACTTTGCGGAACAAAAAAGCAATCGATAAGGCGTTGAGAATAACAAGCGCAATGGTCAAATTCGTTACACTCCATGCTTGAAGGACAAACAACAATCCTGATGTTCCATAGATGGCTAAAAGCCCGATTGGAAAACACAACAATGCCTTTCGAAAGGTATCTGCAGAAGCATCGAGGATGCGCAACAAGGCAAGACCAGGAGCAATGGTCGGTAAGAGAATTGCTAGGACAACCTCCCACATACTTTGCTGCTGGTTCAAGCATCACATCAAGTTCATGCATGAACTCTTAGAGGTGAATCCCTTCTCCCGCCCATGTGGGGTTCTCCAGACCGAGCTGGGTGTGGAGAGAATACGTTTCATCCAATCGTTCTTCTCCCCGAAGAATACTGGGTTCTGAATCTTCAGAAACCACAAAAGATGTGGAATGAACAGTACGAATACACGGTCGGTCGATACGATGAAGATCGTCGGGGAATGTACACGCAAAGCTTGTTTGGAGTTGAGCGAACCATTCACGTTGGTCTTGATATTGGGGGTCCTGCGCAAACACCGATCTTTGCGTTTGAGGACGGAACGATTCACAGTTTTGCAGACAACGATGAGGATGGTTCCTACGGCCCAACCATCATTACAGAACACTCAATTGACATTGATGGTGAACAACAAACCATCTGGGTTCTTCATGGTCACCTGACTCGCGGGTCACTAAACGGTTTGGTCGCAGGCGCACCAATCAAGAAGGGCGATGCGATTGGGAAGATGGGCGAAGAACACGAAAACGGGGGTTGGCCGCCGCATGTCCACATTCAGTTGTCTTATGTTGAACCGACAGAACCAGATCTGCAGGGCGTTGTATCGCCTGAACATCGTGGTGATGCTCTCAAGCGTTATCCTGATCCCAGAAACATCCTCGGTCTACTCTATTGATGCATCATCTGCAAGATAGCCCTTCAAAGCTCGAATAGGATGAATTGCAGATGGATCTTTGCCGTGAAGCAATGCAAGTGCGATGGTGAGCCAATCCATCACAATGCAGTGATGAAGAAGGACTTCCAACAATGAGGTCCCCTCTCCATGAATTCGCCAAGCGAAATCTGTAGGTGTATGTTCAATCATCCAATCGACTCGACGGCGTACGCGTGCATGCATTCCGTCCCACGTCAGAATCAATACGGCTTGATTCTCTCGAGCAGGGTCAGCATCATCCGAAACGCCTCCCCATGCGACGATTTCATTGTGATTCATTTCGGGAACAACCCCAATTCGAGCGAATCTTCCTGAATTTTCATTCAACTGATTCTTGCATCGTACCAACGCTGGTTGCATTTCCGTTGGTCCAAGCAATGCAATTGGATGCTCTCGAAGAGCCATCGCCAACTCGAGCAATGGGGTGCCAGATGCTTTGCGGAAATCATTCGCCTGGCAAGCATATTCCAAACGAACGAGCATGGCTTCACGTTCATCATCAGCTTGTTGTGGAATCAATCCAAGATGTTCCATTAATGCGAGTTGACGTGAGAACAGGTGTCCGAATGCAGTGCGTGGTGGTTGACCGCCAATCGATGGGATAAGGTAGCAGTTTTCATACAACTCGCAAAGTCCTGCGAGAACACCACCTGCTGCGATGACGACGACGGTAGCACCTCGTTTGAGAGCCGACTCCGCTGCCGCAATTGTCTCCTCAGTATTTCCACTGTGTGAAGTGGCGATAATCAGCCAATCAGACGTCCACCACGATGGCAACTGATAGCCTCTGTGTACAATGAACGGCTTTGAACCTGAGGCATCCGCCATTCGAGCCAAGAAATCACCCCCGGCAGCCGAGCCACCCATTCCGAAGCAGAGAACGCCGTTCCAATCATTGGATTTGAGTTGCTTGAGCCACGGAAGGTGCCTCTCATCGACTGCTGAGAAGCCACGTTCAAGATCGGAAACAAAGTACTGGGTACATCCAATCATACCTTCGGAATCCAATTGTTGAGACAATTCGTCAATGTTGAGCGTCCCATCGGCCATGGTTCTATGGAAGGTTTGACCTTCATATGGGCTCCTATCAATTCGAGTGGTCAAGCGCCATATCGTGCAAGGCGATGAATTCGCCATCAACTCGAGCAATACGCAATTGAGAGGCGCCGCCATAGTCCCAAGGAAGACGAACCGAGGTCATTTGCCACGTATTCGGGTCCAGGAATTCAGCTGCAGAATCATCGCGATTGAGAATATCCACGACCATGTGATCGTTCATTTGCGACAATACTTTCACGCCATCGAGGTCTCGCCACGTTGCACCTGTGCGTTCCTGGCGAGAAATGCGCTCCAAGATGGCACCATCCTTGCTCCAAGAACTCGGTCGCCACAAATCGCCTCGCCAACGAACAACATCACCGAGGTCGTATCCGGGTTTTCGATAGAGAAGCGTCAGTCGTGTCACATCGACTCCGTCTTTCCGGCCTACGGTCGAATTCGTTTCTGTGACTTGGCCACCCCAGTTCTCAATCAAATGACGGCCCCATGCACGGGCAAGTCCTTTGGAACCCATGACAACATCGTATCCACCCGTTACAGGACCTTCATTGGTGATGAAAAACATTGGATCATCGCTGAGTTGTTCGAGAACATCGTCAAGGCTTGCACGTAGATTGTTGAGTTCACTTTCTTCGAGCCGGCGACCGGTTGAACGGAGTTGCACGGTCGCCTCAAAATAATTACCAGCTCGTCGTGTGCACGTCAAACACACGCCGTTTGAACGACGGGCCCTCATGGTGTGTTCTTCTGTGTACAGTAGGTCGTCAATGACGCCTTCCATCTGCATGTGGAGCAACGTATGTCGGTCTGAAACCGTACGAGGTTCGAATCCTAAACCAATTTCTTCAGCTCGTTCATGAAACGCGACGTTTCTCTGAATCAATTCATCCCACAATGTATCCTCAGGAATGTTGACCCATCGGCCTTGAATATCGATTAATCCGCAGCGAGCACATTGTGTATAGTTCGTATTTTCGGGGACAACTGCGAGTTTGGTTCGCTTCCGTGTGCATGCTTCACACATTTTGTCGGTGAACAGTGGTGGTTCATCTCCACAAACTAGGCAAAATTCTCCACCCAGCCCTTGACTCAATGAGCTCACTCCTGTTCAGAATCAACATTCTTGAAGCTTCGCTCGACAGCCTCAATCCTTTTCTCGAGGTCGTTGCTACGTGCAAAAACCGTCCACGTCCAAAGGCCGATGGCGGCGAGCATGCCGAGATATGCCACAGCAAGATACGTCATTCCTTCCGCCATGTTTACGCCTCATCCTTTGCTTCTTGAATTCTTTCCAATCGCTGCTCGAGCGATGTGATCCGCATGCTCATCAGGACATGGCCGAGGATGAAAACTGTAAATGAGATTGCACCAAGAAGCAGAATGAGGGCCATCTCTCCGTTGAGGCTTCCGCTTTCCCCACCGCCAATAACTGGACCAGGGTGGCGAATTTGCCACAACCGTGTAGCGACGTACGTGACTGGAACGAGTACGAAACCAAACAAACCAAAAGTGGAAAAGGTATCTCGCGTTTCCGCTCCATCGATTTGAGCTTGTCTACCCAAAACGAGGAACAATGCAAGGAATGTGAGAAGTCCAAATGTATTCAATCGAACGTCTGTCCAATCCCAAGGGACGCCCCACTCTGCAGAACCCCACACCATACCGCTCCATACGGTCATCAAACCTGTGGCGAGCCCGGCTTGTGCACCTGCAACATGCATTTTCCAGCCAAAGTCGGAACGCTTGAAAAACCACAATGCGGAACCTACGAAAAGGAATCCAAAAGCGATGAATGCAGACCATGCTGCGGGGACGTGCCAATAGAAAATACGTTGAGCATCTGGCGATTCAAAGGCATTGATGGAAACACTCGGCGCTTTGAGGAATGCAAGCCCGAGGGTCGCACCAATTCCGATGAATCCAAGCATGAGAATCACTTCTGACAATCGCTTGGTCATGCTTGTTCCACCAAATCTTTTGCTTTCAATAATTGCATTTAGAACAGGCCAGAATCGGTGATCCATTGAACGAGCAGGGCAAATGGCAGAATCAGAATCGGTGTCAAAATCCGAGTAAATGCAGCACGAGGTCGTGCAAGTCGAGATGTAGCGAGATCCATCCATCGCACCATCATCATGGTTGCGACAGTGAGCAATCCACCGATGGCAATGAGTGGCCATGAAATGGCTACATCAAATCCAAATTGTGTCATCGCTGTCAAACCTGAACCTAGGAAAAGGCCGTGGATGTATGAGTTTGGAATACCTTGACGATGGGCTTTCCACCAATCCAGTGTTCTGTGTTCATACAACATTGAAATCATGTTGTCGCCAACGAGGCCTGCTGCGAAAGCTGCACTGAGGAACAATCCAGAGGCTTGCATAAGCGAGGAATCAACGGCTGAAGAATCGACGAGTGCAAGCAGAATCCCAAGGGTGAGGAATCCTGCTATGCCATTGCTAGCGACTGAAGACAAGGTGCGCTGGTTGAGCAAGAATCCCGTTCGGAACGCTGGGTTGGTTTTGTGTGACGTTGATTTTATGTCGTCTTTTCCTTCCTTTGATTCCTCGAAATCTTCGTTCGTTTCCATCGCATTTCCTGTGAGAAGATGTGTTGCACAAGTCGTGAAGTCGGGTTGATGACTTGCAAGGAGAACAGTGTTTCCTCGGCATCGAAGTTTATGCAAGTCCTCAACGAGCAATATGCGGGATGCTGAATCAAGTCCTGCTGCTGGCTCGTCCAACAGCAAAATACGGGGCGCATGGCCAACAAATCCAGGCAACATTCCAGCGAGCATGGCTAATTTGCGACGTTGACCGCCTGATAGGTGTGCGATTAAATCGTGCTTTCGATGAGCAAGATTGTACCGCTCGAGCCATGGCTCGATATCAATGCGTCCCCCTGCAAGGTCAAGGGCATTGAGAAGATGTTCTTCGACTCGTAGACTTCCGACACATCCATCGGATTGCAACGTTAGTCCGAAGGCGGATTTTGGTCGCTTTGATCTTCCAGATGCATCAATGAGAACATCCCCATTGTGGAGGACTTCTCCTTTTTCGAGAGGTAAAAGGCCAGCTGCCGTCTCGATGATGGTCGACTTTCCTGCTCCATTTTTGTCCCTCAAGAGAACGAGTTGTCCGCTTGTGACCTCAAGGCTCACATCATTGAGCACGAGTGAGGAACCGCGGCGAACGGATACGCCGTTTAGAGACAACAGCGCTTCGCTCATGTTCCAATGCAAAACACACACATGAATGAATGCTACGACAGGACAAGACCCATAGTCGAGCAAATGGTCGGAGATGTATGGGGCAGTTGTATCTTACAACATTCGGAGCCTCTGAATGGATTATATTGAGTGTATGGATTCTCGCAGTTGTGACTCCCGTTGCGTATTCTCTCCGTAACAAGACACCGATTGCACTGGGGATTTCCGTAGGGTTACTGCTGGGTTATATCGTCCAGTATGCATTTGTCGTCATGGCCTCGTACGGTCTCGAGTTTCGGTTCGTCTGGTTTGATTTCTGGCTGATTCCTGAGCGATTGGACTCCGTTGTCTATTATCCAACGCTGTTCACGGCGGGCTTTTTGCACAGCATGAGTGATGTGACGCATGTGCTTGGCAATGTGTTGGTCATTGCTTTGGTCGGAATTCCACTCGAGCAACGGTTGGGTACCAAACGTTTCACAGTCGTCTACCTGACAGGATTGCTCGGAGGCTCAATTGCTTGGGTTCTTTTCAACAGTGGCTCGGAAACACCTTCTTGGGGCGCATCAGGGGCTGCATACGGTCTTCTTGGAGCGTATCTTTCTGGTTGGCCTAGAGATGAAATTCCTTTCCCTCTCATTTTGATTCGACCATGGCCGGTTACCATTATTGCCTTGTTTTATTTTGGATTTGAGTTGGTGCGAGCGTTCAACACCGTTGGCCTCGGAGGTTATTCCACCGTTGCCCACATGGCGCACATTGGGGGTTTTGTCGCTGCTTACGCCGTGCTTCCTTTGGTGGCCAGAGGCGGGCCATACCCGTTGGGTGTTGTCGATGGAGGGCCCAAAGGATTTGGACCTTCAAGAGCCGGATTTGACCAGATCAAATCGACCATGGTTGATGTATCTGATATCGACGACCCATGGACAGAACTCGGACTTGATGTTCCAAAGAACCTACGCGATCCACTTCGAAAATTGAAGGAAGCTGGAGATGAGGCGGAAACGCGAATTGCGTGGATGGAACACATTGCTGAGGCTGCCGATTGCCCTGTTTGCCTCGCCCCATTGGGTATGGTCGAACGCCGTACAGGGCCCCAACTCCAATGCTCGAAAGAACCGAAGCACTTGTCATGGCCAAAGCATGGGTAATCAGGGCCAATCAACACACGTTGGAGCGATACCATCAAAATATATCGATTTGTGGTTGGGTATGGCGATTATGCGCGGATGGTCACATTACTCAAATCCAAGGCAGGCATTGTTCTTGGTTTTGCTCATGCTTTTGCTGCCTGTGGCATCACAAGTTCAGGCAATAGAAACGCCTCCAGAGGTGCAAGAACCAACACATGCGTCGCCAATTCTGGTCGAAGGCTTGCCACCGCTCATGTGTGGAGAGGAACTTTGTGACCGTCCGCTGAGAATGTTCGAGAGAGATGGTCGTCCCGCCCATATGGAATACGGTTGGTGGCAGGCGTATGGGCCCGATCTTGATTGGAACGGAATGGACGATCGCCTTCAGCGAATTATGAGTGGGCTTGATTCCATGTCGCCCACAGCCATCACTGGCCCTGATGGAAGGAAAACAGTGGCCATCGTTGTTGACTACGCATGGAACCCAACCGATGCCGAGGAAAATCAACTTCGCTCCACGCTTGAGGACCATGGATGGATTGGGCCAGAGCAAGGTGCTTTCTTTGAAACCATTCGTAGCATTGATGCTATCGCCGTCGACAAGGTTCCTGTCTCCGCATTGATGGACATTTACCATCTCAACGGCGTTGTTGTCATTGAGATGCAGAATGTTATGGTGCCGAGCAATGATGTTGCATCTCGAGCAGCAACCGCTCGACCATCAGCGGACTACTCCTTCACAGCACATGAACAAGGTTACTATGGTACTGGCGTCACCATTGCCGTGCTTGATACAGGCGTGGATAATGAGCATCGCTCGCTCAACGACTTCGATGATGTTGATGACGCCCCAGACGCCGATCCGAATTCCTACTCTGACAGAAAATGGATTGCTGGGTACGATGCAACAGCCCAGACGCCTGATGAATCAGGAGACACTGACCCTGATGATGGTAATGGCCACGGTACCCACGTTGCTGGTTCTGCACTCGGTACGGGTGATGCCTCAAGGGTTCACATGGGGACTGCACCGGGTGCAGGGCTCATCGACATCAAGGTCCTGACCGACGGTGGGGGTACGAACTCACAGTTCAGCCTTCGTGGGCTCCAGTGGATGATCAACAACGTCAACACTGACTGGGGTGTGAATTCAACGTACACTGGAATTCAAATCGCATCCATGTCGTATGGTTCGCTCGGTGGAGGGCCACTGCTACCAAATGACCCCGGCGACAATGGGACAAGTGCAGAGTCGAATCTTGTCAACCAGGCAACTGCAGCGGGCATTGTCTGTGTCGTCGCTATTGGAAACGATGGAACAAACCGAGTTCCTTCGCCGGGCAGTGCAGACGGTGCAATAACCGTTGGTTCCGTCGATGACAATAACACTGTTCTTCGAACCGACGATGTTATGTCGGATTTCTCAAATTATGGTCCAAGACTGTCTGATAATGATGATGATGATACCGATGAGCAAAAACCGGATGTTACCTCCTACGGTTCAAACATTATTTCTGCGAGCTATGCTGCATCGTTTGGATTGCCCGGGACGCCTGCGACGCTGGCTGACAACCAATACGACTCAAAATCCGGTACGAGCATGGCGACTCCAATTGCCTCGGGCGTAATAGCACTCCTCTTGGAGGCCGACCCGTCCCTGACGCCAGAGGAAGTCAAGGATGTAATCCAGAAGTCTTCTGAACCGAGAGGTGAGCCAGCCGATGAGTCGGTCTCGCGATGGAACGAAACCTTTGGACATGGTATCATCGATGCTTCTTGCGCCATTGCTTTCGTTAAATCTCAAATTTGTGATAACGGCCTACGAGCAAGTACAAGCGATGTCAATGTCTCATTTCCAGTCAATGGAACATGGATCATGGCCGATTCAATCACACGTATTTCTGGAGACGTGAATACTACAGAGGTTGCATACGACAGAGTCGAGATTAAAATCGAACAGCGCTTCATATTCCGTGATAGAAACAATGACGGCAAGAACGACAAGCCTCCACGGACACTTCTCGACTGGACGGTTGTCAATGGTAGCACAGATTACTGGTTCTATGATTTTGAACTGCAAGACTCGTGGGTAGCATCCGACGATGAAATGATACTCGTTTATGCGGTTGCTAAGGATGCAGAGGAGAACGAGTCGAACTTCGCGATACGTTATTTCCAATTGTCAAGAACGAGCATCAGCCTTGAAACGCCAATCTCTCGTAATGTTTTGTCCGGCATGGTTGAGGTTACAGGTAATGTCGAAGGCGTCGAACACGATCGAATCGAGTACAAGATCGATGACAGCGACTGGAGGACAGGTACGACCCTGACAAAACACGATGGCCCAGGTCAGGATGGTAGTGATTCATGGTCGTTCAACTGGGATTCGACGGAAGCAGATGATGGATATCGTGAGTTCTTCATTCGCATGGTCAACAAGACCGGGTACATTAGCTCCATTGCATCCAGAACTTACACGATTGACAATATCGAACCGGCTCCTTCAATGCGTTTCCAAGGAGAGGTGGAGATTTTTGACCAAAAATTGCCAGCAGAAACAGCATATGCTGGAAGTTTACTCGAAATTAAGTTTGATGTGTACAATGCTGGTGACAAAGATGCCACGGATATTTTTGTCCGACTAACTGCACCGGGTGAAGATTCAGATGTTTATCCTTCACAAGGTCTCATCCCATCCTTGGAAAAAGGCGAATCTGTTTCCGTTACATTGTATTGGCAGGCAAGTATTGCTGGTCTGCATGATGTCACGCTTGAAATCGATCCGAACAATGCGCAAGGCGATTTGGAACCAGATGACAACACGCTCACGTTCCCATTCGAGATTCTTGAACGTCCAAATCAACCTGTTCTCCGATTCCTTCCAGGTTCGGTAACGACTATCCCGAACATACCCCTTGCCGATGAGGATTACCAGATCAACATACGGGTGGATAACCTCGGCCAATCGAATGCTGTTTCGTTGGAGATGATGCTGGAGTCTTGGGTTCCAGATGCAGGTTGGCAGAGCATTGACCAGGAACGGGTGAGTTTTATCCCCGGTGCTACAACTGAATCAGGATCACAAGTTGTAACGTTCCGGGATATGAGCGACCAGATTGGAGCAGTTCTGTACAAGGCCACCCTCACTGGCGATGGTGTTGAGAGCGAATACAGCCAACACACCTTTACTGTGGTTGTCAGTGATGTTGCATCGGGTCAAGGCAGCTCGACCCTTTCTCTTTCGGATTCAGAATACCCAGTTGCGTTTGCAGGTATTGAATCCTCAACACTCCTTTTCACAACCATTGACGGTGAACTTCATGTTCGCTCCATCAGCAAAGATCTACAGCTTTTGACAGACACAGTCGTTGATACAAACTGGGGTGGAGAAATCGATGTCATGGTTCGTGAGGATGGTCTCGTCCATGCTGTCTGGACAAGCCGTACGCAGTCGCAGCAGGGATACTTCCTCAATGATATTGCCATGACCTCGTTCTCATCGACAGGCCAAATGTTGCCTGTTCACCATCACCTTACGCCTCTGAAAATTTCTGAGGGTCAATATTGGGGACTCGATCTGGCTCAAGAAGACGAAACGGTCGTTCTATCTGGATACTTCAGAAATCTCTCAACAGGTGGTTCCTGGTCCGATTTGACGTCAATCTTCAGCATCCATTCATCAACACCAGATGTTGGCGAGAATTGGACCAGTATGAAGACGCATGTGCCAGTTATTGATATTCATCCTGATGATGGTGACCAACTCGCAACCTTACTCGACCAAGGTGTTTTGCACGTTCTTTTTCAGGAACTCCGTGATGATGTAACTGGAGTCGAGCGAACCGGTTTGATGTATACGCGAGGTGGCCTTGATTTGACACAGTGGGATTACCAAGCATCCATCGGTGACGAGGCTCATTCCGCACA
>CATISI010000017.1 GCA_949538025.1 Candidatus Poseidoniaceae archaeon
CCCATGACCATGCTTCGCGTGATATCAATGCCTGGAAGGAGTGCAAGTTGCCCCCATGCTCGAAGAACATCTGAAAGTGTGTCCATCCACACACCCTCATCACCGTCTTCCCATCGTCGAAATTCGATGTTCCAACTGGCCACGCCTGCATCGCTCAATGCATTCGCAATCGGTTGCATCAATTCGTAGGTGTACTGTTTCTTCCAAAATCCACCGTGTATCAACATGATGCACGGAACACCATGGTCGTTCTGGAACGGCGAGGGTTCATCGGGCATGTGCAAGTCTGCAAACTGCCACGCTTCGGCTCCCCACTGCATCCGATCGACAGGCATGATGGCCAACTCATGGCGTAACACGATGTCGGTCTCTTGGGAACAAGACAGTTTCTCGAACGTTTCGAGATCCGGTCAGGACCATCAAGAGCCGAGCAACACCAAGGCCCCAGCCAGCGTGGGGCGGTGCTCCGAATCGGAATCCATCGGTGTAAAAAGCGAAGTCTTCTGGATTGAGTCCCTTGCTTCGGAGATTTTCCTCAAGGACATCGACATTGTGCTCTCGCTGTCCTCCACTGGTCATTTCATCACGACCATAATTGAGGTCAAATCCGCGACTGAGTTGCTCTCCTGTGACACCGTTTTCACCCTTCACATGGTGAATGTAGAACGGTTTCATTTCCATTGGCCAACGAGGCAAGAAGTGGAAGCCAGGATACTTTGCAGCGATGATATCACAGTGAGATGAATCAATGTCATCTCCCCATTGAATCTTTTCACCTGCATCCTGAATCATTTGAATTGCCTCGCAGTAATCGATGCGTGGGAAAGGAAGGCTTGGGATCTCGACTGAGATGGGTTCCAATTCCTGAGATTCACGGTATGCATTGATGGTATCAATCTGATCTTGGTCGTTTTTTGCAACACACTTCCAGATGTGATGAATCATGCGTTCCTGAACGCCCATGACGTCCTCATCGGTCATCCATGCCGCCTCGATATCGAACGAAATAAATTCGTTCAAGTGGCGATATGTGTCGTGATTTTCTGCTCGGAAGGCAGGCCCGATTTCGAACACACGCTCCATGCCCCCAAGAATGGCGAGTTGCTTGTACAATTGCGGACTTTGAGAGAGGAAAGCAGGTGTATCGAAGTACATCATTGGGAACAGGTTTGTCCCTCCTTCTGAAGCAGAAGCAATGATTTTCGGCGTGTTGATTTCTTTGAAACCTTCCGTGATCAAATGCTCACGTCCGTATTGTAGAACGCGTGCTCGAAGTGTGAACATAGCGTTGACGTGTGAACGACGAAGGTCAAGAAATCTATTGTCCAATCGTGTGTCTAGCCCAATGGAAACCGTATCGGTAATGCCCAACGGAAGTGGAACATTGGCACGTGTGAGGATGTTGACATCGGTTGCTACGACTTCGTAAGCGGGCGGTGGCGGTGTTTCGCCTTCCTTGACCTTCGGTGGGCGCTTCTGAGCAACAGTGCCCGTGAATTGTAGCGTCGATTCTCGTGTCATCCTCTGCACACGGTCGAGGTTTTCTTCCCCGATGGTGTCACCTTTGAGGAAAACTTGGAGCTTTCCAGTACCATCACGTAGATCGACAAAACAGATTGCACCCTTGCCTCGATTGGCCTCCATGAATCCACAAACAATGACTTCTTTTCCGACAAGGTCTGCGCCCTTGTGTTGAATTTCGCCTAGTGTATGTGTACGGTATGCCGTTGGATGCCAGTCAGCCATGTCAATTCCTGCGCGAAGTTCCTAAAATAGCAATCGCCAAAACATACACCTCACAAAAACCAAACCCTCGATTGCGTGGGCACAAGAACCGGATAGTACAATCGTGAACTTTTCAACCAATCAGCCGATTCGCTCAAGTGCTGATAACGCCTCGCTAGCATTGGTCCCATGTCGCAACTCTCCATTCGTGCGTTCGTTTTGGTTGGAATGATGCTGCTTGCAAGCGCAACGCCACTTGCGCAGTTGAGCAAAGCGGATTCAGAAATTGAGTTGGATGTTGACATGCCTCACATGATTTTAACGCCTGGTGAATCGATGAACTTGACCCTAACAATCCACAACAATGGTTCGTCAATCGAGACCTATGATGTCGAAATCGATTCAGTGGTCTCACCACCGCCTGCCGCTTGGACAGTGACACCAACTTCCAACACCGTATCAAACGTCCTTCCAACATACAATTCAACGCTGACTGTTGTCGTACAACTCGATGAAACAGCAATTCCAAGCGACAATGGAATGTTCACGATCATTGTTTCTGAAAGCGACGGAACCGCTTCATCAACCATCGATGTGTACGTCAGTGTCGCCATTGTCTACAATCCTCATTTGGACGCCACAGGTGTCGGCGACCAAGGATTGTTGGCGATTGACCCAGGACAATCGGTTGATTTATCCATCCCAGTAGGTAACTTTGGGAGTGTCACGGACTCTTACCTTCTGAGCGTTGGTGAAGAGCCTGACCTCAGTGGATGGTGGGCCAATTATTCCTCTGGAGGTTCTCCCAATACGACAACGACACCGCCTGCATGGTCGGCTTCAGTCAGCGATGTGCTCACTTTTGGCAACTCCTACACGTCCGCAAATGGACTTTCGTCTATGCTTGAGGAATTATTGCGAAGTGCGGACAGTCCAAGCAATACCTCTGATTTCACGAGCGGTGGATGGACCATCGCCGATCACTGGGATGACGTAAACACCTCGGGTAGTCCCCAAAATCTCTCACTTGCATCCGGCGTATGGGACACCGTTATCGTTCAAGATCAGTCACAAATCCCGGGATTCTACCGAACCGATTCAGATTGGCTTGCGAGCAAGAACGGTAGCGTTCACCTTGCTGAACGCATCGATTCAGAAGCTGCTGCAATGATGCTCATGATGACCTGGGGGCGCCGAAACGGTGATGCTCAGAATTCGATGCTTTACTCAAACTTCACGGTAATGCAAGATCGACTAGAACAAGGTTACATCGACTATCGAGACAACATTTCGTTAGATACTACAGCTGAGATTTACATCGCCCCTGTTGGCCTCGCATTCAAGCATATCCATGATTCCATCGTTGCTTCTGGCGGCAATCCATTGTCGCCAACATCGGCCTTCTACGGTCTCTATGACCTCGATGGAAGCCACCCTTCGACATCTGGCTCGTACTTGGCAGCATGTGTTTTGTTTGCAGCACTCACAGGCGATTCTCCCGTTGGTTTGACCGACAATACAACCATGGATGCCGCTCTGCGCCTCACCCTTCAACAAACTGCTGCGGAGGTTGTCTTCAACGGATCCTCTGAGTACACCTATCCCTGGGAATCCTCTGGTGCCATTCAACAAATGAGTCAGCATTCATCTTTCCCTGCAGGATGGGAAGTCCGATGGTTGGACGACCAGATTGAGAATCTCTCTGCGAACGGCCATGAGACCGCTACACTCCGAATTTCCATCCCTTCCGATGCCACTCCAGGCGCAACCGGTGTCCGATTGTATGCAGGTTCATTGTTCGGGAACCTGACCACATCGACCCTCATGGTCGTTGATGTCCAACCTAACTACGATTTGCAAGTTGATTTCTTGAATGCAGATGATGCATTCTTGCCGGGTGAGCAGACCAATTCCTCGGTTCGATTGACGAACACGGGTACGACCGACGTATCTTTCGAGTACACGTTGACAGTGCTCTCTGGCCCATGTACTGCATCTCTTCTCGCCTATGCTTCTTCGCTCGTTGTCGATGCAAGCGATGATCTTGCCTTCAGTGCTGATATCGGAAGCACTGCCAACGTGGGTGACGTCTGTTCACTTCGGCTGACCTCAACACTGGCTTCAGATACATCCGTATCGTTTGTTCGTGATTTCTCGTTTGAAGTCGACCGTGACATCAATTTCACGCTTCAAGGCCCGAACGGAGCCGTTGTTATGGACCCTGAAACGGAGACCATGCTAGAGGTTCGTGTCTTCAATACTGGAAGCGAAACAGAAACCTTTTCGTTGCAAATTAACAGCAATGCGACCTCTCCAGTTTTGCTCACGCTTGAGAGCGCCTCGAGTGTTTCTGTTGCAGCAGATGCATCGGCTGTCTGGACCTTGAAGGCAGTCGCATCAGAAGGCTCACTTGGCTTACTTGAGCGTGTCGTGACGGTGACACATGACTCCATCATCAGCCAAAATTTGATGTTGGAATTCGACGTTCAGGAACAAGCCAGCTTGAGCCTGCGAGGTCCTTTGGATGGCAGAATTGTGGTTCAATCCGGAGAAGAAGCATCCGTCATGCTCACCATCGAGAACGACGGTACCTCAAACATCACACTCGACACGTTCACAATTGCAGGACTCCCCGGGGGCGTCAACGCTGTTCTACCCGATGTCAATGGTTACGTGCTTGAAGCAGGAGCAACGTACAATGTATCGTTCAACGTTTCAGCATCCGCTGCGACAAGTGCACGTACCGATGCGCTCTCGCTTCAACTGCTCTCGGATACGACCAGTGCAGTTCTGTCGATTGAATTGCAAGTTGTTGATCGATCGCTTGCACAACTGAGCCCGAACACCAACCAGATTATTGCAGGTCCTTCTGTTGCAACCAATATCACCATTGAAGTGACCAACATCGGAACGCTTCAGGATACATTCCTCTTATCGATTGGTTCAGGGGAAACGTCGAATTATTTCGACCTCTCCTTGTCCAAGACGTCGGTTAATCTCGGTATTGGTCAATCTGAGACGGTCGTACTCAGCGTGCGTGAAACATCAACTGGAGCGAGTTCAACTGGTTTGCCAATCAACATTGTTGCCACTTCAACACTTGATCCTGCTTCAACAGATGTCGCACTCATCACATTGCTTCCGATGACGGCTGGTTCCGATCTCTTCGTCTATGAAAACGATGTAATTTCACAAGCAGGCGGTACCATTGATGGAACACTTAAAGTCGCCAATACGGGCAATAGTGTCGACGTCTTCACACTGTCATCCGTAGGTTTGGGTTGTACCATTGAATCATCTGTTCTTTTGCAACCAGGTGCTTCCTCATCCGAACTTCCGTGGAGTTGCGATGTCCCTTCAAATGCGTTAGCCGGGACCAATGCCTTCAGTTTCAGGTCCGTCTCAAGTGCTCGCTCTGATGCGATTCAGAACGAAGTTGTTGTCTACACCGTTGATGCTACGTGGGACTCATCTTCTGTCGCAGCCATCAGCATGGGTGATGAAGCCTTGACAATCCCGTACCTTGGGGGTTCCTCGACAACGGTCACAATCACCAATCTTGCGAACATCGCTATTTCTGGCAAGCTGACGATGGTTGGTGTTGGAGACGGCGTTCTTGACATTCGATGGAACAACTCCTTGGGTGAACTCACGGATGCATTCACTCTTGAACCGGGTGCATCAGAAATTTTCGTTGTCCGGTTTAGTGCACTCACAACGGAATCCACCGATGTTGAACTCCGTGTACGTGCACTGATTCAGATTGATGGGAGCAGCGTTGATGCTGAATCCCCCTCGATTGAAATCGATGTTCTAGGTGAGGCAAAACCACCACAAGGTATCGAACTGTTGGGAATTGAAATCGGAAAGCAAACGACCTTGCAATTGATTGCTGCAGGTTATGTTCTCTTCGCTCTTGCATTGCTGGTTCTCCGATTCAGAACGCCACGTAAACCTGCAACTGAAACCGAGGAAGAAGAGGATGAGGAGGAAGAAGAGACGAAGCAGTATGCACTCGGTCCAAACGAATGTCGAATGGATACAAACCGACGTATATCTTGTCCTTCTTGTGAGGCCCGTCTCGCTGTCCCGGGAGGAAATGAGCCACCGTTCCGATTTACCTGCCCAACATGCAATTCGAGCATCCGTGTGGTGGAATATGGTTCGGCTCCAAAATTCTGATCACGCTTTTCGTTGAGCGATGAGAAGGAATGCCGTGTGGCCAAAGGGGCCGTTGACTGGTCGCATACCACCTTTGCTCGCCTTGCCCCATTCTCGCTCAATAACTTCGCCAGCCCATTCAACTTCAAGACCGGCTTCTTCACATGCAATCCACGCATTCTCAAGCTGACTTGAAACCGGACAATAACACGACAATCTACCGCCAACGTTGAGCAAAGGAGCAACCGCTTCGATGGCGATTGAATGGTCTGGTAGGTCTAGAAGAACCGCATCAACGTGTTTCGAAAGCGTTTGAATTTCTTCAATACAGGATTCGATTCTTCCATGAACGTGCGAATGCTTTGGAAACTCGGGCATGGCAATGGCAAGTGTCTTCAGATTCTCGAGCCCAACCTCAGAGTGTTCCTCTCTTGGCTCGACGGTGATGAGATGACCGGATTTGCCTAGAACCCGGGCGGCGTGCATCGACTGGCCACCCGAGCCTAATCCAGCTTCGAGCAGCACATCGCCTGGGCCAATACCCAGCCTGGCGATGAGGACTCCGGCATCCTTCGATCCAATGGTTTGGGCTCTCCGCTTCATGCCCGAAACCAACTCGGGGAGGCGTGGAGGCAAATACGTGAATATCTTCGAACCAATTTGCACCTCTTGTCCAAACGCAATGTTCTCAACGGTTCTTTTCGGATTGAAGACACCAATTCCCTTGATTTTCACTGTTTCATCAATGAGTTCAACGATGTGAACGCGACCATTCTCTTCGACCAATGCTGCAATGGATACGTCTGCCATGGTTGCGGGAATCCGTTTTCATCATCAGTCTTTTGCAAAATTAATGAAACGTTTTGAATAAAATTGTTCAGACGGAAACAGAGTAGCATTATATATCGAATAGTCATCCGTTTATTATGCAAATCAGCGTCCGAACCATGGCTTTTACTATTGTCTTCCTCTTTGTTGGAAGTCTCATGGCAGGTTTAACTTCTGAGTACAATGGTATTGAACCTGAAATCCTTGAGGAAGAAACAATCGTCCAGAATCCTTCCCAAGCAACCAGCCCAGGTCACGTTGTCTTCGGCCAATACATCTCTTCCGACAATTGCGGTCACTGTTCCAAGACCGGCGGTGGGTCCGACGCTCACCATGCCATCAAGCAGAATCACCCTGATGAATACGTCTATGTCACCTACATGTCAGCGTCTTACGGTGACACGGACACAGCACGTGCCGGAAACGTCGCTCCTTACAACTGGGCATGGACAACAGGCGGCGCACCAGACGCTTACTTCGGAGATCGAACAGATAAGCGTCAATCAGGCGCTTCGGCCAACTATGACACATACGATTCTCTGTTTTCGAGCGGTGGTGGAATGCACAGCACGGTTAACGATTACGGCATGACGGCAGCAATCAGCCAATCCGGTGCCAACTACAACATTGACATCACCTACAAATACACAGGCTCTGGCAGCGCAGCAGGCAACATGAAACTCTACGCTGCTCTTGTTGACAAGGACTGCACAGGATATTCCTACTCCTCCGGTATTCCACACGGATACAACTGCTGGATGGCTTGGCTGACCGCAGGTGACACCTACAAATCGAAGAGTTCAGGTTCTGGTAGTTCCTTTGCCAGCGTCACGCCAACATCCACATCCCAATCGGTTTCTTGGACCAGTGTCCCTGCTGCCGTCGTTCCAGGCGGACTCAGCAAGGCGATTGTTGTTGGAGTCCTCATGAGCGGTAACACTGTCTCAGTCGGTGGTTCAAGCCCTCACGTCTACCATGCTATCGACTCAACCATGGGGCCGAAGATGGATCTTTCAATCCCAAGTTTCACTGTCACCAGCCCTGCTGGTGCTTCCTACATCCGTGGAGACATCGTCACACTCGATGCAACAGTTGCTAACTCTGGTGACCTTGAATACAACAGCGGTGGTAGCGTCGATTTTTACTATGTCCTCAACGGAAACAAGAACTACATCGGCCAAGGAACAACAATCAACACATTGACAACGAGTGGTGCTTCACGAACAATGACCGCTCAGACAACATTTGATACAAACGCTCTTCCTTCCAACGGTTGGAAAACCGTCTTCGGCGTTGAACTCTCAACGAGCGGTGAGAGTGTCACCTCGAACAACCAAGCGACAACCGATATTGACCACGACCGTCCTCCGAAGTCCAAAACGCCACAAGTCATCGGAACCTCCGAGATTAGTCGCGGCCAGTACTTCTCCGTCCTCGCCAAAGGTGATGCAGACGACAACGTCGACAGCATTGACACCTTGACCTTCGAAGTTGAAATCTCAAAGGCTGGAATGGGACAATGGACAGGAGCCGTCGTCACTGGTGGCGACAACATTCTCTACCTCGGTTCACCGAACGAAGGCCGAGAATACTCCGTTCTTCCGACACTGGACATGCCAGCCGGCCTGTATGACCTGCGTTCGAGAACCGTTGATGCTCGTGGACAGACCTCGGGATGGTCGATGGCGAGTGATGCATTCGACCTCATGAATGCACCACCATCCATCACGCCGAACCAAGTCAACCCAGTTCCGTGCGATATCTCCACCAAGGTCGACTTGACAGGTATTGTCTCCGATCCAGAGACACCACTCTCTGATTTGACCATCACAAGCAACGATGCTTCCTTTGTCGGATGGCACCCTGCCACAACTGAAGTCGAGGTCCGATTTGCATGGAGCCCAACCCAAGGATGTCCACTCGGACAACAAGGCATAGAGATTTTCATGGATGATGGTGCCGACTACGAAAACGATGGACTCCCATACGGCACACTGCTCTTCAACGTCATTGAGAACGGACAGCCTCGTTGGCAAGCTTTGCCAACACAAATCGTTGACGAGGCTTCGATGGGCACACTCAGCCTGCTTCCATTCCTCTCCGACACTGACGACACGGGAAGCCCTGTCCCTGCCTCATCTTTGTCCCTCGAAATCATCTCTATGACGAGCAGCAACGTGTTCGATGTTTATCTTGATACAACCAACATCGTCTTCGAGACACTTGACGACGATGTTAACGGTGAAACGACCGTTACCATTCGTGCCAGCGACGGTGAGCAGTTCTCTGACCAAACGCTGTTGATCAAGGTCAACCCGATTAACGACGCACCTCGTCTCGACCTTACTGGTCTTGAGATGACCACGCAAAAGCTTGGAACGCAGCGAGTCATCAACCTGATGGCGTTGCTGACTGACGTCGATAACCCATCAAATGAAGCGTTCATCACGGTTTCCTCCGATGAACAAGGCGCAGCAAAGTACAATCCAATCGATGGAACGATGACTCTGAATTTCCAAACCTCTGGTCTTCACACGGTTACTATGAACACCATCGACCGATACGACAGCAACACCTACACCATCACCGTCGATGTGTTTGACGCTTACCCGCTTTACATCACGAAAGTCGACGATGGCAGCGGTCACCTCTACGTCGAGATGGAAAACACCTACATCGATCAAATCCCAACGGCAAACATTTTCCTCACCGACCTAGCACCAACCTTCACGGTTATTGAGACCACGTGGAACATCTGTAACGACGAAACTGGAACGTGCGATGGTCTCTATGAAGAGAATCTTGACATCACACGTTCATTGGTTGGTTGGTCAACGGAGTTGGACATTCCATCCATCTTCATGCCGGACCAAAGCGCACGTCCATCAGGCTCCGTCTACAAGGACTACTACCAACTCTCTATTACTGCCTCCGACACCAACGGTGACGACTACAAGACCATCGCAAGCTTGAAATGGAACATTCTCGAAGAACTCCCTGCACCTATTGACATGGACGATGAAATGCTTGCATCCTACATCGACCAACTGAAGCAAGAAATCGCAGAGCTCGAAGCCCAGCAGAACGATGATACCATCTTGAATGAGCAATACAAGGAAGACGTTGCAGCGATTCTCACAGACAAGCGTGCTC
>CATISI010000018.1 GCA_949538025.1 Candidatus Poseidoniaceae archaeon
AACCGACCAAGCCAATGTCAATCGAGCAAATGGACACCTTCCCTGAGTTGTCCCGATTTGCTATCCGTGACATGGGTAAGACCGTCGCAGCTGGTGTTTGTCTCAAGATCGAGAAGAAGTGAGTGGACATCACTCATTGATTTGGAACTGGAGGAATAGAGCATGGCAGCCGTTACCGTCATCAAATTGACTGGGAACAACCATTCTGATATCGATCGAGTTGCAGGTCAAATTCGACACATCTGCACCCAAAGCGAAACCAAGCTTCGAGGACCAATTCCTCTACCAACACGCCGTCTGGTCGTTCCTGTCCGACGTGCACCCGATGGTGAAGGAAGCGAAACTTACGATCACTGGGAACTTCGTGTTCACAAGCGCTTGTTGGAGATGCACATCAACTCCGGTAAGGACGAGAGCGCTCTCCGCTTGGTTGCAAAGATCGACATTCCAGACTCTGTTACCATTGAACTTTCAATGCGCACAGTCAACTGAAGCGTTCGAACAATCGAACGATGCGAACACCAACGATGCTCAAACTTACAACGGAGCAGCTTCAGCTGCGCCCGATTCGATGAGCCATTGTGCCATGGTTTCGTCCAAGTTGTGAACGTCTCCAATATGCAAAACAAGTTCTGAACCGTCCGCAGTTGCAATAGGATCGTCAAACGATTGCAAAATGCGAATGCGTACCTTCGGAGCTTCTTCGATAGCCGGCACATCCTCGTTCATCCAATCGTCTGAAATGGCTGGCTTGGATGATGGAGCCAGTTCCATAGCAGCACCGTGACGACCTTGCTTCGTAGGTGCTGGTGCTTCTGGTAATGGCATTGGTGGATCTTCAGGCTCGTGTTCAGATGGATCTTGAGCCGCTTCGTACGCATCCCACTCAAGGGCTGCTATGCGATCTTCCTCATCCACATCGAACGTATCCATTGGTTCGGGTTTGTTATCCTCGAACACCAACGAAGGTGGAGCTCTATCGGTCAGTGCTTCTTCTGTAAAATCATCCAACTGCATCGTACCCGGCTTGTGAATAGGCTCAACAAAATCCATCTCGCCACGCAGTCCATCCTGCATTTCTCTCCATCCAATGGTCATCTTGAATTTGTCCATTTCTTTCTCAATAGCATTGTACAAGGCACGTTCAGCAACATCGGCTTTCTGCCAGTCCATTGGTGGCAGTGGCGTTGCCACATCACCAACATTGGTCGCCATACGAAGCGATTGTGATGAAACATGCGTCATCATCGCTACCATTCGACGTCGAGCTAATTCAGAGGCGATGTGACGCACGTTTGCTTGTCGCTTCTGCTCGTTTTGAACGCGTAAATCTGCGCCATGCTTTCGAATCATATCGTGAATCTGCAAATCGAGTGTGGTCAGCAAACGCTTGACCATCTCCCAGAAATCCTTGCGAGGCAAGTGGACTGGAACGTGGCGGTTGGTTTGCTGTCGATATGTGGCGAACAACTGCTCCTGAATCTCACGGGCCTGTTCAGGCGTGAGGAGGTTGTTGCTCGACATCATCATACCCTCGATGTTTGGGTCTTTGAACTCTCTTATCCAGACTTAATCAACTAAGACGAGGCTTCAAACCAAATGGCTCACCTCGCGAAGCGAGGTGAGTTGAGTGAATCAGCCCAAGAAGCACGTTTCTGCAGTCTTCCTTGTGCTGCTGCTTGTCCTTGTTGGGCCTTCAACCTATGTTCAATCACGAACGGTGACCTACGGACCCGTTACCTTCCAACCAGCGACAAATGAAACCACCGTCGATGCCAACATCACATCGATTCAGGTTCCTGCCAATCACACCATCACCTCAGGATTTGTTTCCATCGAACCCGTTTGGGAAACGGTGGAAGAGAATGGTACCTACTTTGGTTCTGGCTTACCAAACGCATGGGCAAATGGCACGCATAATCTCACTTCTTCACTTGCGCATGGTGGACAACTCTCACTTGCAACCGATTCCTCTGTCGGATCCCTGACCGATTTTGAAACGACCAAGATGGTTCCAACAGGATGGTTAACCATGGGTCAAGATGGAGAAGTATGGGGTGTTCAGAATCTCTCGGCGCTCCCAACTGGTCCATCTCCAAGAGATGGCAATCATTCGTTAGTGTATCTCACAAACGTTGAGAACACATCGGGCTGCATCATCTCGCCACACTATCAGACGCCAGAGTTCATCAGCAACATGTCGTTAACATTCGACCACTGGCGTTCCTTGGCAACAGATGATGCAGCATGGGTTGAGTACACTCTCGATGATCAATCTTCATGGCAACAACTTATTCCAAATGGCGGTTATTCCGCTTTGGTGACAGGGAATCACCACAATGCGGTTCAATCATTCACATCGATATGGTCCGGTGATGATGAACAATGGACGACATCTCGTTTCGAATTGGACCAATTGGCCAACATTTCTACGAGCGAATCCATTCGATTCCGTCTATGTATCGCAGTTGGTGCTTCTACCAACCAACGTGACGGATGGTTCATTGATAACTTCACTTTGTACAACTCAGGTGATGAACCAGGCGCTTGGTTCCATGGGAACTTGACTGGCGACTATGCTCCCAATGCAGATGGCAGCCTCATTATGCCGATTGATTTCTCAGGCTTGTCCAATCCGATTGAACTTGAAGTCCGTTCCAATTGGGACATCGAGAGTGGCAACAACGATGTCATGACCATTTGGTATTCGATGGACCAGGGCGTGACGTGGGTTCTGCTTTCACCACTCCCAGGATTTCCTGGATATGGAATCATCTACCAAGGTGTTCGTTATAGCGATGTCTCCTTTGACTGGTTGCCGACATTTTACCCCGTTCCGACGAATGCTTCGAATCATGCCAATGCCTCTACTGCATTGCTCAAATTCAATGTTCAAACCGATGCCATCGTCAACCATGGTGGAGGTGCGCCTGCAAACGGTTGGGAGGGCATCATGATCGATAACGTGCAACTCCACTCAGGAACCAACACGCCAAATCACGTCATACGCGTGTTGAACAACTTCACCACGCAACCGACGTACCAGAATGGTTCAGTCGATGGTTGGCTGGAGAATATCAGTGCTCCAAATCAATGGCAATGGCTCTCGACCATGGGCGTCAACGGACCGGAATCAACTGTAGATTCCTTCGAGAACCCGCACATGATGCCAGAAGGTTGGGCCATCGAAAACATCCGAGGGATAGGATGGTCGCACGGCCTTCTAGGGAACACAAACAGGGGACCTTCTCAGTGGCATTCTGGGCAAAACGGTGTCGGCATAGAACTGAACGGACAATATGCTGCCAATTCATTTGCCCATCTTATCTCACCGGAATACATTCTTCCCAACAATGTCACTGCACAACTTTCCTTCCGTCATTGGATTTGCACGGAATCAGCATGGGATGGTGGAACTGTATCGATTTCAACCGATGGTGGATTGAACTGGTGGTACCTTCCAGCAGATGTAGGAGGCTTCCATGATCAACTATCAACGGTGAACACCAATTCTCCATTCTACGGAGAGGGATTGCTGGATGGTTCCCAGGTAACGGGCGGTTGTGGGAGCGGAGTCCCTCGCCCCTTTGAGTTGAAAACGTCGGATATTTCCAATCTTTCTGGTCAATCGGTCCGCTTACGATTCTCGTTTTTCTCCGATCAATACGTCGAACGTGATGGTTGGTACATCGATGATGCTGGCATCGATGTGGCCCTGTTTGAAACGGAAGGCGATTGGATTTCACCATCCATCGCACCACATCCAATCTTCGGCTATGGTCATCTCGATGGACTGGCTTATGAACCGGCCAATACCTCGCTCCGATTTAGTCTCCTCGACATCAATGGGGAGAGCATACCTGAATACGAAAATCGTATTATGCCATTCTCAGTTGATTTGAATCCAGTGGAGCATCCTTCGGTCCAAATCGTTGTCCACATGTCCTCTGAGGACCCATTCCTGACACCTACAGTGGAACGGTTGGGCCTTGGTGTTGTCCAGAGTTTTGGAAGCTATCAACAAAAGTACAATAGTGAAATGAGTGACTTTGAGGTAACCCAAGAAGGCTTCCTAAAAGCAATATCAGGGACAACAGTCGAATTCATTCATCGTCCAGGTTGTGTCTATGATGCAGTGAACTTCCAGCAGATGGGTGGCAATATGTCGCTGTATTCGTTGTCCTTCACGCGCAGTTCAAGCACGTATCTGCAAGGGCCTCCTTCTGTGAAGATTGAGCAATTTAACGTCAATGCTGAGAAAGAATTGTACACACCATGGTCCTTTACATTGAGTACTGGTGACGAATTCAGAGCGCTTGTTGTTGAACCACGCTGCCTCGTATCACCACAGGGACCTCACGTATCAATTGGTCAGAACCAACTCGAAGCTGTTGATTGGCCACCGAGTGGCCACGATTCGAACTTTGGTGTTCAGATGATGTTCGATTCCATTGTGAACGGCTCAAGTATCACCAATGCCACAGAACATGGCCACCTGTACGTTAACACCTCGAGCTCAACGAGCTATCAGTTCAGACATCTTATCGCCCTACCAATGACAGAATGGAGCGTCCCCAACGTTTGCCCACTGTCTGAGGGATCGTTCATGCTACAAGCACGCTCTGGGCCTCAACCAACCGATGTGTATTTGCAATCCGTTCCATTTGCAACCCTTCCTGCGAATTCAACAGGATACATTGCTGTAGAAAACACGTGCCCAACGTTTGAGCCCATCTCAACCGATGCCTCGAACGAATGGGGTTGGGGACATGCTGTTTACAACATTTCAACATCGCATCCAACTGAACTTGCAGCCTACGATGTCTTTGCTTTACCGAAGCAGGAAAAGATGAAGTTTGGACTTGATGAATTAATTCTTAATCAAGCGGCCAATGCTTCCTATACGGGTGATGACAGAGCGTTGCTCGACTTGCCGTTCCGAATTCAGACACAACGAGGAAGCGTACGCGTTGACCTTGAGGTTGAGAGTCAGCCTGATCTTATCGATTCGGTTATTGATGCACCAAGTTCCCGCTGGCTGCCCAACACACATCGTAGCATCACAACATTCCACGAGCGTATCATCCCAACGCATCCAACCATGGAAGCACCAGCGCTCGAATTGATAACCTTGGCTATCGGGTCCAATCATGATTCTGCATCGATTCGAATCAGTGCTGAAGTCGATCGACTTGATACAACACCCCGTTTCATCCAAACCTCTGGAGCAGGTTATGCAACGCTGCAACCAACATCGAGTGCAGTTTGTTCGCAAAGCGAATGTACGGTCACATGGGTGTTCAAGAGCACATGGTTGAACGATGATATCGATGATTTGCATTGGTTCATTTCATCCATCGACGAGAATGGTTTGGAGGTGGGTCCGCTGATCTACTCCGATAATACACCATACAACGATGTTGAGAACGATTTGGAAGCGTTCAATGTTGTCGCTTACGACAATCGTGGACGGCCTCTGCACGACTGGACTAATCCTTTGTGGCCCTTGCATATCAACCCAGAAACCTCACTGACCGTTCAAGGGCAGGTTCGATTTCAAGGTATTGCAGACGCATGGGTCGGTGAAGATGAGGCTGAAGTCACCGTCGAAATTCATGCCATCCCTCCATTGAATCTCAGTGGCCCAGACACGTGGGATGGTGACCCGATCGTTTGGTCCATTTCCAACGCCTCTGTCGTGGATGACCAAGGTCGATTTGCGATTCCATTGTCCATGCCCGATGCAGCATCCTTGCCGAGCAATACGCGGCTTGAGGCACGAATTCTTCTCACTCGTTGTGGACCTTCAAGCATTGAAACAACGACATCACTTGATCAGACAGCACAGTCAACATTCTTCGAAATGATCTACGATAAGAATCCTCCAGATGTCATTGGATTGGAGATTCTTGATCCAAGTGGACTGCAGCCTGCTGACAACCACGTGTGGCTTCCTGACCGAGATGTTCCTCTGCGACTGTATGTCGAGGATGCAGAAGGATTGGAATCACCACTTACGATTTACACATGGTCCGAACATCAAGACGATGCGAACAGCAATGGTATCATGGAAGAGAGTGAATATCAATCGATGAATGCGAATGTCAACCGTGGTGTTTTCCAAGCTGAGATTGACTTGCCACTACTCGACGTTGACGCTATTCTGCGTCCAGGTGAACAACAAGGCCGGCTGAGCATTGTCGTTGTGGGTGAAGACCTTGCAGGGAATGCCTTGCAATCAGGCGGTTCGTTCGGAGTGGACAACGATGTTGCAACCATATTGGTTCAACCACGGCAGGCTACGTTGCTCGATATGAACACGGTCACTCTTGATACCATCAATGGAAACCTGTTCCCTGGGCAATTGCACCATTTCCAATTTGATCTCATCGATGGAAACGGAATTGAAAGCCTTGATTTCATCAACATCGGTTTGATGAATTCTCTCCATGAAGACTGTTGGATCAAGTACGCTCCACGTTTCGGAGATGTCACGGCCGATGTGACTTGTTTTGTTGCACCACCGACCGTTACGACAACCAAAGACGATTTGACAATGCGATACACCGTTGATGTTGTCTTCCAACTTCGTTGGGATACAATGCACCAATGGAGCGATGCAGCATTCACACCATCGATCAAAGTCATCGATGAGGCTCAAGATGTTGGTTTAGGTGGAACCTACCTCACGGCAGCAAACTGGTCCACGCATACGCGCCTCGAGTTGCAGATTGATTCCATCATCGACCGAGTTGCACCATTTGGCATCCTCGATGATGGCACCTTCACCTTGCACCCGAACGATTTCGCTGATATTGACATCATCGTCGTTCATCATGAAACCGAAGAACAGGCCTTAAACATCCCATTTGATTCGCGCATGCATTACAATCTCTCTTCCTTCGGTATCCCTCATGCTTTGACAGCAGAAATCGTTGACCGTCAAGGGCAGAGCCGTCATCGGCTGGTGGTCAATCAATCCACGTTACCTCAAGGTGAAGGCGAATTGAACATCGAAATGACAGGAAGCGTGTTTGACGTTCAAAACGACATCATGATCGAATTGCTGCTCGATTCACAATCACCTACCGTTTCCTTGGAACCAGGTACGTTGACCAATTTGGATTCGCTGCAAATCAACGACATTCCTGTCCAGATATCCATTCAGGATGATTTCGGCGTTCCAAAAGAAGGCGTTGAATTGCATTGGTGCTTCGTCCGTGGAGGCATTGTTGTGTCCGATTCCACCTCATCCATCCCGATGATGCACGAAGGGACCACAGGAAACACCGCTTCTTTTTCAACCACGCTCGACATTGAGTCACAAGGTGTAGCATTCGAAAAGAGCGACCGACTCAGTGTATGGTTTACACATAACGACCGTGCTGGAAACCTTCTGTCTGGACAAGGCACAGCCCCGATGCCTTTGGACGTGTACATCGTTTGGATGGCCTATGAACCAACTCCGTCCTACATCAATGCGGAACCGTATCGCCCAGTTCTTGGCGATATCATCACCATTGAATTCACGTTGGAAAACCTCGGATATCTCAACGGTTCGACCAATGTGACGCTTATGGATGCGAATGGATTGGTTCTTGACAATGCTACATTCTTCCTCGAGCCGGATGAACAGAAGAGCGTGGTTTGGACCGTTGAAGCATGGACTACTGGCCGTCTTGGCATGGTGATTCAAATGGACGATGATCCATTGTTGATTCCGGTTCCACTCGCTGATGTCTTGTACGAAGATGTTGATGCTAAATCCTCGAATTCTGAACTTGGACTCAATGTGCTGCTTGTTCTTCTCGCTGCTGGAGCTGTTGTCGCATCAATCCTGATGCGACGTCAACGCATACACACGCTCTACGAAGAGTTCGAGGAGTACGAAGAAGAGGACCTACCTCCTCCACGTCCATCCGGCTTGGATGATGCTGACCAAGAGGAATAGTCAAGAAGAAGACCATCGAGGGGAGCCCAAGTGCCGGGGTTCCCGAGCGGTCAAAGGGGGTGGACTCAAGATCCTCTGCGTAATGCTTCGCAGGTTCGAATCCTGCCCCCGGCACCACGAATTCACAGATCTTCGAGTTCTTCTTGCGCATCGCTTGTCAAAGATTGGAACACTAAACTTTCCGGGAATTCAATGGCGATCAATGCACGAATCGCATAGGACTCAACCAGATTCTTTGGTGGTTCAGCAATCTTCACACGACCATTGGTGAGTGTAATTCTCGCTCCAGGTTGCGGAGCATCCGCTTTTGCTGGTAGCCAGATACCAACACTGCCCAAAGAAGGATGCTCAGCAAGAATCAGTTGCTCTTCAGTGGCTTCACCTACAACATTGGAGATGTACAATGGGCGTTCATCATCGAGCACAGTGCTTGCATCCTCCCATTCGTTTGAGAAGGCCAATTCAGCAGAGTCTTCCTGTCGCTTACTGATTTGATCAACCACTTCCTCAACTTGCTTTTCTTGCTCAACGGTTTGCTGATGAATTTGGTCAAGAATTTGACGCAATCCTTCGATTTCATTGTCATCCTCCATCGCTCGATGTGCGAGAAGAATCAATTCACCAAGCTCTTCGCTCATGTTCTGTTCATCGGAAACACATTCCAATGCTTCATCGAACAGTTCGATGGCAAAGTCAGGACGATTGAGCGCAAGGAACGATTCTCCAAGTTCTGTTAACGATTGAGCGGCCATAGCAACATCATCTCGAACCAAGGCTTGTGCATGTTTCAGTGCTTCATCCGAGGGTTCCTCTGCCATGTACAACGCTATGGCTTGAACGATGTGTTGCTTGAGCCTCATTGGCACACTAAGCGTATCCAAGCCCAAAGAAGAGGTTGACAAGCGAACGGCCTTCTCCGCCTTGTTTGTTGAAAGAGCCAGGACGGCAAGACGTGCGAGAATGCGTGCTTCAATGGTATCTTCATCGACGTGTGTAGCTTGGAACAATGCGGTAGAAAGATGAAGATGCGAGCCAATCGCATCGCCTTTCATTCGTTTCATGATAGCAAGTGCCATTTCAGCACGAACGAGTATACGAGAGTGGAACCGATGGGCAACATCGACAAGTTCCCGGTTCAAAGGAGCCAAATCAATACCGGCATTTTCGAGACAATCAGCGATCATTGTTTGCGTTTCAACTATGATTTCATCGAGCGATTCTTGTGAAAGCTTCTGTTTCAATTGAGCAACGTGCTGCTCCAATTCCATCATGGTTTGACAACTCGATTTTAACGGTGCGAGCTTCTTACGAAGGCTTGACTTGATTTCCTCTCCGTTCATCATACGATGCAGTTGGCTGAGGAGGTTCACGCTCGAACCTTCAGTACTCTGAGCAGGTTTCGAAACGGGCTTGGTTTGCGGACTGGACAACAACGAGTCGACCATCCACGTGATTTTGGCTTGTACGTCGTATTCGTTGCGTCGACTGATGGCATACTGCATTTCTGCTGCACGTATGCGGCGACCGAGACGACGCAACTCGGAAGCATGCTTCCCTTTGGCTTTGGCTGAGAGTCGCTCAAAAAAGGTCGAGGGTGGATACACCTCACTTGCAAGTTGGTGTTCTTCTGTAGCCCTAGCCATTTTGAAATCGTCCGTCACGAGAATCACATGATGGCCATCGCGTTGGAGGTCGTGTGCAAGAACCATCAGTGAGAGGTCAACATCTTGTGGAGAGGCCCGCTCTCCAATCATTGCTCCCAGGCCACGAATTTGGTCATCTGAAACTTCGTGCGTGGTCAACATCGGTTTGATGTGATTCAACAGGTTTGGCTTTTGCTTCCATCGTTGGTAGCGAACGTTCTGGATTTCACCATGAACGCCTTTGGTGACGTGCATCGTTTTCAAGGCAGATTTGAGATCGTCGAGAATGCTTGTCGATGCCATTCCTCCCATGTGGATGAAGCAATTGGAATCGACCACGTAGGTGACCATGCTTGAACCAGTTCAATCAGCATCATAATTCTTGAGCCGAATGAACGGCAAGAATTGCATCGACAAGAGGAGCAATGGTAGCACTGTTCGGATAGGGTGAAACAACGTCTGCAGCATCTCGAACATCCGCGAATGGCGTCCCAACTGCAACCGACCATCCCGACATGGCAAACATCGAGAGATCGTTTGGAGCATCACCAACGGAGAGTAATTCGGATGCTTCGATACCCATTCGCTTCAGAATCAATTCCAAGCCACTGCCTTTGGAGAGATGTGGTTCCATCAAGTGAATCGCAAAACCGGTTCGTACAACGTCTAGATTGGACCAATCGCTTTCCTTAATGGACGATGTGACCAATCGAAGATCCTCATCTTTAAACAGACACCATTCGCTCTCTCTCCAAGCGTTGGTTTGAATGCCTCTCGCATCGATTTCGGAATGTTGTGATTGAAGCCATTCTGCGGCTTTCTTTGCTTCCTCCCCGGACGCTCGAACCAAGGGTTCATCCCAATCTGGATGCCACAGTACGCCTCCGTTCTCACAACATATTGGACCACTGAGTCCGATAAATCGCCACAGTCCATACGTGATGGCACGGACGTTCCCAGTTGCAAGGATGACAGGAATGCCAGCATCCTCCAGTTGTCGTAACGCTTCAACTGCATGCATGTCCAAGCGCTTGTTTTCGTCGGTTAGCGTCCCATCAATGTCGAAAGCGACGATACGAGGACACCAACCCGGCGGGAGCCACTCCATGTTGCAACCAAGGCCTCATGTCTCAAGAAGATTCTCACCATGTGTCAAATCACGATATCACAGCCTTAATCAAACAGGAATTCAGCAGTATTCTCATGGGGGAAGACAACAAGGACGTGTTTTTCTCGCTCGAGGATGATGAACCTCAGGTCAGCGGTGAAAAAGCACTTGCGCCTTCATCCCACCAAGTTCTAGAGGACGTTGTCGTTCTTGATGCTGAAATTGTTGAACAAGCGACAGGCTGCTACAAGGTTGAATGGCCGCTCGTTGGCATGGATTGCCCAGACTGTGCTGGCAAAGCCATGACTGCACTTCGAATTCTTCCTCAAGTGAACGCACCAGCCGTTTCAGCGACACGGGGTGACGTCAAACTTGAACTCGACTTGGAAAAAGGATCGCTTTCTGAAGTTTCAAGCGCACTTCGCTCACTTGGGCATGCTCCAGATACCGAACATCATCATCTGAAAGGTGTCAAAGCCGAAAACGTTGCAAAGCGGAACAACACAACACTGCGTGATCTACGACGATTGCTCTGTCTCCAACCAGGGATTCTTGATGCAGAGATCGAAAAAGACGGACGCATTCTCCTGCAGATGGTGAGCGTGGCAGACAAAGAACTGCTCAAGAAGCGTGACAATGCCATCGCTCATGTTTGCGGTTCAGAGCCACAATATGTTACGGCCACCTCCAACCGTCTACGTCCAGACCAAATGCGCCTGCTTGGAGCAGCCTTCGCAGTACCGATTTTGTTTGCCCTCTTTGCTCTTGAATTCCTTGGAATCGATGGATGGATTCCTGCCCTGATTGCGATTCCTGGCATTTTCGCATCAAGTTACCAGATGTTCAAGCAGGCTATTGCGAGTATAATTTCGCTTCAACTTGGGTTCCAAGTCCTGACAAGTCTTGCGGTTATTGGTGCCTGTGGCCTCATGATGTGGGAGGAAGCGTTGATCGTTTCCATCCTCGTTGCTGTCACGGTTCACCTCGAAGGTGATGCGCTCATGAAAGCTCGAGAAGCCATGCAAGGCGGCCTTGATCGTCTGCCAAGGATTGCTCGGAAAGTGCATCGGCATACTTCGAGTTTCAATCCAACAAAGATATCGCTCGGATCGCTCTCAATCATGCCTCAGACCAATTCACTCAAGCCAACGAATGTTGAACCCGAACCGCAGCAGATTCCAATCGATCTTCTCCGGAAAGGCGATTTCATCGAGGTTCGCAGCGGTGAATTGGTCCCAGCAGACGGACGAGTCGTCGAAGGGACAGGTGCATTGAACAAAGCGCCACTGACGGGTGAGTCGGTTCCCGTTGACACTAATGAGGGCGACTTCGTACAAGCAGGCCTCGTCTTGTCGCGTGGACCTGTGGTACTTGAGGTTGAAGCCGTGGGCGAAAATACGCAATTGTTCGAATTGATCGAAACAGTCCACACTTACCGAGATGAACCGCCTCGATTGCAAGCTGCAATTGAACGCTTCACTGCTATATGGGTTCCAATTGTCATCTTTGGAGCCTTCTTTGTTTATTGGTTCCTCTACCCGGAGAATTGGAAGATTGTTCTGCTGCTTTGGGTCGTCTCTTGTCCATGTGCGCTGCTTCTTGCGGCTCCAGTCCCACACGCTGCAGCGTTGGCGAATTCTGCACAGATGGGCGCCATTGCTCGAGGCGGTGACGTTCTCGAACGACTCGCAAAAGTCAACCACGTATTCCTCGATAAGACCGGAACGCTCACATCAGGAAAACCATCCATTGGAAAAGTCGTTACTGCGAAAGGTCGCCGGCGTGATGCGGCGATTGGGCTTGCTGCTGGTATTGAAGCGCGCTCCTCGCACCCGTATGCTGAAGCACTTCGGGAGTTCGCCGACGAACAATCGATCAATGCTTCCAAAGTCAGCAATATCAAGGACGTCAATGCCGGAATACAGGCTACGCAAAACAAAGAAGAGGTCCTTATGCTGCGTCCTGATGCACTCGCTCAGTACAACATTGAGATTCCTCCAGAATTGAAGAAAGAAGTTGTGCTTGCCGAATCACAGGGGCATGGGGCATCGGTTCTCACGAAAGCTGGGAAGTGCGTTGCATTGTTCACGTTCGTTCACGATGATACCCGCCAAGGAGCAGATGAACTAATTCCAGAATTGCACAAGATGGGCATTCACGTACAAATTCTGTCCGGTGATCAGCAAGGGGCTGTGGACCGTTTCGCATCTTCTGTTGGCCTTCCTAAGTCCGATGCGTTCGGAAACCAATCGCCTGAGGACAAGGTTGCTGTTGTTCGCAGTCGTTCTGAAATCGCCGTCACGATGATGGTCGGAGATGGTTTCAACGATGCAGCAGCATTGGCTGTTGCTGACGTTGGCGTTGCTGTTGGTTCCGGTGAATCAGTCAATGTCGATGCTGCAGACGTCATGATTCCCGGAGATGACCCACGGATGCTTGCTGATCTTCTCAAGTTGGCCCGACGCACAGAGCGTAACTTCCGACAGAACCTTTCCTTTTCGATCCTCGTTACTTTCACGCTGGTGTATGCTGTCGTCAACGGTTTCTATGATGCCCTTTGGGTTGGTGTCTTGGTGCACGAAGCCTCGGTCATCCTCGTGATTCTCAATGGAGCGAGACTTGCGGAAGGAACAGGAACGCTCACCTTGGTCAAAGAAACCTTCCTTGCGATGTGGGAAGCGACGAGAACTGCAATGGAAACTGGCCTGAAACAACTGAGTGAAATGCGAAGTTGAGAGGATATCTTCAAACGGAAGTAGCTTCGAGTCTTAATCGGTGAGCCGATGAGCAGAGTGAGGACAGACCCGTTGGTAGCAGCATTGACCCATCCAACCCGTCAAGGAGCGTATCAAGCACTTTCCCAAACGACGGAGATGAGTACGGTGCAACTCCAAGCCGCACTCAACGTTGACCGTTACAATCTCTATCACCACCTCAAGCGATTGGTCAAAGTCGGTCTCATCGAGAATCATCGCGATGTAGGACGTGCACGATGGTGGCGAATGGTCAAGGAAGTTCCTCTTCCATCGATGGGATCATCGAATGCTGGAACAACATCGTCCCCATTGGACGAATTGTCCAAACTGACGCATGTTCATGCCATCGATCTTATCGATTCTCGAGGCCAAGTTGGAGCCAAGCAATTGGTGCAAAAACTTGCTCAAGAGTACAACATTCCGCTGGATCTTCCATGGAACTTTCTTCCCGGAAAAATCATTCTTGTGGGAACCAAAAAGGACGATGATGAATGAATACATTCTATGGTTAACGAGCGAACAATCCAAAATCAAAAGCAGGATGGGAGAACATGGACGAAGAATTCATAATCGAGTCGAGAATTGCTCCTCCGCCACTCTCATGCCCGAAATGCAATGGGTTGTTGCCCTCTGCACTCGGTGAAATCCAGTGTGAATTGTGCGGTGCTAACGTTCGTACAGATCACGAACCCACACGAACCCAGTGGATGAAGGAGCGCCTATCATGTCCTTCATGCTCGAAAGTCTTGATCGCTGGAGTCGATGAACGACCAGCAGAGTTGCGTTGTGGAGGCTGTGATACGCAGTTCACCCTTGCAGCGAAGGTTATCCGTGTTGAGATTGAATGTCCTTCATGTCACCGAGGATTACGAATGAAGCAACGACCAGGCCAACGTACCATAACCTGTCCTGCTTGCGAAACCGGATTCAAAGTGAGTTTCTGAGTTGTCGCCATGAAATCAACGTTCAAGCTGACTGGGCTCGCAGATTACATTACGCTCACAAACGCCATGTTCGGAACGTTGTCAATCTTCTTCCTGATCCTAGCTGTTGAAGATACACTCAGTGATCCGTACTCAGAAGGGTGTGCGCCCAAATACATCTGGGCATCCATGCTTTGCATCTTCTTTTCAGTGGTGGGCGACATCATCGATGGCCCTGTCGCCCGAAGATATTCCAAGCAGAAACTGCTTGGCGGTTCACTTGACATCATGTCGGATTGTCTTTCGTTCTGTGTCGCACCTGCATTGATGATGTTCATCATGTTTGGCCGATGGGGTGAGGCAACACCAATTTGGACCATCTCGTTGGGAATTGCATGTTTCTGGATCATCGGAACCGGAATGCTTCGCCTTGCACGCTTTCAACATGAAGAGGGGAGCAATCTGCCTTACTTCCACGGCTTATCTTCACCAGGAAACGCCATGGTTTTGATGAGCGCAGCAGGCTTCATTTGGCTTCAACCGTTACTGAACGTCGGACCCGATCTCAAAAACGCAGAAATCTGCCTCGGTGAAGGCGTTGATTACGCATGCCATGCTACACCAGGTCTCGACATTGTGATTCTTCCTATAATGTTCATATCTGGCGCATTGATGATTTCAGAACGACGTTTGTCGAAACTCAAAGGCGGATTGGACATGAAATTGTCCATCATCCAAATGATTTGTCTCCTCACAGCCATCATTTGGGCGTTGATTCGAACCGGCGTTTCCGATGTAAGTCTCGAACTTGGTGGCGACATCGCTCCTGCAGGTTGGCTGTTCTTCTCATCGGGTCTGCTCGCCATCTACTACATTGTCAAGCCACAACCGCCAGAAGTTTTGCATGATGAAGAAGCATGATTGCGCAAACAAAAACCGTCTCTAAATCGCGCTTTTATTCATGATGAACGTCGCGCACCTTATGTAGGAAGAAAGGTCGATACCTGCTTGGATGGGATGTTATGAGTGCTAGCGAGAGCAGGCAGGATGATGCTTTGGACACTGCTCGAAAGAAGCGTGCCAACGCTGACCGTCTCAGCCTTGCTGCCCTTCGCAGCCAATTCACTTCTTCACCAAAGGTTTCGACCGATCAGGCGCTTCTGACAAGCGCTCGCTTCCGAGAAGAAGAGCGTATGCGAGCCGATATTCGACGTGAACGTCGTCTTCGCCAACAAGCGATTTCAGAGCGTGTTGCTGCCATGCAAGATGCCATTGCCAACGACCTTGCTGTTCAACACGAACTGACCCTCGATGCTCTCGAAAAGGAAATGCGTTCGGAAATGGAAATTGAATTGGCCGAGATGGAACGATCCGCTCTTGCTTCCGAAGAAACACGCATGCGTGAACAGCTCGATCTTCGATTGAGCCGAGAAATCTCCAATCTTCAGAACCAACTTGAACACGAGCATGACCGACGGCTTGAAGAGCACAAGGAGACCATCAAGCAGTCGATTGAAGTCCAACTCCAAGACGAGCATCGCCGACGTCTCGCCTTGCAAAAGGAGCGACTTGCTCTCGAATACAATCAGCGTCTTCAGCGTAAGATTCGCGAACTTGAGGCAGACATCGAAAAGGAGATGGAAGCCCGTTTCGTCGAGATGGAAAACAAGGAAATTGAAACCTTGGAAGAAGGTCATAACGCCCGTCTTGCCGAGCGAGAAGAGCAACTCCGACGCGGTATCCGTACACGCCTTGAGCAGCAACTTCGCAACCGACTCCAGCATCGTGAGGCCCGTCTTCGTGCAGAATACGATCGTCGTAGTCTACGACTTGAGGAAGACATTGCTCAACAATTGCAGCAAGAACTTGAGGTTCAACTTCGTCAAGAAACGGACGACTTGGAAGCGCGCATGCGTGAGGACGTTGAACTTGCGATTGCCCGACGTCGAGATGAGCTCCGTGTTGAAATCCAAAAGCAAATCGAAGCAACTCATTCCGAGCGACTAAGTGAGAGAAAGGGCCGGCTCAAGGAGAAGTACGACATCACCTTTTCCAAGGCCGTTGATGATATTTCCAAGGTGCTCAAGACCGAACTTGAAGCCGAACTTTCACGACGTTCCGATGAGGAGTTCACATCTTACCGCAACACCCGTGAGGCTGAAATCCAGAACCGTCTTGCTCGCTTCCGCTTTGAGCGTGAAACCGAACTGCGGGGTCAACTCGAAGAACAATACGAGGCTAAGCGAACCGATTGGGCCGAGCGTCTCGAAATCGAGTTCCAGTCCCGTGAAACGGCAGCCCGTAAGGCCATCATGGCTGAATTGGATGGTCAACTTCGTAACGAGCGTTTGACCTTTGAAACCGACCTTGATCTTCTCAAGGAAGAGACGGCGCTGGAACTTGAGGTCGATATGGAAGAACGCCTTGCAGCCTTCCGAACACGCAAGCAAGAGGAAATTGCTGTTCAACTCGAACGTCAACTCGACAAGCGCGAGGAGATCATGCGCAACAAGGCACTCATCGATGTCCGCAAGCGAGAGGCATCCATTCGTGCAGAAATTGAAGCACAACTTGGTCTCAAGCGTGCGGAAGTTCGTGACCGTCTCAACAGTCTAGCTGAGAAGATGGATTCCTTCCGTGAAATGGCTGAAACGAAGATGCGAGATGCGATTACTTCACAGATACAAGGTGAAATCGATAGTTCAGAAACCGAACTCAAGAGTCGTGAACAAGAGTTTGCTGACCTGCAACAGACCGATACGCGTGCTGAGAAGCGTCAGAAGTGGATGCAATCAATCTCGGGTCAAGCACCAGCCTCGATGCCGATGGGCCAAGACCCAACCACACTTGGTGCACGTGCACCTGCCATGAGCGGCATGACCCGAACGCTTGGAGGCAACATGGAAGGCCAAGGTATGGGCTTGGGCGGAATGCGTGCTCCTATGGGTGGTGCGAAGCCACTCGGTCAAGCACCGACCCTGCGACCCGTCAAGGCTCCAATCGGCTCAGCACAACCAGCACCGTTACCAAAGCCAATTGAGCGTCAAGTGCGGATGCCAATTCAACCTCCAACACAAGTTCCAGTTGTCCAACCAACCCAAGAACTTCCTGCTGAGGAGATTGTTGTTCCTGTCGGCGCTGTCGAAGTCAGCATCACGCCAGGTGAGGATGGTCAATTCGGAACCAGTGATGATGAGGCTCGAATTTCAAAGCGTGATCTGACCGAAGTTGAAGAGTTCATGGAAGAGGTTGTCGAAGACATTGTCGAGGCTGTAACAGAAACGACCACACTCCGACCAGTTCGAGGCACAATGACAGCACTGAATGTCGTTGCAAAGGAATCCGATGAAGAAGAGGTATCTGAAACTGCGACACTTCGGCCAGTTCAACGCTTGACGCCACTCTCAACCCAAGAGAAGGAAGTCAAGACGGCAACCATCACTCCGGTACGTCAAATGGTTCCAAAGAAACAACGTGGACCGCCCCCAAGTTCAAACAAGGGTCAGAAGCCATCTTCGGATGAATCCTGATTGGACATCTATGCGTCTGTTTGATAATTCCGAACGGTGTCGCTAGGCTATGCGAACCACGGCCAGTATTGTTCTGTGCTTGCTTTTGACACACCTTCTCCTTCCGATGGTACCTGTATCAGCCAATCTTGTTGATGCTGGTCAAACCGAGAGTATGAGCGAAAAAGTCGTCGCTTGGGAGCAGATGAACGATGGTAAAATTATGATGGTAACCGGCAGCGGTATGTTGAGTGTCAACAATTTTGAGGCAGGTACACATTCCGTTGTTTGGGAGCTCGACCTCAACGTCACTGCCAACTCTGCGACAATTGACGATGGCGAGAACTTGGTCGCTATCGCCCACAACTTTGGTGTCGTCGTCGTTCAGATGCAACAACAGGTTATCATGCAATATCTCAACACAAGCAACCCTGTGAATGCCGTCGATTGGGACAACGATGGCGACATGTGGCTTGGATACTATGCAGGGCAACGTCGAGCCAGTGAGTGGTCCGGCGGGGTTCCATCAGGTGTTTCAACCAACGCTCACTCGGGCGGAATGAGCACCATGCTCATCACCCCAACTGGCGAAATCCTCACTGGAGGCTACGATAACCGCGTTAGAATCACATCCAACACAGGGGCACTCATTCAACAACTAACCGACATGACCTCAGTAGTCAATGTGATTGCATTGGATGCTGATGGCCGTCTTCTAGTTGGTACAGCAGGCGGTGATTTCTATCGCTACAACCTGACTGACTACACGTACGAGGTCATGACACTCTCATCTTCGGCACAAATTGTCTATCTCAAACAAATGGATTTTGCAACCTACCATGTCGGTACACAGTCTGGTGAAATCATCGAAGTGTCCACAACGACGTTTACCGAAGGAAACACCTATGATACGAGTGGAAAGGTCATTGGTTCTCTGAAAGGATCGAACGGTGAAATCTACATCGTTTCTGGATTTTCTTCCTCGACTCGCGTCCATCTCTTTGACATTGACAGCGATGGCGATGGCGTCACAGATGCGTTGGATGCCTTCCCAAGCGATCCAACCGAAACAATGGACAGCGATGGTGATGGCGTTGGCGACAACACCGATGAGTTCCCAAATTCTGCAGATGAATCAATTGATTCAGACGGTGATGGCGTCGGTGACAACACCGACATGTTCCCATCAAACGGTGACCAAACCATCGACTCGGATGGTGACGGATACGGTGACAACAGCGATGGCGTCGATGGCGATGCTTATCCACAAGATGCTTCACAATGGACCGACACTGACCGAGATGGGTACGGAGACAACCCATCAGGAACGACCCCTGATGGCTGTCCAACGGTCAACGGCTTCTCAACGGAAGATCGCTACGGATGCCCAGACGGTGATTTGGACGGTTATTCAGACCCTGATGAGAACTGGACTGCTGCTCAAGGGGCTGATGCTCTACCATCCGATGGAACTCAATGGGTCGATGGCGATGGTGATGGATACGGAGACAATGCGCTCGGAAACAACCCAGACAAGTGTCCGACCAAAGCCGGTGCATCGACACGAGCTTGGCTTCCAGACCCGGAGAACCCACAACAGAACACAGAACTTCCATCGCATGGATGCGAAGACAAAGATGGTGATGGATGGGCCGATGCTTCTGAATCCAACGGCATGGATGAATTCCCTGATGAGCATCTCGACATCGATCGAGATGGTGTTGGTGCCAACGCCGATTACAATGACGATGATAGACGTGTGCAAACCGAGCAAGATCATTGCAACCTTGACTTCACCGACGTTCGAGACGTTTGCCAAGGATGGAGAACGCCTGCGTATGTCCAATACATAGCTGATCAAACCGCTGCAAACGAAACTGTGTTGAGTTTTAGTGCTTGGAATACAAGCGACACAACGTCCACAACATCGGACAAAGCATGGTACGAGAGCGATGCAATGACCGATGCACTCGTCTATGGAGGGGCAATCTTCGGTGGACTCACTGTTGTGATCATCGTCGTTGGTATGATTATGTCTCGACGAAAGGTTGCCACGGTCAAGAAGGAGTATGGCGGAACACTGCCAAGTTCAGCGGCAATGGATGAGGCACTTGAAGGAACAGCAGGCTCTTCCGCAATGGGTGGTGTTGAATCCGATTCGTTGTGGGATGATGATGTCAAACCATTGGAGATGCATCAACAGGAAGGATATAGCGAAGTTGAATCAATGGACGAAGCTACATCCTCAGAGGAGATGTTTTCTAATGATGAATCGATTGTTTCTATGAGCACAGAACCAGAGCCTGCTGAGGAAGCAGCTCCAGCACCTGCTCAAGAAGCACCAGCAGAAGCACCACCGCTTCCTGCTTCTGGTCTTCCAGAAGGGTGGACCATGGACCAATGGAAATGGTACGGTCACGAGTATCTTGCCAAGTATGGCAACGAGTGATCAACGCCAAACAATCGGCAGACTTGAACGAAGTTCACCGAGTTCGTTTCCAGTATAGATGGGTCTTCCGTCCTCTTTGAGGACGTTCATGATGAGCCAGAGAACAGCGTTCCAGGATTTGTTTTCTGCAAACAATTCGACTTCACCAGCTGTTGCCGCAATGAGCAGTTTTGCCTCATCGGTCGAATCATCAAACATGGCTCGAATGAGTTGTTTGGTCGTGAACATATAGCCAGATGGGCGCCATGCCATCATATCGTTCACCTCAGACCTCGAATGGAGCCATGTTCAATCGGCTCACAAGGTGGTCAACGTTGACATCTGCGACACGCTGTAAATGTGCTTGCAAGGTGTCGAGTTCGCCACGCATTCGAGCCATCTTGTGAGCTCGAATCAGATCTTCAAGAAGCATATTCACGCTCTTGTGGCCACTAACCGTGCGCATGGTATTCAATTGTCTTCGTACTTCGTAACTTACACTTACCGAGGTCATTCCTTCTCCAGTCATTTGTGCATCCCGGTGCCCAATTATTCCCTTCCCTACTTAACCCAACCGCGCGAAAGAAAGGAGCGCGTGTTGATTTTCAGACCTTATCGACGACTCGAGAGCAGTTTTGGATGCTCTTTGACACCGAATTCTCGCCGCATCTCTTGGACACGATTGTGGAACTCTTTAGCCAAGGTCCAGTATTCAAGTGAACCTGCTCCAGCACCACTGGCTCGTGGTTCGTTGAGCAGCACGGTTGGTGCTCCGCTCCACGGTGCTTCAGCGACCTTGACCAAACGTCGAATGGTCGTGTTGAACACTTTGTTCGGAATCTTTCGAGACACTTCGGTACAAACGTGGCGACTAAGTTTCGATCGAGCATCAACCATAGTCATTGCAACACCGAAGATTTTTAGATTTCGATTGATCCGTTTTTGGATCATCTTGATCGAGTTCATCAACATGCTGAATCCTTCAAGCGCATAGTATTCTGCTTGAACAGGAACCATGACCCAATTCGCTGCACACATGGCATTGATGGAAAGCAATCCAAGGGATGGAGGCGTATCGATGATGATGTAATCGAATTCATCAATGATGGATTCAAGACCCTCTCGAAGTCGCGTCTCGCGTCCAATTTTGTGCGACAATTCAATCTCAGCACCAGAGAGGTGAATGTCGCTTGGAAGCAACCAGAGATTCTTGATTTCGAGATTCTTTGGTGCCTTTTTTCCTTGCCGAAGAATAAACGCCTTTTGCATCGCATCGCTCAATTCGCGCGGCGTCAAAAGGTACTCTTCCATCAGCGGCATGGGCTCACCAGAATCGTTAGCGAGAACGTCATAGGCTGTCTTTCGAATGTTTTTCTTTTCAACACCGAACGACGTTGCACAGTTTCCTTGTGGGTCGAGATCAACAAGCAGGACCTTCGCGGGAGGAACACCTTGCTTTCGAGAACCCTTCGCAAGTGCAGCAGCAAGATTGACTGCTGTCGTGGTCTTCGCACAACCACCTTTCTGGTTGGCAACAGCGATGACCATTTTGTAAGGATTCATCGTCATTTCAGGCCGCCTCGTGCATAACCACAGGTGTCACCTGTTTTGAACTTCGGCATGAATTCGAGGTTCATGCTTAGGATATGACAGGAACTGGAACTTCCGAGAGAATCTTTCGAACGATGTGCATACCGGTGATTCCACGAATCTTGGCTTCAGGCTTCATGACGATACGGTGGCTGATGATTTGCAATGCAATGCCCTTGATGTCATCAGGGATGACGTAGTTTCGTCCAGCGATGGCGGCAGCAGCACGCCCTGTCTTGAAGAGAGACTGCGAAGCACGAGGCGAAGCACCGTTGACAACACGGTGGTCCTCACGAGTTCGCTGAACAATCTCAACGATGTAGGCGAGAATGGCTGGATCGACGTGAACGGTCTCAAGTGCCTTTTGCATAGCAACAACTTTCTTTGGAGAGGTGATTTGTTCAACATCGTGCTGGTCCTTTCCACGCAACTTTCGACGAGCGAGAATAGCCTTCTCTTCAGCACGATCTGGATAGCCCATGCTCATCTTCATCAGGAAACGGTCCATTTGTGCTTCAGGAAGTGGATAGGTTCCTTCCTGTTCGATTGGGTTTTGTGTTGCCAAAACAACGAACGGAGCGGGGAGTTTGTGGGTAATACCTTCGATGGTGACTTGCTTCTCTTCCATCGCTTCAAGCAACGCAGCTTGTGTCTTTGGAGGAGCACGGTTGATCTCGTCAGCAAGGAGAATGTTGGAGAAAAGAGGACCAGCACGGAGTTTGAATTCCCCAGACTTCTGGTCGTACATGTAGGTCCCCATGATGTCGGATGGCAGCAAATCAGGTGTGAATTGAACACGCTTAAACTTACATCCGAGTGCACGAGCAAAGGTATTGGCAAGCAACGTCTTTGCAAGTCCAGGGAAATCTTCCAACAGCATGTTTCCGTTGGAGAGAATGCCTACAGTAACACGTCGTAGGTTCTCGTTCTTTCCGATGATAACTTTGCTTACTTCATTCATCAACCCGTTAGAGATATCAGCAACGGTTCGAATGAGGTCCTGTGTTCGAGCGTCTCCACCCATGTTTCCTTGAGAAAATCCAGCATCCATGGTCGTTCACCTTTGGTTACAATTAGCAAACCGCATGACATGATACTTGAATGTATGCCGTTCATACGTCGAACAAGCATCAGCCAACGTGACGACGTCCCCAGAAATGATCGTCCTTACGATGAAGCCGAACAATGTCTTCGAGGATTTCCTTTTCCAGTTCGGTCAGTTCGACCTTTGTGAGTCGCGGAATGTGTGATTCAGGAATGTCGACATAGAACTCATCCAACTCTTCGATGTGTCGTCCGACGGTTGGACCCATGACCGCAACAGCGATTTCTTCACCTTGCTTTGCTTCTTTGAGGTCTTCACTTGCTCGTGAACGAAGGCTCTTGACTTGGCCAACCGGTGTTCCATCAAGTTTCATCAAGCGTTGGCCAAGGTGAACTCGTCCTCCAAGAACGCGCATACCGACAATTGCTGGACCTTTGTTTCGGAAGGTGTGATTCTCTAGGTAGAGGAGTTTCCCTGGATAGACCAAATTCTCACGGGCAGCTGCATCCATGTCTTCCTTGGTCTTCTCTTTCCATTCCTCGAACTTGTCGATAATGTGGTAGATGATGTCCCCACCAATCCACGTCACGGTTTCATCACCTTGATTCAGGCTATCTTTGACTTCGTTGTTGGGTTCGACCGAGAATCCGAGAATGATTTGATTCAATCGACTGTTGGCTGATTCTGCAGTCATGACGTCACGCTTGTTGACGGGTCCAACAGTGGCTCTTCGTATCGGAACGTCGATTTTCTTCAATTCGAACGCAAGTGCTTCGAGGCCACCAATGGTATCAGCCTTGATGACAACACCTTCCTCATCCAATTCAACGGAGACTTGTGTCTCCTTCTTGGCTTCATCGCGTGCTTCATCGCTTGCAAGCCGAATGGTTGAGCCAGCAAGTGCCTTTTCGAGACCTTGTGCAATGATTTTGACACCCGCAGCAGCGTGGATGGTATCCACCGATTCCCAACGGTCACCAGCATCACGCATTTCGGACATACCTCGTGCCTTCTTGAGTCCCTTGATGCGAACATCAAACGGCCCATCGGCACTGACCACAGTGATGTGATCGCCTGTGTTGAGCGTACCACGATGGAGAATAACATCAATGGTTTTGCCCATACCAATTTCATCCTTCATTTCGAGAATGGTTCCTTCGGCAGGTCCGAGTGTGTCGGTAAGGCGGTCTTCAAGAAAACGTTCAGCCAATCCAACAGTAACTGTAAGGAGGTCCTGTAGGCCTTCACCCTCCTTGGCAGACATAGGAACGAGTGGGAAGGATTTCCTGAAATCTTTAATCTGGTCATAACGTTCCAAATTGATACCATGCTCGGAAACTTGACCAAGTAGCTTCCAGTATCGGTCTTGGAAGAGATCGATAACATCCTTGCGCTGTTCTTGCAAAGATTCTATGAAGGAACGATCTCGCTCACACCTCCATCCATGAATACGATCGATTTTGTTTCCAGCGATGACAAATGGTGTCTTAGTTTGCTTGAGGATGTTGATGGATTCAATGGTTTGTGGCTGCAAACCTTCCATGATGTCAACAACAAGAATGGCGATGTCCGCAAGAGCGCCACCACGATTTCGCAGTGATGCGAAGGAGTGGTGGCCAGGTGTATCGATAAAGAGGAGTCCTGGGGATTTGAACGGACGTCCACCCATCAGTTTTGCACAGGTTTCATTGAGAACTTGAGCAGGAACTTCGGTTGCTCCAATGTGTTGGGTTATCCCACCAGCTTCACGGTCCATGACGCTCGCTTGTCGGTCACTACCTAGGGAGCGAACCAAGTCAAGAACGCTGGTTTTGCCGTGATCAACGTGCCCAAGAACCGAAACAATCGGTTGTCGGTTCTCACCGCGAACGACAGGTTCTTCTTCGTTCACGTCTGTTTCGTCCATACGACTACCTCCAAGGGAGGAAGAAAGAAGCTCACTCGTAGACCCAAGCACCCATGGTGTTTTCCCAGGTCATCAAACCTTCAGGGAACCAGAGGCCAAGTTCAAATGCTGCTGTTTCAGGAGCATCGGAACCGTGAATCATGTTGAAGCCCATATCCATGCCAAAGTCACCACGAATGGTTCCTGGCTCTGCTTCACGACCATTGGTTGAACCAATGAGTTTGCGAGCAACGGAGATGGCATCACGACCTTCCCATGCCATGCATACAACTGGACCGGAGGTAACGAACTTGATCAATCCAGGGAAAAACGGGCGCTCCTTGTGAACATCGTAATGCTGTCGAGCGATTTCTTCGCTTGGAACCATGGACTTGAGTCCAACCAACTTGAGCCCTTTTCGCTCAAATCGACCAATGATTTCTCCAACAAGTCCTCGTTGTACTCCGTCTGGCTTGACCATAATGTAGGTAGTTTCCATCTTCTTCACCGTCCTTGGCCACCAAGAGGCCCTTTATGAGTTCACCGAATTGAATCAGCGGATTCCGCCACGAACATAGTGACGTGTCCACTTGACCGTTCGGGAATTTCGGGA
>CATISI010000019.1 GCA_949538025.1 Candidatus Poseidoniaceae archaeon
AAGCAGTCTTCCGTAAAGCGTTTTTTGCACTCTAAGCACCCCCCCAAAATCTGTAATATGAATGTTCAATTCCATCGTACACCATCCGTGAGCGTTAAGAAGAAGACGAAGGTCGGTTGAATCATGCCTGAACCGACCATTTGTGTAGCGCTCGACTCAACCAACGTTGACGACATGGTCGATGAGGCCGCTCGTGCATCAACCGCTGGTGCCGATCTCGTCGAGGTTCGATTCGACCGATTGTACCTAACAAAGCCAGAACCAGTCATGGTTGAGCAAGAAGAGGGTGAACCGAAGAGCGTCATGCCTCCTGAAGCGGAGTGGCCCATTTCCGACGCCTCGACCGTCAATGCTGAAGAGACGATTCAGAAACTTAAGGACTCCATTGCAGTTCCTGTCATTTTTACCGTCCGCCCACCCCGTGAAGGCGGATTCTTCCCAGGCACAGAGGACCAACGAATTGCAATCCTTGAACATGCGATCGCATCAGGAGTTACATGGATTGATCTCGAATCCTCGATTGAAGAGAGTTCACTCAGCGGCTTGCTAGCTGCTGCGAAGGACAAAGGTTGCAAGATTGTCTATTCAAGCCATGACATCAACGGGACACCAAATTCAGAAGATATCGCATCCTTCGTCCGAGACAATGGCGAGAAAGGTGACCTGATCAAGTTCTGCTCCACTGCGCATTCACACCTCGATGCATTGCAAATCGTCGATGCTGCAATCGAGTTGAAAGGAGAAGGTGTTGATTACAGCGTTATGGCCGTGAATAGCGGTGGTGACTGGGCTCGTATCCACGCACCAGTTCTTGGCGTTTCCATGGTCTACGCAACGCTTTCCATGGAGCACAGGATCAGCGACAAGGGCCTCATCAACGTTCGAGATTTGCGAGACGCATGGACGCTTCTCGAATACTGAATCAGTTTTGATTTAGTGAAGGCATGAGTTGCTTTTGCGCTTCAACGCTTGGCTCCAAGCCAGCACCCATGTAGCGCTTGTTGATGAGAACAGGCGCCATAATAATGGCCGCAAAAAAGACAAAGAACACAATCGATACAGTCCAATTTGGAAGAACGATTGAACGTTCAACGGTCGAAATTGCAACATCCGCTGCGATAATCTTGTTCTGCGCTCCGGCATCACCTCTTCGGGAATTGTCCCAAGCATCGATTACGATGAAGAATTCTTGATAGGTCGAGCCAGAAAAGAGCGAGGAATGAACTTCAGGAGCATCCAAAGCCACACTCATCACAACAGAATCCGTGTTTTCATAGGTGTGAACATCTCTGTACGTTTTCCATCCAGTGACATCAAAGGCAGCCCATTCAGGAGAAACTTCGGTCACAAATTCATCATCGCTCAGACTTTCTCTATCGAACCAAAAATCATAATCGGTTCCATGCATTCGATCGTAGGACCATTCATAACGTTCGTATTGAGACGTCGTCATCAAGTACACATCGGCTTTAGCAGGGACTGTTGAATTTCCAACAATCCCTTGAATCTCTACGCAGATGGTCGTTCTGTGGGAGCTTGAAAGATTAACACGCAGTGCCCCAGCGCTGTCGTTACCAACGAGCATCGTTGTAGCGATGTTGGCAGTAAGCGTCTCAACAGGTACTGGAGAATGATAGGCATTGTACATCCATGGCTCTTCAGGAGAAAGCGATGGATCGATGTTTTCTCCACCAGAATTCATGGGTTCTGTTGAGCGACCTCCATCACGACCGTCATCGTCCCAATCCTCCTCGTAGTAGAATGGATCCCAATAATTGTTGAAAGGTACTTCAGCATGCCTCGAAATGGTTTCGTTCCATTCGATAGGAGAGAGCGTTCCTTGGCAATCATCGATTGCTGCCGAAGCAGAACCAAAAGAAGGTGCAAAGATACTACTCAGCAAAGGGACGACCAGAATCGAGAGGAGAAAAACTGCTCTTCGTTGCAACATCTGTTCACCCCTTAACCAAAGGTCGACGACGAGGTTCTTGAGGCATTCGTTTACTCTCGACGTCGCAAGGGTCGAATGTAACCACTCTCGTCGTTTCTACGCTCTTGCTTGGAAAGAATCTTCGGAGCAGGTGGAGGCGAGTGGTGGTCCATACCAAGCAACCCCCCATCATCTGCATGCTCAACGTCGTACGTCTCGGCATTCTGTTTGGCTTCCTCTTCAATCTCATTCGGTTGACGCATGACAAGCCAACCAAGAATCAAGGCAGCAAGAATCAAAGCAATGAAGCCAAGTGCATCGCTCCCTGCATCGGACATCCACGACTTCCATTCGTCCCAGCTAAAGTCTGAGAGAGAAGGATCAGCATCTTGCTCCGGTAGAACGGTTACATCTGATTGAGCCTCATCGCACAAGCCCATTCCGTCGCAGACCCTCACCTTGAGGACAGCATCGGTTGGTTCGTCCCAAACGACCGTTGCCAATGTAACGAGCGTGTTTGTGGAGACAAACCAATCGTTATCCACGATCTCGTCGCTGTCAGCGTCTCTTAGAATGTCTTGCTCCCATTCGACGTAAAGGTCGTTGCTGATGGCTTCATCCCTGTCGGAATTCGACCCATCGAGTACATTGAGGTCTCTATAGAACACCAAATCAGCGAGTGTTTCAGCATCTGAAACATTGACAATCACAGCCGTCGAAAAGTCTTCATAGACTTCATCTGGTAAATCGATACCAGCAATTTCAGGTGGTGCATCAATGTGGATGTTGAACTCTGCACGGGTAACGTCACCTGTTCCAAAGGCATCTCGAACTGTCAGTTTCACGGTGTACAGACCTGGTCGTTCATAGGAATGCCAAGGCATTGGATCATGAACAATCGGCGTTGCATCTCCAAAATCCCATGTGTACTCAAGCAATCCATTCCAATCAGGAGACTCTGACTCGAGCGGTACGTACTTTCCTTCGAACCGCTGGTCACCATCTCGTGTACCACTCGAGTCGAAGTACAGCATAGCGCCTGGAATCGCGACATTGACACCGTTTTCATCAAAGGTCCTCGACCATTGGTCAGGCAATCCATTCTCAGGGAATACATCAGTATCCATGAGTAATGCCTCATTAACCCAAGCATCGAGAATTTGCAACTGAATGATTGGAAGAGGATTGGCAACGACGACAACGATGACTTTTGGCGTGCTTTGTGCTCCGTTTTCATCGGTGACGACGAGTTGAATGATTTGTTCACCTGGCTCCAAGAAGGAATACGCAGGCAACGTCTTGTTGCTGAATGTGCCATCTGGGAACGACCAATTGAAGGTCAAATCGGTGTATAGGCCTGTGGTTCCATCAACGTCGAAACTGGTTCGACCATCAAATGTGTATGGGACATTGACTTGTGCCTCCGTAACAAGGAAATCGATTTGCGGTGATCCAGTTGCTCCGGACTCTTTGACAATGTAATTGGCAACTGGCAATTGGTTAATGACGTTGACTCGGAGTTCTGCAATCGAAATACCTCCATCCTCGTCGGTGACAGTTACGGTGATGTTCTTGAGGCCTGGCGTATCCCAAGCAGGTGCTGGATACAAAGCTGCAGATGCTGTCGAGGAAAAGTCATCGTCACGATCAACCTCAACCCCATCGAGATTAACGCCGTCCTCAAATACCCACCCGAGCGAGAGATTATTTCCATCATCGTCAGTGAAGACATCCGGCATAAGCAACGGCGTGTAGGTGTAGGTAGTCAGTTCGTCCGAGAAAATTTGGTACGGAAGACGGTTGTTGACGACGATTTCAATGGTTTTCTGGCCAGTGTTGACGCCGTCTGAGACGATTAAGGTGAGGATGTAGGTTTGATTCGGCCCAACGACATCTCCCCATTCGTGATTTGCAGCATACAGCCCAGTTCCACTTGACACTGGAGAGCCATCGCCCCAGTCCCACTCGAAATCCAAGAATTCCAGTGGAACGTTGTCTGCTGTTTGATATGCCGAGAAGATGATGCGCTGATTCGTGAGGATTTCCAACCGATCGGCTACAATGTTGTTGTTGACTGTGATAATCGGAATCGGCTCAGAATCATCCGTGATATTGATTTGGTTGATGCTCACGTCGGACCACGTTCCTCCAACGTCCATCACACGTAACGTCGTGTTGTAGAGTCCAGCTTGTGCAAAGGATCGCAATGGAGAGCGCAATCCAGAGGTCATGTTGTCTCCGAAATTCCATGCGTAGGCAATGGGTTGATCGAAGTATGGCAGGGTATTGTTGTCGAGCGATAGTCCCCAAGCATCAAAAC
>CATISI010000020.1 GCA_949538025.1 Candidatus Poseidoniaceae archaeon
CAAACATTGCTCCGAATCCTTTCGCTACAAACATGAGACCGTTTGCCAACGGAATTTCGCCCTCAGGGAGGACTTCAACTGCCAAAGCATCGGCACTCACGTCTTGCAATGCAGCAAAGATGTTGTGAATCAAGAAAAAGAGACCAAGCATTTGCAAGTCTTCAGCAGGATCCTCAATGAGGAGGAAGGCAGCAATCGTTACAGCCATACCCAATTGTGAAATGAGGACCCACGGCCGACGTCGACCCATTGATCTGAATTGAATTCGATCAATCATTGGACCCAAAATGAGTTTACCGATAATCCATGGTAACATGCCCATCGAAATGAGAAGCAGTTTCTCATCGTCCGTCATTCCGTGTTCATCCACAAGGAAGGTGACCAATGCCGTGGCGACAAAGAACCAAGGAATACCTTGTGAGAAGTAAAGTGTACAAAGTGTTCCGAAACGGGCTGTGCGGCTCTCTTGCAACGTGATTGCCATGCATCGGTTTTATTCGAGTTGCATCAAATAGTTATCCCCAGCGCCCCCATGCATATTTGCGATTTGAGAGGGTCATGACGAGACTTCAGCACCGTTATTTTCGATAGGATTGTATCGATCAAGCAACCAGAACAGCCCAGACCAAACACCGTCGGTTGGTTCATCGTGTTTCGAGATGTTCACCATCATAAAAATCTGGATGACACGCCTCCACCGGCTTGCAAACATACGGAAGTAAACACCACAGAAGTCATCCACTAAATCCATGGAAAGGTGACCGTTTTTGGCTAGAACACCGATGTTGTTCATACCAATCATCAGGGCATTCATTGCATCTTTTTCTTCCCTAGATAGCGCTGCCAACTCCTGCGGCGTGAGTTCATCGTGAAGTTTGACCGTGCTGATCGAAAAACCGCGATGGACCAGTGGATTGTTCATGTGAGCAGCAAGATCACGGCCGATTTCATAGCGTCTGTTTTCGTTCCAATGCTTCATTTGGCGGAGACTGAACAAGAGCGTGAACAGAATGGCGATACCGCTAACGGCCTCACCAATGTTTGCCGCAGTTTCAATGTCCATCGCTCCCACCGAGCCGCACTGTCTTCTTGATAGTTATGTCCTTGACAGCGATTCAATAGAACCAGAGAAAATAAATCCCCCATCCCGAAAAAAACAACAACAACACTGTGTATCGTAAAAACGGAAATCGTTTGGTGACATTTTCTACTTTGTCACCTACGTTCTCCAAGGTTTCGTCACCAAGCGCAGCCATGGCTAATTCTGAGAAGACTTCCCCTGCCATGTCTGCAAATACCACTCTCGGCTATTTAGAAATTGAGCCGAATAACGGGCTAATTCAGTCACAGCAAGACTTAGCGAGTGCATCCTGGGCACAGAAACAGGTCTTGGCAGGAACGATGTCTGCTCGTGAACTTCGCTCGTTAAAGAGTGCAGTAACTTCTGCGAGTTCTTCAGGGGCATCGCCACGGGCTTCAAGACAGAGTTTCAGACCGAGAAGACCCCACATGTTGTCCTTCCAGAGTTTAATGTCTGCTCGATAGACTTCTTCCGCTTCTTCGATGTGACCTTGTTCAAAGAGCAAAGCACCAAGGATGTGACGAACCGGTTGCATTTGACCCCATGGCTCGTTGTAAGCAAGGTTGAGGGAGAGATCGACACCACGGCGCAACTCATCGAAGGCTGCGGTAAAGTCGTACGATTCACCGTTGGCCTTGGCAAGGAATTGGCGACGGTACTCGATCTCAGCCTCGAGAATGGAAGCATTAACGTTGAGAATTGAAGGTCCTTCTGCTGGATCTTGGTACATGAAATTGTTGTGCATCATGCGGCCAGCGAGTGCAGGATTTTGCAACGCTTCCTTAAACAGGACTTGCTCTGCTTCTGCCTCTGGAACCATGCCCTTGGAAGCATATGCGACACCACGCGCGTAGTGTTGTGTTGCGATGGTTGCAGGGAACACATCCTTGTCATCGTACATTGGCTCTGCAAGGATTTCATCCCACTTACCAAAGCGAATCATAACGTGCCAAGGCATGGTCACGTAAGATTCCAAGAAGATGGCACCCATTGGGATGATTCCAGCGAGCATGAATTGAGCACCACCGTTTTCGTCACCTGCAGGAAGTGTATCGACGGCCTTTCGTGCATATTTCAAAGCCGTCTCGTATTGGCCATCAAACATGGCACACCAAACGACGAAGTGGTGATTGTGCATTCGGTAGAACTTGTAGAATTGTGACTCGTTACCAGTAAGTTCGACGTAGCGATCGTCCGCCTCAACTGCAGCAATGTTGCATTCGATGGCTTCCTTCCATTGTCCTACCCATGCATCGATGTGCGAAGGCATGTGAACCAAGTGACCTAGACCAGGCATGCGTGTTCGAAGAACATCAGCTGCAGGAAGTGCTCGCTCAGGGAACGGTGAGAGTTCCAAGGCGTGGCAGTACAAGTGGCATAGAGCAGGGTGAACCTTGGCTTCCTCGCTGCTCTCAAACGCATCTTCCATAATCTTGACGAGAAGGAGCGTGTTGTCATCAGCAGGCGTAATTTCACCAGTTGCAGTGTTCTTGTCCCAGAGTTGCCAAGCCTTGAGGTTCATGAGCGCCTCGACGTAAATCGCAGTGACATCGAGATTGCCGCTGTACTTCTCGTACAACGGAGCCATAGCTTCTGCGAAGGCAACGTTCAGTTTTGGATCGTTGCCCATGTTAAGGACGGATGGATCCGCTGCATCACGAGCCTCTTCTGAGTGTCGGGTGGAGAGTGCTCGGATGAGGTCCTGCTCGAGTTCAGTGCAGTGCCCCATAACCTTGAGAGCTTGCTGAATTGGATCGTAGCCAGAACCGAGTCCAGGCGACCAATTGTAGTTGGAAGAGACACAGTAGGCAATGCCCCACCATGCCATTGCACAATCAGGATCCAGTTCTGTACATGCCATGAAACAAGCAATGGCTTGCTCGTGATTGTAATTGAGCATGTGCCCATAGGCTTCAACAAACATCTTTCGTGCTTCATCGTTCGAGCAGGTAATTTTCTCGGCAAAGGCATAGTTGGAGGATTCCCCAAAATCATAATCGGCAGGTGCGTACGACATGCTTTACCCTCAAACAGGCCTTACTTAAGTGAAGTCAATAACGACTATATATTAACAGAATAAAATAACAAATTTTTTCAAAGATTCGCTCGTATTTATTCATCTCGCCGGGCGAATGAGTCGACGCTCTGAGGGTGGTGGACGCTGGGGGATTTGAACCCCCGGCCTTCTGGTTGCAAACCAGACGCTCTTCCAACTGAGCTAAGCGCCCCTTACAGCAGTCCGTGTGGACACTTCCTTTTGATTGTTTCATTCTGATTGCTCAGACGCAATCGATGGTTGCATCACGATCGGGACCAACACCTACGCTTGA
>CATISI010000021.1 GCA_949538025.1 Candidatus Poseidoniaceae archaeon
AATGGTGTTGAAGAAGTCGTTCAATGATGGTAGAACGTTGCATCTTTGATAGTTTGAATACGATGTTTTATATCCAAACCCTCGTTAGTTCTGAATGGTATTTGTCAGTTGGAGGATTCTAAGAATGGGCATTCATCCAAAAATTGGCATCACGGGGTTACCTCGTAGTGGAAAATCCGCAGTAATGGAGAAGGTTCTCTCCATGCTCAAAGAAGAGCGTGAGCGAGAACTATTTGCTCGGAATCTGAGCGATACAGAGATCATTGGCGGCATTTGTACTGAACCCATTCTTGAGAACGGAGAGCGTCTCGGATATAAGGTCCGAAACTTGGTTACTGGAGATGAAGGTGAAATTGCTCACAAGAGCATCGATTCAAGACTGCGAGTCCTTGGATATGGCCTCAACACAGATGAGCTTGAGCGTGTAGCCATCCCTGCCATCCAGCACGCCATCGACAATTGCGAAGTCATCGTTATCGATGAGATTGGGAAGTTTGCCGTAGAATCGGAAGCCTTTGTCAATGCCGTTCGCAACGCTCTGGAAATCGACAAGCCTACACTCCTTACTCTACACAAGAAGAGCCGCCACCCATTGTTGCAAGACATTCGTAGGAGAGACGACGGTCGTATCCTCGAAGTCACTCCAGTCAATCGCGCCCTTCTACCATACAAGATTCACAAATTGATGCGAGAGACCTATTGATAACGTTGGTTTCATACATTGCGTCACCTTCGATGGTTCGATGACTCCGGCAGACCGAGCTCGGAAAATACTCTTGGGAACGGGGATGTGTCTCGTTTTTGTTTTCGCAGTTGGCCTCAACTCAGGACGCTATTCAACAGATCCTGGGGTTGGCTGGCTTTTCCCACTCATTGCCGCAATTCTCGTCGGAATCGGGTTGAGAAAAGGTAACCTTGGTCAACAATTTCCAAATGAGTCGGATGATGAAATGACACAACGCGTTCAAGACGATGTTCAACAAACGGAGAAAGAGAAGAATGTTGGTCAAGCATGGGCTTCTTTGGAACAACACGTCTTGAAATCAGAAATTGATGAAGCCGAATGAGATATGCCGGAAGCGGTTGATTCATACCCTTCGTTCACTTGCATCAGTGTGGTGAGAGCATGAGTCAAATACCTGCGGAATTGTTTTACACGAAAGAACACGAATGGATTCGAATGGATGGAGATATTGCGACCATTGGTATCACAGACCACGCCCAGGATGCACTTACTGACATTGTCTACATCGAACTACCAGAAGGTGGAGAAATGCTAGAGGATATGGGTGAATTTGCTATCGTCGAATCGGTAAAGTCAGCATCCCCTATCTTTGCTCCTCTTGCCGGAGAAATCACAGAAGTCAACTTCGATCTTGAGGACACACCTGAATTGATGAATTCCAGCCCATACGGTGATGGATGGATTGTCAAAATGAAGTTGTCAAATCCAAATGACGTTTCAACACTCATGTCTGCAGATGCTTATCGAAGCATGTTGGGCGAGTGAACAGATTGAGCGAACCAACGCGACTCACGTTGTACGTAGATGGTTCATGCGATGGAAATCAAAACGTTGACGCGACCACACCTGCTGGCTGGGGTGTCGTTGTTGTCGAAGGAGATTCAGGCCTTGGACGCGGCAGTGGAGAAATCCTGACGGAACTATCAGGACCCGTTTCAACGTTAACCGGGGATGAGGAATTCATTGGAGCGGAAGTAGGTTCAAACAATACTGCTGAGCTCTCTGGACTTTTTGCAGCATTGCGTTGGTTGCTAACCGAAGAGAATGACGACCCTGTATGCATTCGTCTCGATAGTCAATATGCGGGGAACATTGCAACTGGAGCATGGAGAGCGAAGGCGAACAGAGAATTAGCGGCGCGTGTTCAATCCGTTTGGAATGAAGTCGCTTCTCAGCGAGAACTCTCTTGGAATCACGTTCGAGCACATCGCGGCCATCGATGGAACGAGCGTGCTGACCATCTCGCAAAGCGAGCGATGCGTCGAGAACGCCCCTTACCTCTCACGTTTTGGAAGCCTGGTCAAGATTAAGCAAGTCGTTCGTTTAACCATGCCTGCAATTTTTCTGCATACTCAGGCCGGCGTAGTGCATGATCAATTTGCGACTTCAACCACTCGAACGGCAAACCGGAATCATACCACGAAACAGAGTCGGGTAAGACGTGTGCATGAAGATGGCCAGAATCCATCCAGTGTTTCATCAATGCAATCGATTGAAGTTCCCCATATTCTTCTACCGAATAATGGTCAAGAAGGTCAAACGTATCCTCTGCAAACACATACCGACCGCATAGAGCGTATGTGGAGGGAGCCTCATCTTTACTCGGTTTTTCTACAATAGAAACAATTCTTCCTTCGTTCATCGATACGATGCCATAATTGCTCACGCCATCCGTACCCACGTTGTAAACAGATGCACTCGGTTGACCATGTTTCTCGAACAAGTGGACAAGTTCCTTGGAAACGTTTGAAGCTTGAAATTCTGTTAACGATGCGTGATTGGACGTCAAGATATTGTCTCCAAGCAACACCAAGAATGGCCCTACAATGGCTTCCTTTGCCATCATAATGGCGTGACCAAGCCCCTTCTGCTCATATTGAATGTGGAAGAAAACTTCGACCCCATCAAGCGGATTTAGATGATTGGTGCCTTTTCCATACATCGCATACGTTGCATTGAGATCTTCTCGAAGTGAAGTGAAATCTTTTGCAGGTGAAGTGATGATGTGAATTCGATCACAGCCTGCATCTTTGGCTTCATGAATGAGATGATGCATCACAGGAAGATCAACCAGGGGTAACAATTCCTTTGGAACATAAGCGCTTGTTGGAAGCATTCTGGTACCTAGACCTGCGGCGACAATGACAGCATCACGAATCGTGCCCATGAAACTCCTTGCAAGCGACAGGCTATCAAGCGTGCACCCACTCGTCGAGTACATGGAGTCAAAACGGAAGGTGGTTCTCCTTGCCAGTGGCTTGGTACTCCTTTCGTTTTCGTTCTTTGAACTCCTTCCTGCTGGACCTTGGCTTGATGCTTCCTTCTCGAGAGGTATGAGCGGATTGCTTGGGCTCTCACTTCTCTATCTCAGCTGGTTTGAGTTCGTTTTCAAAGAGCCGGGGGTTGTTCCAACTATCGCAAAATGGAAGCATCCTGGTTCCACTTGGAAAACCATCGTCGCTGTTGGACTTTTCGTACTTGGTCTATCGTGGATTTCTGGAAACACGGGAATAGGTGATGTTCTTCCTGAACCTTCAGCAATGCTGCTCATGTTGATTGGTTTACTCATAACGTACACTGGTTTCTATGCCTATTTAGTGACAAAAGGGCCACTCAAGAACGAAGAGGAATGACTTATTCTTCTTCTATTGTGAAGACATTCTCTTCGTTCCCTTTCATCGATACGATGATGAGAATGTAGGCTGCAATAACACCTACGACCAGTAACAGTGGTAGAGAGACTGAGTCTTTCGATAAGGCTTCTTTATCATCAACAAGTTGTGAATCACTGGAATTGTTCGGCTGCACAATTTCTTCCTCTGGCCAATCAATCCCGATACGAACAATATGGATCTCGCCGTTTACATTTGTTGATTCGATATGAATGAGGTTGACAGGCTCCTCGACCGTGATTGAAAACTCGTCACCATATTGTGAGGCTGATGACCAAAATGGATTTGTGTTCAGAGCATCAGTCCATCGAATGGTTGAATTTGTCTGAGAATGAGTAAATCGAAGCGTGAATGTGTCGTTCGTTTGGGATTGAAGTGTTAGCCAATCACCATTGCTCATAGATTGATTTTCTTCCGTCAAACGAAGCATGAATTCGGGTAAATCAACACGCTCTGTTGCACCTGAATCATTGGTTGTTCCATGGTCTTCAAGTTGTTCTTGAGGTGAAAAAAAGATGGCGTTTTGTCCAAGAAGAATACGATCATCGAGATGGGGACCTGGTGATGCACCCCAAGTGCCTTCCAAGGTCAAGGCGTACCAAGCCTCGCCCAATTCATCAAAGGTCATATGATGTTCAAGCGTTTTAGGGTTCAATCGCGCGATTTCTTCCCAGGCAGGCGTCATATCGGGATTGGAAGAGGTTGAGGTCCAGAGAGTCGCATCTCCATTGATGAAACGTACATCAAGTTCCCATTCGAAGTTAAGTGTTGAATTGTCTTGGTTAATGTGAAGTTCAGAAATTGAAATGGGCACATTCCTCTCTAGGATTGGTCCGACCTTCCCCGACACATCGAACTGGTCAATCTGAACGTTGCCTCGAGTGTCAACTAGTCCAATGGCATAATGAGATGTTAGCATCCAATCATCAGACAATTGATGAATGAATTCCGTACTCGTTGTGTCCAACTCAGCAAGAACTTGAACGCCACTCTGCTCAAATGATACGATTGGAGCCATGGCATGGTAAATGCGAATCTTAGCAATATCCAATTGCGTTACTTCGCTCCATTGCAAGATGGTTTGAGCTTCATTTGGATTGAATCGGGCGATCAGCGAACCGCCATATCGCGGAGCCTGGTTGTCTTCAATAACAGGTGTAGTGAGACTGTTGGCACTGTGCAAACGTGTGTCTTCGCGTGCTGGATAACATCCATTATCATCGCAGTATGGAGGGTAGAAGCACGTCAACGTGTAATAGACTTCACGATCGATGGATTGATTTGTCCAATCCAGGGTAAATTGAGATGAAGAAGCAGGTATGAAGTTCGTGACAAGTATCTTGTCCATACCATCCCACGTCGACTTCGTTGCAGGTACTGAATGCTCGTACAACGAGTGATAGAAATTGTTTCCAGCGCACGTAGGTCTCCATGTAAACACGGTCGACTGATTGGTAACATCGTACCGTGCTGCAAACAATTCAGGTGCAATGGAGGCCGGAACCTCTTCCCTGTGACCTCCTAGAGTCTGAGACAATCCGACGTTCACCGCCTCAGTCCGAGTTCCATCGCGAAGAATCGTAACAATAGCATACGAAACTTCTCTTGATGTTCCCGGTGCAGGTTCATAGACGAATACGTGTCCTTTACCTGAACAATCATCATTCAAGTCGTTCATATAACACGCAGGGATGTCCTCCGCGACTATGGTTTCAGGTGTAAGGGCGTTGGCAAAGAAGCGGCCGTTTTCCCTGCGATGAATCTCATAGGTTGCCATCTTCAACTGGTCAAGAAGCAGCCCATCTGTTGTCTCAATGTTTCTCCATCGCAGGATGGTTGATTCCGAATCAGGGAAAAATTCAGCCCATGTTTCACGGGCCTCCAAGGTCTCATCGTCTTCCTCAGCAGAAACTGATGGCAATGGAGATGCGAATATAAGGACAAGAACGAGGGCAAGGAGTCGCGTTCTCATAACTTCTAGTTGCACTGCATCTATTATCAGCGTGTCGCATTGTTGATGAAACATCTAATCGATGAAACCGAGCGTATCATCCAACATGTTGAGTGCATCATCGAGTTCAGGCAATTCCTCAGGAGCTTCACCAGTACTCTGGTGAACATCCTGAACTGGAGCAATGGATTCGGGGAGTGGTCCATCGTTGGACAACCAGTCTTTCCACAATTGGCTTCGCCCTTGGCGACGAGCGTCCATCGTCATCCAAAGTGCTTCAAGTCGCTCAGGTTTGAGCAGTGGAAGGTGCTTTGCAAAACGCTGTGGATGGATTTCATCCATACGCATAAGCAATTCTCGTAGACGGACTTGAACGACTTCGTCGCCATCGTTCCACAAGGTTGGAATGATCTCTCGAACATCGTCTGGATAGGCCTCAACATAATCGCGTAGGCTAAGTACGATGTTTCTTCGAACGATGGGAACATCATGATCTAAAAGAGAGGCAAGACGGTCTGCCCAAACGTCTTCATCGAGGAATTTCAAATCACCAACCGTTGCAGAGGCTGCTGCGAGAACGCTATCATCCTCATCCTTCAACATCTCATCGAGGAATGGTACGGCTTCCCAACCTGTTCGTCGAAAAATTCGTGTCAAAACATCTGCCATGCCACGTCGAAGGAGCAATTCTTCACGCCCATGCAGAATCTTCGAAACTTGAAGCCCTTGTTCCTGATCGTACTCAAGAAGTCGTGCGAGACAGAGAATGACCTTCGAGGCAACTTCCTCGTGCTCGTCTTCAGCTCTTCGAACAAGAATGTTCACCAATCCAAGTGGTTCGATCAATGCAGGTCGCTCAAGGAGAAGTTTGACCCATTCCATCAGCAATAATCGACGGTCCAGTTCATCGTTTTCCAAACAATTGAGAAGCCAATTAGCAGCCTCAACGCCCGCATCATGAGCAACAACCGATGTCGTCCTTGGGACGACGGCATTCGGATTCCATCCCATGTTCTGTGGCCCATCCTCGGGCTGCGTATGCCACGTACCGGGACGTTCCGCTAACGCAATGGATTCGACCAAATGGTAGCCTTGGTGGACAGGTTGACCGTATGGAGTCGATGCAAGTCCATTGACAAGGGCAACGGCAAGCCACCATCGATCGGTATTCGGAGCGCCCGGGTCAAACGCTTGAGCCAACCAATCGGTTGCGATGCAAAACAGCATACGTTGTGCTACATCATCAGTACGTCGTCCCAACCATTTTTGATGGACTTCAAACGGATCATCGCTCAGATTCATTCGATGTGGAACGATGAGATCGACAATTGTCGAGAGGTGTCGATCGAACATTCCAACATCAGCATGCAACATGGAAAGGCCTTGAGAAATCAAATCTTGATCGCGTTCAGGACTACGGGGAGGGAAGTCTGGATCCGTGATGGGCGGGGAAGGAAGAGGCCATACTTTGGTCCCATCCTCAAGGGCTTGGACCAACTTAGTGGCAACAATCTCAAACGTTGCTTTCGCAATCGCATCACGGCTCTTGCCCAGGAAGAACCCTCCTTTCCTCAAATGTCCAATTCAATATTGAGGTTCTGAATCAGTTCCTTGTATCGGTTACGGATGGTAACTTCTGTTACGCCAGCGACTTCAGCAACTTCTCGTTGTGTACGGCGCTTTCCGCAAAGAACGGATGCGATGTAAATAATCGAAGCAGCAATACCGGTTGGCCCACGACCGCTGGTCAATTCCTTTTCTTGAGCAGCCTTGATCAATTCGTAGGCTTTTGCTTCGACTTCAGAATCCAATCCAAGACCGGAACAGAATCGAGAGATGTAATCTTCAGGCCCGGTTGGCATGATTTTCATCTTCAATTCACGAACCATGAAACGGTATGTACGTCCAATTTCCTTCCGTCCAGTTCGAGACGCTTGGCCAATTTCATCGAGTGTTCGGGGCACACCACATTGACGGCATGCAGCATAGAGTGATGCTGCGGCTACGCCTTCAATCGATCGTCCGCGAATGAGACGCTTATCGACGGCTTTCTTGTAATTTACAGCAGCTGCCTCACGAACGGTCTTTGGCAATTCAAGGCGGCTTGCCATTCGATCAAGTTCAGCCAATGCCATAGCAAGATTACGCTCTGTCGCATTGCTGACTCGACTGCGCTTCTGCCACTTTCGCATTCGGTAGAATTGAGAGCGATAACGAGAGTTGATGGTCTTTCCAGAGTAATCTTTGTTTTGCCAATCGATATCCGTCGATAGACCTTTGTCGTGAAGCATGACCGTCATTGGAGCACCTGTACGAGCTCTTTGGTCGCCTTGTTCAGGAGAGAAAACTCGCCATTCAGCACCTTGATCGATAACGTTGTCTTCTAAAACAAGCCCGCAGTCGTCACAGGTGACTTCTCCACGGGTTTCGTCTCTCGTTAGGCTTCGTCCGCCACATTCTTGGCACTTTACAATATCTTCAACTTGCTGATCATCCATAACATCTCACCTCATGAATATTGAGAAATAGATATATCAACGATTGGTATGGTGTTTTTAAACCTTGTTGTTGGATATTTTTGTAAGGTATGAGAGTGGGACAGCGAATTGGTTAAACCTCAATGGCTTCTGAGAAGAGTGGGGATGGAGTTGCGAGGAATGCCAGATTCGGTTTCGCTCACATCTGGTAAGCGGATTCTGTTCCTCACCAAGGACCTCGATTTGATCCGTCAACAATTGTACGAAGGTCTCGATTTGCGGATGGAAGATCTGCGTGTTGAGGACCTCCTCGATGACATCAACACCGATGTCATGACACCTGCATGGGTTTGTTTTGACCATGAGCCAGCTATGATTGCAAAAAACGCATACGCCGGGTTGATGCAAAACGGACTCCGTGTGTTCAACGAGAATGCATTAATCAACGGGAATTTCGAGGTGATTGTTTCCGGTCAGAGGAAGGGCACTGGTTCCAGCCGTGAAACGGCTGCACAGTGCGAACGATGGGCAGGTATCCGAATCGTTATCGCTGCTTCCTTCGCTCCGATTCATGAACGAAACAACATCAACCTCGGTCAACTCATGGGCGACCACGCAATGCTGGAGCGTTTGCAAAACGGTGAATCCTTGGCATTGAGCGAATTCACATCACAATACGATGATGTTACGGCACTCATCCTCGAGTCTGGCGGTCTATTCGAATTTTCCAAGCGTCTCAGCAACGATGAAATCGAACTTCCTAAACTCTCAACCGAACAACACCCTATGACAATGGCTGAGAAAATCATCGCACGAAATCTCGTCGGCCAACCAGAAGGCGCTTGTGTCAAACCTGACGATCCGGTGATTGCTCAGGTCCAAGGTGGCTATTCCCACGAATTTACCACAGCACAAGTCCACACATTTCTACAAGAAACATATGGAGAAGATTACCAGTTGACAAATCCGCAAAAGTTTGGCGTTTTTGAGGACCACCTGTTGTATGCACATCACAATCCAAAATTCGTGCCATTCATGCACAAAGTCGAAACCCTGCGTGAATTGCAGAAGGTTTTCCAAGCTCATACTGGAGTACGTGATTACTCAGCAGTCGACGGAGTATCGCCCGGTATCTGCCACCAAGTAGCACGTGAGGAGTTCATCGAAGTCTCTGATTTCATTCAAGCAACAGACTCACACACATGCATGGGCGGTGCGTCAAATGCGCTCACATGGGGCGTTGGAGCCACCGAATATGCCAACCTTGTTTCTGCAGGATTCACCTTTGTCAAGGTTCCTGAATCAATTCGATTTGAACTGTCAGGGTCACTCAATGAAGGATGTACGGCGAAGGACGTCATCCTCCACATACTGGCAGATCATGCTCGTAAAGAATTGACGTTGAATCGTTCCATGGAATTCGGCGGCCCTGGCCTTCAATCGCTGTCAGCTGACGAGCGTGCAACCCTGTGCAACATGGCAACAGAGTGTTCAGCTCGAACCGGTATTTGTGAGGCTGATGACATCCTCTACGATTGGATGGAAGCACAAATGCCTCATTTGAACATGGACGAACAGCGACAAAGATCAGTCACTCCAGACGAAGGTGCTCACTATCATGGAGGCGTTCACCACATCGATTTATCCTCCATTCGACCAATGGTTGCACATCCTGGGAATCCTGACGAAGGCATTCCGAGTGACCCGACCAACGGCGCATACATCGATGAAATCGGTGATGTAGCCATTGATATCGCATACGGGGGGTCGTGTACTGCAGGAAAGATCGATGATATTGCATACTATGCCCAAGTTTGTCAAGCAGCAAAGAATCAGGGCTTATCCGTTAACGAAGGCGTTGATTTTTACATTCAATACGGATCTGGGATTGTCAAGGATGTTGCTGTTTCAAAGGGTTGGCACCAGTTGTTCATCGATGTTGGAGTGAAACTCATCGATCCTGGTTGCGGCGCTTGTATTGGGGCAGGACCGGGCGTTTCGATGACGCCAGACCAAGTCACTGTTTCTGCCATCAACAGAAATTTCCAAGGCCGTTCAGGTCCTGGAAAACTGTACCTTGCTAGCCCACTCACCGTAGCGATGAGTGCGTTCAGTGGGACAATTCGATCCTGGAATGCGAATGGATTGTAAATTTCTTCGGAAAACAGTATAACTCTCAGAGAGCATGTACATACATGCAACGAGCGCCTCCTCCGTCCCAAGTCATCCAAATGAACCAACATCCAGGCATGGTTCAGCAGCAACCGATTGGATTTCTTCCGAATACCAATGCAACAACTGCTCTCATCTTATCCATCATAGGGTTGGTCGGAGCGTTTTTCTATGGTCTTGGTTTATTTTTTTCCATCCCATCGGTTGTAATGGCAAACAAAGCAAAACAGATTACAAATCAGATACCAGGGCATCCTGATGCAGGAATGGCAAAAGCTGCAGTCGTTGTCGGATGGGTTGGTGTTACCATTGGTGGATTGTACGCTTTGCTCGTCATCGGATTAATCATCTACTTCATTATTGCATTCTAATCTGGTTTTTGATTTCGGCGGAATCCAACAAGAATTTTGCCGAAACATCAAGTATCCTCGCCAATCGACTGCTGTTACCTGCTGGCCCGAAGTCTAGGACGGAGGAGGACCTGAGGTGGATGTGTCGAATTGAGCATTGCAGAAAAGATGGCGGCGAACCAAAAACAAGTCGCAATTTCAGAATTTTTTGAAAAGAACAAACATTTCCTTGGGTTTGATACACTCAATCGAGCCCTCATTACAGCGGTTAAAGAGGCGGTAGACAACGCACTCGACGCTTGTGAGGAAGCCCGAATTTTGCCTGATATTGTCGTCAAAATTACCAAACTGGATAACAAGAAAGACATCCTTCAACTCGAAGTTGAAGACAATGGCCCAGGCATTCCGAGAGCTAGTATCGAGAAAGTGTTTGGACAACTTCTGTTCGGTTCCCGGTTCCATGCCATTCGTCAATCGAGAGGGCAGCAAGGTATCGGAATTACTGGTGTTGTCATGTATTCGCAACTGACCACTGGCGATCCAACGCACGTCGAATCGAAGATAGCAAAAGAGGCAACAGCTGTTTCCGTTGACATTGGTCTTGATACGAGAAAGAACAAGGCCATTAAATCCAATCAGGATCGAATTGATTGGGGAGAAAAAGCCCACGGTTTGAAGGTCAAAACTAAGATGAAAGCGAAATATCAACGCGGTCGACAATCGGTTTGGCAATACCTTCGAATGACGAGCATCGTCAACCCACATGCAGACATTCTCTTCATCGATCCTGATGGTGAAAAACATCACTGGCAACGGGTTACTGAACGCCTTCCAGGTCGCGTAGAAGCCATCAAACCGCATCCTAATGGGATTGAATTAGGTCAACTCCAACGCCTTTGTTCGGAATCCTCCGAGTCAAGAATGACGAAATTCCTTCGCCGAACTTTCTCTGGAGTTTCACAGCGTGCTGCAAAACAGTTATGTGAAGTTTCAGAGATTGAAGAGAAATTGAAGCCTAAGTCCCTAACTCCGCAGCAGGTAAGAGCTCTGCTTGAAGCGTTTCAAGGCGAGCGATTGTTGGATGAAAAGCCTGTTAAATTACTCAATCCACCGACATCTTGTTTGTCACCAATTGAAGAATTGCTCATTAAGAAAGGCCTTTCAAAAACCATCGATTCGAAATTCGTCACGACAATGACTCGCGCTCCAAGCGTAACGCAAGGAAATCCATTCCAAGTCGAAGTCGGTTTGATTTTTGGAGATGGCATGGCAGCAGACAAACCTGTTGAGATTCTACGTTTTGCTAATCGCGTTCCTTTGATGTATCAGCAAGGAGGGTGTTTGCTGACCAAGGCCATTGAAAGCGTCGACTGGCGACAATATGGCTTGGACCAAGCAGGTGGCCGTGGAGTTCCAAAAGGTCCAGCAGCCATTCTTGTTCACCTTGCAAGCACCAACGTCCAATTTACGTCGGAAGCAAAGGAAGCACTATCGGACAACGAAACGGTCATGGAAGAGGCACGAAAGGCCATGCTCGAAATGGGCCGTGGACTTCGTAAGCACTTGGAGAAGCAAAAAAAGATGGGGAAAACCAAAGAAAAATTTGAACTCATCAACGATATTATTCCAGCTATTGCTGAGAAATCCGCTGCATTGCTCGAATTACCTGTGCCAGATCTTGCTGGATCAATTACCAAGATTATGTCAGCAGTTATTGCAGAGACAACGACCACATGGAACAAGGAAACCAAGCAAACCGATGTCCACATCACACTTTACAATTACACCGCTCGAGCACGCTCGTACACGATCCTTGTGAATTGGCCAGAACGTCAAGGTGCGACCATGGTTGGTAACGAACTCGGTGGCCGAAAAGAAGCCATGGGCGTATGGGCGTGGAAACTTGAAACACTCCAACCAGGTTCTCGAACTGTGATTACCTACAGTCTTGACGGACTCGAAAAAGGAGACTGGAATGAAACAGATGTGTTCTATCGAGGTTCACAAGAAGTGATTGGTGCGACAAAGATGGACGAGAAACTCTTAGAAGAAATTCGACGCCAAGAAGAAGCCCTCAACGCTCCACCACCTGATGAGGATATAGACGAAGAAGGTGCAGATGAGTCTCCTGAACCAGAAGCAGTAAAACCTGAACCAGTTGCTACCGCCGGCGACACGAAACAAACAACCCTTTTCGGAGGTGATTACTGATGGCTGAACGTAAATCGATTGAAGAGACGAAGACGGCATTGCATGATGTAGTTCGCGAAATGTACGATCGTATCGTGAAGGGCGAGCCCCCGACAATGACTCTCCCCGTTCGTACCAAGAACAACATCGGTTTCGACCCAAAATTAGGCGTCTACAAGTACGGGAAGAAACAAACGATTCGAGACGCCACAAGCCTTGGTTCTGCGAAGCAACTTCTACGAGCACTCCACGTTATCGAATTCATTGAGAGTATGATTGATGATGGAAAATCGTCAACGCTTCGTGAAATGTATTACATTTCTGAAGGCTGGGGGCTTGGAAAATTTCAGTCGCAAAACGAAAGCAACAACCTTGCCGAAGATCTTGAAATTGTTACCCGATGTCTTCGTGAAGATTTCAAGCTTCGACCAGAAGAAGACGGTGCAAGAATGATTGGAAATCTTACGCTTCGAGAACGAAATCGACGGGGTGAGTGGATGCGAATCAATGCTCGTGACGATGTTGGCGATAGCGGATACGGAGTTCCTTACAATGTCGAAGCTGAGAAAATCGAATTCCTCGAGCATGACATCAACTTCATCATGGCCATCGAGACGGGTGGTATGTTTGACCGTCTTGTAGAGAATGGTTTTGACGAGGATTTCAACTGTGCTTTGTTGCACTTGAAGGGGCAACCTGCTCGTTCAACTCGACGTATCATGAAGCGAATGAGTGAGGAGTGGGATCTCCCTGTTGTCGTCTTCCTCGACGGCGACCCCTGGTCGTTCCGTATCTTTGCTTCAATTGCCTATGGTGCAATCAAGACTGCGCATATTTCTGAATACTTGGCTACGCCGACTTCGACATACCTCGGAATTACTGCGGATGATATCCTCGCTTACGATCTTCCAAGCGATGACTTGTCCAAGAAAGACATTGAAGCGCTGAATGCTGAACTGAGTGACCCGCGATTTGCTGATGGTTGGTGGCAAGAACAAATCAACATGATGTTGGAAGTTGGAAAGAAAGCGGAACAGCAATCCTTAGCAAAATACGGTCTTGATTTCGTAACTGAAACCTACTTGCCTGAAAAACTTCAACAGCTTGGTTTGTGAAAGGAAAAAGCGAGGCTTCTTTGGGGAGTGGCGAATCGAATGAGCATGGAGAGCGGCAAAAAGAACCCCTGGCCGCTTCGTATTCTCATCGCTTCGATGGTGTGCTTTGTCATTGGAAGCATCACACTCATCGGGCAGATGGACACGCTTGGAGATGCACTTGATCCACAACGCAACAACATCGGTACCCTCAATGCTAGTTCTGAAGACCAGAAACTCATGAATATCGAGGAGTCTGGTTGCTACCGGGCATATGGCATCGAGTTCGAAGGAACTGTTACATTGTCTGAAGTCAATGGTTCGGATGTTCAAGATGAAGTGAAAGAATCGACATGCAAGCTCGACTGGGGTGCTATGTCTGCTGATGGGAGTGTTGAATACACCATCCTTGGTTCATGGGAATTAACTCAAGGAGATTATCTCATGCGCATCGATTGCGATGAAACATGTGCAAACGAAACCGTTTGGCTCACTTCGATTGACGCAATGGAAGGCGATATAATGAACTCACCCATGGTGTACATTGGAGGATCTCTGTGTTGTTTGGGCATCTTCCTTTTGCCATTAGCAGGTGTTCTCCAAGCATTTTCTCAAAATCGAAAACAGAGTCTCATGATGGTCGTTGGTCCCGATGGTCAAGTCATGCCACTTACAGATCTCACACCAGATGTTGTACAAGGACAACTCAACAAAATGAATCAAGGTGCAACCGAAGGAGTTGGATTTGATGTTCGTACGGGTGAATACATGAATTCAGACAGCAACATCTCAAGTCCACAGATGGATGGCGCACGAGATGTGCAGGCTGGTAGTATGCTAACAACTGAGCAGGTCTATGCACTTATGCGAGGTGATGTCGAATCGGCAACTCCACAAGACGAGCAACGTGAACAGGTTGCAGATCCGTTCCCTACACCTGCGATTCGACAGACATCAACGCCACCGATTGTTGAGCGAAAGAGTGTGAAACAATCGGAACGGAAGATTCCAGTTGCGAATAACGAAGATTGGCAATCATGGGATGAAGATTGAATACCAGCCTTGTGAAACTCCGACGAGTTCAAATGAGTCCATCTCTACCTAACTACAGGTTGAGTAGTATGGATGAACTTGAGCACTCGCTGATGTTGCTTCAAAATAAGACACGTCGATCGATTCTCGAACGGCTGGTAAGAGAACCGCATTATCCAATGCAGTTGGCTGATTTGATCGGAGTTAGTCAGCAAGCAATTGTCAAACATCTCAAGGAGTTAGAACGAGGTAATCTCGTTGAAAAAATGAAAGTTCCAAGTGAGAAAGGTGGCCCCCCACGAACCATCTTCAGAGTATGTGAAGCATTCTCACTGCGGGTCGATCTTGGTCCTGATTTATTCAAGATTGAACGGAGAAAGCTTCCTTCTGGAGGGCCTTTACGACTTAGTTCCAGATTACCAGGGGGAGCTAAAACCATTGCTGAAACGGTAAGTGGGCGAAAGAAGATCAGCGTTACTGAAGGCGTCGTCCATCTTGAACAATTGAATGACCAGCTTGAACAGTTGGATCGTCAACGAGACGCTCTCATCGCCTTGCATCAGCAAATACGAGGACGCGTCTCAGCCGCAGTCGATACAGACTTCGAAGACTACTCACAGCGAACCATGGTTCACGCATTGGTTGAGGCACCTCGCGTCAAACCGGATCTCGGATTGATGGCAAAAGAACTCAACCTCAGTGAGAGTGAGATATCCACAATGATGTCGCGCGTGCGCATACTTGTAGAACAACAGCGCTCTGAGCGCTCAGGCGAAGTTGTCGCTATCGACGACAATCCTGACCTACGTTGGTGGCTTGGCTGATTCAATCAGTTGTCTGCTTCATCACCAAGAACGGACATCAAGGATGATTGTTCTGCAATACGATCCTTAACTGCCGCACGTCGGCCTCGTCCTACAAGATAGAGGACTCCGAAGAGTGAGAAGGTCAAGAGAACGATCATACTCGGAAGTGCAACCTTTCCTACGACTTCACCTGCGACATCCAGGAACGGATTCGAAGAACCGAGTTCTTGGGAGATTCGAACGACGTTGTCACCTTCGTTAGCTTCAACAATCGTGTTACCTGGGTCAACAACAACGTAGACGTTCTTGCTACCTGCAGTGACTGGATAGAGCATGTACAACTCGATAACACGCTCGTCCTGCGAATCGTCTGGCTTGTCCAGTGCACCAATGATTTGGCGCATGACGATGCTGTCTTCATCACACGTGTTGTCATTCTTACGGATCTCGGTCATCATGTCATCATCATCGTATTCACAGAGAATCACTTCGATATCTGAGGCATGAACGTTGCCAGTGTTGGCAATCTCAATACGAATTGGGATGGATTCGCCAACATCTGCTGATGTAGAATCGACGGAAGCGGATCGCACAACAAGGTCTGGTGCACGGAGATTGATGGTTACAATCTTCTCGTTGGAATCCAACAAGTCGCCAACCCATGATGGTGAATCATCATGGTCTCCATCTTGGTCAGCGTTACCCATCATCGAGACAACCTTCAAACCAAGACTTCGAGTCGTGAGTTGTGCACTTGGGTCAATGGCTACGATAGCGACCATCGTGTAGGTTTCGTACGGAGCCATTTCTGGGAGGCGCCACGAATCAATGTCAGTGAGGTGGACACAACTGTCTTCTGGGAAAGATGCTGCTGTTGAGGTGGTAGCGACACAATCCTCCTCGCTTTCGAGATCGAGTCCTACTTGTCGGATGATCTTCCACGAAACATCCCATCCCTTCAGAGTACCCATACCCGGTGATTCTTCAACGAGGATATCGGTACCAGAACGATCGGAGGTGTGATTGTCCAGAGTTGGCACGTCAGGTACGTTTCCTGCATTTGTGACGTTGACGATGAATCGTACGACACGCCCTGGAGCGGATGTCTTCACGTCGTTTTCAACAGTTGGATCCATTGAGATCTGCATGTCGTAGAACTCACGCACAGTGACTGTGAGAGTTGTGACATCTCGTAAACGGGTCATTCGGCCTGCTGCATCTTCGTCCTTCTGCTCAGACTTGGTGTGGAAAACAACGGTGTATTCTCCAGCAGGTACTTGTTGAGGGATGTTCATGAGGACATCAAAGGACTGTGATGAACCTGCATCAAGTTCTTCCAATGTATTGCGCGGAACAATGATGTCCCAGATAACGTCGACACCAGCCTCGTCGGTAACACGAGCAAGGGTGTAATCAAAGCGATCTGGTCCGTTACCGTTATTGTTTACAGTGGTCGGTAGAACGATTGAATCGCCCGGATTGACCGTAAGTTCTTCATTGTCGACAAGCGAAACATCCGTTGACAAGCGGTAAACGTGGTCGACATCGACTTGGAGAATCTTCGCCGCTGAAATCTTTGGATATCCTTTCAGATGGGCCTTGATGGTCACTGCCTTTCCAAGTCCAGCCGGAGCATCGTCAGGAGCACAGACTTTCACCTTGACCACATGCATGCGGAAGTCGTCACCAGACATGAGGACCCACGGATAGGAGATGCCATCTGGGTTCAATGTCAGTCCGTTCGGGAAGATGACTTCCGTCGTCCAATTCTCGTCGTTTTCAGTGGTTCCTGGAGTTGTGAAAACAAGATCACCTGTATCGAAGTATTTCTCAACCTCAATCTCAAAGACATGGCAATTCGGGTCCAAGGCATTCGGCATGTACGGAGCCGGCGTTACGATAGCTTCCTGATCAGTGATGTTGAACACAATGTTGTTCGACGAACGAATCGAAACGAAGACGCCGAGTTCTAGAATGTCGTATGTTCCCTTCTCAACGGACTTGACAGGCTCGCCCGCCGACCATCCTTTGAGCAGGATGACGAACGCACCGGGGTCTTCAGACGTAGGTACACTGATTTCGAGATTCTTGGTTACCGTCTGCTTTGGATCGAGTTGGACACTCAATGGGAAGTTCACGTCCCATGCAAACGGAAGCAACCATTCTTGACGGCCCTCAAGAGTTTGAGGATCCCAGAACAGGAATGTGTCTGCTACGTTCCCTGTATTGGTAATCGTAATCGAGAAGATGGCGGTTTGGCCCTGTTCCACGTCAGCAACGCTGTGTGATGCATCCAAATCGATTCCGTGAACAACGTCCATAAGGGTGAGCGTTGTAATTTCAGAACGGATTGCTGGATCCTTGTACGACTTTGCATCAACACGAATCTCTGCGAGTTCATCGGCATTTGCTTGGTAAATTGATGGTGCACGGACACGGAGATAAAACCGAATCGATTCTCCGCCTTCGAGGAAAATTTCAGTGTCTGGGAAAATCGAAGTGTGGTTGTCGGCAAAGAACAACGTTGCCGTCCAGTTTGTTGGAACGCCGGTAATGTTGAGGCCATAGGAGTCGGCTACCAGGTCTTTGGGACCTGGCGTAGAGTTGTTCATGGTAAGGTTGTAGATGGTTTGTTCACCGGGTTCTATCACATGATAGAACGTCTCACCATCATCGAATTCAACATCGACTTGTCCCGTAAGTACGTGCGAGTAACAAATCGTAAACCGATTGTTGTTAGTTTCATCGTTGCACTTGTTGGTATCTGACCATGCAACGTGCGCACCGCTTCCCAAGTCATTCGAAAATGCTGGAGGCATACCGATACTTGGTTTGTAACCAGAGTTGGGACCAAGCTTGTTGGAAGACCACGAGGTAATAGGAACGGTTTCCCAAGGATCGAGGGCTGTAAGTCCATCTCCTTCAAGTGAAGTCTGGTTCAGTCGCACGTACAGAAGTTCTTCTCCAGCCGATGTGTTTCCAGAATCGACCCATGCGATGTGGACTTGGTTTTGGTCGTCCGTGAGGAGAGACGGGAAAACAGAATTTCCGGCCCATGGCGCATTCTGCGGCAAACCAGCATTGGTTTCGACGTTGGAGATTGGTGTGTCGTTGATCTTCTTGATGGCGTACGTGGAAAGTCCATCATCACGGCCGTCAAATTCTCCAGCACCTTGGAGTCGGAGTTTGGTGTAGTAAATCTCGTAATTAACGTCCTTCTCGAAACCGTAGTCACGTCCATCCATCCATGCAATGTGCGTGTTGCCTTCCATATCAACACCAATCGATGGGTGGAACGAGTAAGCGTCATCAATGGTGACACGTGTATCGTTGACAACAACAAGGTGTCCCTCAGAACCCTTGCCTGTGTCTTCACTGTATCCACCGTTTTGAGCGACTGTACCGGAAACACCAGGAGTCCAACTTGGGTCATTGTTCATCTTGCCATATGGGTCGAGAACGGACATGTAGATCTCACGTGAGTTGTTGGTGGAGATGTATACCATGGCTTCGACAAGGAGCGACATTTGGCTTGCACCACCACTTCCGGATGGGAACTCGTAGACTTGTCCACCAGCATCTGTTGAACGGATGGTATTACCTGGACAGTTTCGTGCAGCTGTGCTTTGAACACCGTTCGGACACTGAGCCAAGTCCTTGAAGTGGGATTGAACACTTGTAGCACCGCCGTAGGTTTGTCCGTACATTCCGACTGGAACGACACCTGCGTTGACACAGTTGTCGTGTGCTTCCTCAATGGAGGTCGTATCGTCTGCTTGCTGTGATGGGTCGCCATCTTTCGGTCCTTCATCGGAAATAGGAATGGCAATCTTTGTTGCGTTCGGGTTCCACCTGTGATCGTCTTGAGTCGGTGGGTTACCAGGGACGTTACCCTGTGCATCCTTCCAAGAAAGACATGCCCAGTTGGTCCCTGGGCCCCAATCCTCTCCGGAGTATCCAGAGTAAGTGTTTCCGTTGTAGACGGTTCCTGGAAGTTTTCGGATACCACCAGAGTCGTCTCCTGGTGTTATGCCCAAGGCTGTTGAACGAGGTCCGGCGTTCTTGTTGTGTGTTGCACAGTTACCGCTGCTTGCAGCGCCAGGGAGCGTGTTTCCAAGACCATAGATGGTTTCGTAAACCGTCATGTTTCCTTCTTGGAGCATTGGCTTGAGGCCTTGGAAGTAGCCACCTGCAGCGAAGTTACCGCCGTAAATGACCGTACAAACGTCAGCCCATTCGGAGTACATCGACCCGGATGTGTCAACGAGGAAGACGAGTTCGACCTTTCCTCCACGGGTATCATCCCATGCGATTTGGACGAGGTCATTGGAGTCTACAACGATGTCCGGGTGACCCTTGTGTCCGATGATTGGAGTCAAGAGCGTGTCTTCGAAGAGCGTGAGGACTGTTCCGCCATTAAATTCTGGTTGAATCATGGAGTAGTAGATTTGAGGTTGATTAAAGAATTGCTGCAACTCGTCGTAGGAATCTTGCCATGCGATGTGAAGGTTACCTTGGCTGTCTACGTCGATGGATGGCCAATCACGGTCTTGAGCCCGCATGGAGATGATCGTATCATCGATCACGGATATCGCCGTATCCTCTGCGGCCATTCCATCGAGTGGCGCTAAGTACGGGTTGATCGAGGTGTACATGATCTTGTGCTGACCAGACTTGTCCGCCCAAACCAAGTGGATTCGGTCGTTGTCATCGATGACCATGTCTGGGTGCCAAACCTTGTGGAGTCCTGGATTCGTGATTTGCGTCGCATCAATCAGGGTTTCACCACGTGGGGAGAGCATGGAATAATACAGGTGCTGAGTGTTTCTTGCCCAGACAATGTGAACGTTTCCTTCACTATCTGATGCAACTGCAGCTTGGTTATCGGATGCTGTTCCACCGTCAACAATTCGAACGGCTTCGGTAATGACGACTTGAGAGGCTTCGGCTTGTTCAGTTCCAATCACCATTCCAGAGAACAGAGACAAAAGAAAAAGGCTGACGAGGGTAATCGATTTGGTTGTTTGACGCATGGTAACACCTGTGTGACTGAAAGCAACCTTCACAA
>CATISI010000022.1 GCA_949538025.1 Candidatus Poseidoniaceae archaeon
GGAGACCTTGTCCCAGTTGCTTGCGGTTGCGCAACTACTTGAACAGGTGGCGTACTTGAGGTCATCATTTGTTTCATTAAAGTAGGAAATGTGGACACCATCGTTGGAATCGATGGCAATTGAGGTATTGTATCCGACATCACCCGATGTGTAAACGGATACATTGTTCCAGTTGCTTGCGATTGTGCAACCACTTGAACAGGTGGCATACTTGAGATCATCATTGGTTTTATCAAAGTAGGAAATGTGAACACCATCGTTGGAATCGATGGCGATTGAAGAGTGGTATCCTGTAGCACTCGATGTGTCAACAATCTGACCGACCCAAGAACCGGATGCATCGGTTGCGTACTTCAAGAAGCCACTGTTGCCCGACCAAGAAATGTGGTTGTAGCCATAGGAATCAACGGCGATGGAGGTTTGATATCCAGGATTGCTTGCTGAAGAGACGACCGCTGAAGGAATCGCACCACCGGAATTGGTCGGTGTTGTCGGCGACATGGCCGTATTGTTGGTCAAAACAAACCAGTCTGGACTGTAAGAGATATCAGGGGCTTCATCGTTGATGGTGATGTTGACCTGCGCGGAAGCCGAACCACCAGAGTTGTTCGCCCAAATCGTGTAGGTCGTAGCAATCGTTTGCAGTGCCGTTGGCGTCCCACTGATCTTGCCATCCGTGGTTCCCCACGTTAATCCAGTTGGTAACGATGGGCTGATTTCCCACGACGTGACAGTACCACCGCTGACCGAAGGAAAATTCGGGGTTATGGCTGTACCTTTCGTGAACATCATGTTCTCTGGCGAGTAAACAAGATCGTATGGAGCGACGTGCTGCGATGTAAGTGAAATCGAAGTTGAGTAGGAACCGGCTGAATTGTTGGCCATTACGGTGTAGGTCGTGCTTGTCATCGCGACCGTAGGTGTTCCCCAAATCGTACCGTTGCTCGAGTCGAAATTCATACCGGTCGGTAAGGTTCCCGTAAGCGAATAGGAGGTGGTAAGCTCACCGTTGGTTGCGGTGATTGGGAAACTGTAGGTTTGGCCGAGAAGCATCGTCGATGAGGTTTGTGCGTAGGACAGGTTGGTGGTGTTGCTGTACACCCCTTTGCCTGCGTTGTACATTTGATTGATTGTGGTAGAGTTAAGTGCATCAGCGAAAATCATTACTTCCCCGATATTTCCATCGAACGGTTGGTTGTATTCGCCTGCATTGTAGGAGCCAATGCTGATTCCGCTCGTGGTGTTGCGAATGGATCCACTACCCAAAAGGCTAGCATTGGCGACATTAACACCATCAGCATAGAGTCTGAGGATGTTACCTACATCGGCAACCATGACCAAGTGATACCAGCGGTCTTCATCAATTGAAATTCTCGAAGTACTTACTGCGGATGAGCCAGAAGTCGTTCCCACAGAAGTGTAGAGTTTGTTATCTGAACCAATACGGATGATGTATCCTAAATCTGAAGCGCTTCCACCACCATTCCATTTCCCAATGATGACTGAATGTTGGACGGTTGTTGCGTTTATCCAAACTGAAACCGACCAATCGCCGTTTGCATCAGGGTCGTGGTCGTTGGTTTCTGAAAACGTGACTTCGTCGCAGACATAGGTTCCGGCTTGATTAGGGGGCGCTGTAGCGCCTGAACAAGAACCATCGTAGTAAAATCGAGTTCGATTCGCTTCCCATTCTGCTCCGTCGATGGTTCCATCATTGCCGTAAGTTGACAAATCGACAAGGTCAGTTCCACTGCCGCTGTAGGAACTGCTGTTGGTTGGGTCAAGATGGAGACGCAGGTCGAGTGTCGACGGTGGTGAATACGAGGCAAAGAGGCAGGAGCCGTCCGAGAGCGTTGCTTCTGCATTGTAGTTGTCTGCATAATTGAGCATACAGCCTGCAACTGGTGCATTCGGCGTCGTGTAAGTCCACGAAATACCTGCAGTCCAAGGATTGCTTACGCCTGGGTCGTAGGCGCCTGCACTCATGTTGCTGAGGTGTGAGTTGACCTTCGGCCGGAAATCACGATTGGCAGGGTCTACCAATTGATTCCAGACGGAGTCCGTGGTGTTGACGTAGCCATTCCAATTGTTCCAATAAGTTCCAGCAGGCAATGGATAAAGCGACCATGAATCGGACCTGTGGTCTGCCATCTTGTCCGCTGCGTTTTGATGTATGGTGGAATTGCCGTTGTTGACGCCACCATCGGTGAGGATGATCATGTCGTTCTTGCCAGTTGAATTGAACACGGTGTTGTTATGGATGTCGTGATAGTCGCCCTTGACCATCAACCCACCAGCAGCGTTCCAGATGACATTGTGGTGCATGGTCCCATTGCGACCTTCTCCCGCTTGCCCAATCGGTGCATCAAATCGAGCACCGTACTTGATGATGTCATGAATCCAGTTGTAGGCGATGATGGATCCAGGCGCTTCGCCCTGCATGACTTGAACGACAGCACCATCTGTTTGCAAGTGGCCAACATCCCAAACTTCGTTGTAGAAGACTTTGGGGGCATCACCGATCGAGAGAACCGATGAAGCACCTGTGAGGTGAACGCTGTTGTTGGTGAAGTACATGTCTCGGCCTCCTTCGTAAATCGTGACCATCAGTCCCTTCTGATCGGCTGCAGACCAATCGATTGCATGGAAGTAGGAATTGTTCACCGTATTGTTGTTTGATTGGCCCGGAGAGCCCTGGAATTCGATGGCACCGCCATCGGTATTGGTGATGGAAATTCTGTCGACGAAGGAATTCATTGAGCGATAGAAGCGGGTCATCCAACGATCGTCCTCGGATTCTCCAGCAATACCCAATCCACGCTTGGAGGTACTCGGATATTCGAGGGTTGAATTGGTGAAGGAACAGCCATCACAGTTGTTGAAATTCACAGTTGTTCCAAAGAAATCGATGCCCTGAATTGTTACACCATCCGAGCCATCAACGCTGATCGCAAACGGCTGAACTTTCACTCGAAGGTCCAAGTCGTTGGCGTCTTGACCGGATGGCGTCTTGTAGTGCAGGCGATTGTTGGTGTTGTTGTACCACCATTCACCATCGACATCGATGAGTTCACGCTTACCTTCCAAGAAGTAGGCATGATGCTTGGTCTTCCAACCAACACCGTCAGCATCGTACGCAAAGGTTCCATTGTTTGGATTCCAGTCTGTGATGATGCGGCTGTTGCTGCGGAACGAACCCAAGTTCATGACTGCAATCGCTCCAACAGGATCGAGTCCTGACGCATTGACCGTCTCATTCAATCCGGTGTGAACGCCTGCCTCAGGCCCAGCATCAGTCAGCCAGCCTTTCGTGTAGGCATTGTTCGAATTCGTCAGGATTCCTTCTGCCCAATAGGAGCGATTGAACACGGTCTCATCATCAAATCCAGCGTTTGGCCATCGAGCAGGGACCTGTTCTTCGTGTGCGAGGAACAACTGCCAGCCGTCCTCGGTCAAGGTCACTTCTTGGATACCATCGCTATCGGCTGAACCCCAAACGCCACCGAGATCATCGCTGATGCTACGTGTTCCATCAAAGACAACACGATCGCCATCGGCCGCTCGAATCAAGAGGTTGTCGAGGTTGTTGATACTCACATTTTCGTGGTACAGACCTGCATGAAGAACGATTTCAGGATTGGATGCAGTCTCGCTTGTTGCGAGCGTCACCGCAGCTCCGAGGCTGGCTTTGGGACAGTTGGTCGTACCAGGATAGGCATCATCACCTTCAGTCACATCAACGTGAATCGCCGTTCCACTACTACGGGATGTTGCAGCACAAACGGTTGGGGAATCGACGCGCAACGGCTCTTCATGTTCCTCTTCAAGTTCAGTGTGGAGCGACCATCCTTCAAGCGCCCCGATGTAAGAGGTTTGGGCCAACATGATCATCAGAAAGATGAGCGAGTAGGCCTTTTTCCGCTGAGACAGCAGTTGCTTTCGCTCCGCTTCAGCCAATGAAGGGAGAGAAAAGGCAGGCTCGAGCATACATCATCAACTAAAATCGGGGTAAAATATTGCTATTTCAGTCCTTTGCAAGTTCTTTAGCCTGCTTAGCCCATTCGTCTCGCTTGACACGACCTGGGAAGAACTCGATGGCAACGTTGACTTGCTCCTCGATTTCCGGCGTCATCTTACTCACTTGGGAGAAAGTGTAAATGCCCAATGCGTACAACTTTTCAGCGATGAATGGTCCAATGCCCTTGATGATTTGCAAGTCATCTCGATCCGAAGACTTTGCAACGCCAAGAATATCGAAGTCAATACCCTCCGCCTTCTGAGCAATGCGCTCAAGTTCTTCGGCCTGTTGGATTGCCTTTTCATCGAGTTTGACATCCTCACCAAGGAGAATCTTTGCCTGAGCAACCCATTGGTCACGCTTAACACGACCTGGGAAGAACTCGATGGCTTCGTTGACTTCAGTCTCAAGCTTGGCGTTCATGTTCGCAAGTTGACGGTAGGTCGTGATGCCGAGCGCATTCAACTTCTCTTCAATGAACGGTCCGATACCCTTGATGACTTGGAGGTCGTCTTTGACCATGACAACAGAAGCCTTGCCAAAGACACGGGTGACTCCACTCACACCGGTGAGGACGTTGCCATCCTTACCGGTCCAAGAGATGATTGAACTGCCTTCTTTATCTGTAATTGCAGCAGAACCGCTCTCATCAAATTCAGCAGCATTTCCGACCTCGAGTGTCTTGGCACCCTTCTTGACTTCGGTCTTCAATTCGGTTGTTGTTGCCTCACCGATGACCTTGAAATCGATCGTCTTTGCACGTTCCTTAACACGCTTGAGTTCCTCTTGCTTTTGGACTTCCTTGACCGACTTAGCAGACTGTTTCTTTTCCGATGCAGCAGCCTTAGCAGCCTTCTCTTCAGCAGCCTTAGCCTCCTTAGCAGCCTTCTCTTCAGCAGCCTTAGCCTCCTTAGCAGCC
>CATISI010000023.1 GCA_949538025.1 Candidatus Poseidoniaceae archaeon
CGGGAAATTGGTCCAATGTTCAACCGAACACGATGCGGGTGAGCAACTGATGGGATTGGGCGGTGTCGTTGCTCTGCTTCGCTACAAGATGGTGTGAACATGAAAATCGTTCTCTTCTCAGAATTGGGCAATCATGTTCGAGAGGAGATGAAAGGGGCTCGGTGGATTTTACTTCATCAGAACGAAATCCAAGATGCGCTCGGAGCATTGATGTTTGCAGAACTGGATGGCGTACTGGTCGCCGTTGATCATCGGGACTCAGTTCCCGATGATGGATTATGGCGACGTGCCGTCCATTTGCTCCTCGTGTCGAGTGATCAAGATGCAGATGAAATTCGCTTGAAAAGCGGAATCACAAAGGTCGTAGCGAGCGACGATACGTCGCTTGAGGAGCACCTATGGTAATGGGTCCGGAGGGAATTGAACCCTCGATCTTCGCCTTGTAAGGGCGACGTCATAAACCCCTAGACCACAGACCCAACCATCCGTCGCTGGTGACGTATTTGAAACGCTTGGCAATACAATAACCTCAAAACCGATGTGGAATCACGGCGAATCAATGGACGAAGAGGCTCAAGCCGCTGCGGCCCGGTTGGTTCGCCGTCTCAAGGACGGTTACACGATTACCATTGCCGAATCTTGTACAGGTGGTTTACTGGCCAGTACACTCACTGATATCGCGGGTGCAAGCAAGTGGTTCAATCAATCTTGGGTGACATACTCCTATGATGCGAAAATTCGTGAATTGAACGTTGATCCAAAAACACTCGAAAAGCGGGGAGCAGTGTCTGCAGAGGTAGCGATTCAGATGGCACAAGGAGCACTCGCCCGAGCCAATGCAGACATTGCAATATCGATCACCGGAATTGCAGGACCGAGCAATGATGGGACCAAAAAGAAAGTAGGATTTGTCTACGTTGGTATCGCATCACGAACATGGGCAATTGCCGAGGCAACTCAAATCGGCGGAAATCGCCAAGAGAACAAACAAGGCTTCGTGCATTTCGCCCTCCTCACAGCCATTCGTCACTGGGACCAAGCGATGGAACTTGCAGAACAAACGCTCAAGGATGAAATAAAACAACGCGAGGAACAAGCCCGACTAAGGGCACTTGAAGAAATTGAACGTAACAAGAGAGCTGCTGCTGCTGCACAATCTGCAGAATGGCAATCCCAATCGTGGTCGGGAGATTCTGCTAACAATTCTGATTCAAATCTTGGAACGGATGTTGAATGGTCCAGTGATTCAGCAAACGAATGAACATGAAGCCTTTTGGAGGGTCGCCCCCCATTGACAATCATGACTGCGGAATGGGGGGTAATTTCGCAGGAATTGATGAGACGTGGAATACTTGTCACCACGGGTGTCAAAGAGAAATTACTCTCCCTCGATGATCCGATGAGCGTGTTAAGCCAAGCATCGAATGTTGGATTTGAGCGAGGGATGCTATCCATTGAGATTCTTGACAAAATGATTCACGAAGCATTACCAAAAGGCTCCCAAGAAACTGAAAAACCAGCCGCATCAATCGGGCGAACGATAGCACCTATCAAGGAACGAGAGCCTGTTTATATTCAATACAGAAACAATCTCCCAGATTGGAAAGAGAGAGATTTTTCAGGAATTGCAACAGATGTTGACAATGACATCTTGGTACACTACGACATCACAGGCAACAGCACTACAGAAGGTAAAATGGGACACATACAAGCATGTTTCAATGACCGCTTGGAAAGTATCAGGAAAATGATCGTCAAGAATTCAAGACTCCCAAGAAAACCTCAGGAAATTGGACGACTAAATGTTGAATATCGACGATACCAAGGCTACGAGAATCTTGCTGTGGCGATTGGATTGGTCAATGAACCGCGTCACACAAAGAACGGCCATCTCATGTTTGGCCTCGAAGATGAAACGGGTGAAATGAATTGTCTACTCACCATTCGTCAAGGAGACGATCGTGATCGAATGCATGAACAGGTTGTTGAAGCGGGGTTGATGCCTGATGATGTGCTAGGAGTCAGCGGTACGTTTTCCCAGACAGGCGACATCTTCTATGTTGATGATTTATTTTTCCCGATGAAAGATCGACACGAAAAGAAGAGCGCAGATATTGGCGTAAGTGTAGCGTTTTTGTCCGATATCCACGTAGGATCAAAGACGTTCCTTGAAGCGCAATGGCACAAGATGGTTCGATGGTTCCACACGGATCCGCTTGCAAAGACCATCAAGTATCTCATTTTGAGTGGAGACTGTGTCGATGGTGTAGGAATTTATCCTGGGCAAGATAAGGAACTTGCAATCACTGATTTGTTTAGACAATACAGTGAATTTGCAAGGTTGTTGGAACTTCTACCGGACTGGGTTGAGTGTGTCATGCTACCTGGTAATCACGATGCAGTTCGACCAGCTGAACCACAACCAACTTTTGAAAAAGACATTCAGCAAGACTACAACAAAACGACCTTTGTTGGAAACCCTTGTGATTTCTCATTGCATGATGTACGTCTTCTGTCCTACCATGGTAAATCGATCGATGATTTCGTGGCTGGTTTGCGGACAGTCACCTATTCTGAACCAGTTGAGGCGATGCGACAAATGCTCAGGAGGCGCCATTTAGCACCACAATGGGGGGGTAAGACGCCATTATCTCCAGAACTTGAGGATGGTCTTGTCATCCGAGAGGTTCCAGACATTTTCGTCACAGGACACGTACATGGTCATGCTTGTTTGGATTTCCGAGGAACAACACTGGTGTGTTCATCCACTTGGCAAGATCAAACATCTTACCAGAAGATGCTTGGGTTCCAGCCGAAACCATGTATGCTCACAATTGTAAACCTACAATCGCATAAATCAACATCAATTCCCTTCGCTTGATGGTAGAACAATATGTTCGAGAATCTTCGAAAGATCCTTTTCCGTCACGATGGGTACGCCAACTTCTGTGAAAGCATTGAGCGATGATTCACGACTTGGATTGAAACCAACGAATCCGCTACCCGGCACCATCATCGAAAGATCCATTTCAGAATCTCCTACGGATACAACTTCTTCTGGTTTGAAACCGTGCATTTGCATTAGTCGATTGATTACATCGCCTTTGCCACTCGCATGGAGACGACAAATACCATCATCGGTAAGGAGTCCATCTTCATCGAATTCAAAACCGTTGGCAATCCAATCGTCCACTTTGAGCATAGCAGCGATGCTGCTCACAAACAAATCAACGCCAGCACTGACAATCGCGACATAAACGCCGGCATCCTGCAAAGTTTGCACTGTTTCTCGAGCACTCTTCATGAGGGATACACCCGAGTACATACGAAACAACTCGTCTTTGTGAATTGGATCTTGAATCGCTTTCCACATAGCAATATCGGAACGCATGAACTCAACATCGGTGAGTTCACCAGCAATGAACCGTGAGAGATTCTTACTATTGTCCGTTCCGAAGCCGTCATGCAGCGTCTTCCATGAACTCACTGAGTCCACAAGGACACCATCGCAATCAAAGATGACGCATTTGCAGGTGGTAGGCATAGTCATTACTAACATCTCCTGCTTAACAGCATTCGCTTAGCACCAGAAGATAGGGCCGGTGACAGCGATGCCACCGGCCCATCAACTGTTCTCAGTCGTTCCTGAACTTCAGACGATCTTGTTGAACTCAAGGTCTTGGTACGTCTTGATGACAGATCCTTCACCTGGTCCTGGCTGGTAGGTGATACGGATAGTAGCATCCGTAAGCGACTGACCATCAGGAGCGTGAGTTCGTACGAAGATTTGGTCTCCGATTCCGAAGGTAGATTCCTTGAAACTGCCTTGATTCTCGACCTTGTCAACGAATGTCACAAACGCATCGCTGTTCGATGTATCGAATCCATAGACGTTGCTTGTGTTTGAGAGCAATGTTGCGTACGATGTTCGAACACCATCTGAGTTGGTGTACAGGACTGTTACAGTAACAGCCGCTGTAGCCAATTCAGCTTCGGTTTGATCAACTGTGATTGCCCAGTACCCATCTGCAGTACCAAGTTCCTTGTTCTCGATGTCGAATGTGACTCGAGGAACACCGAGCTTGCCAGTCTCTGCAAGGGAAGAAGCCCAGACATAGATGACACCGGAAAGGACGACAGTGATAGCGACCATGAGGATGGTAGCGATAACTGGGCTGACAGCCATTTCGTCCTCGACGATGCGTCGGGAGTCTTCCTCTTCTTCGTCTTCTTCTTCACGGCGGCTTGACATTGCAAGAGCAGTGACGAAGAAGCCAGCAAGGGCTACGACGACGAGGCTTGGTGCGAACGATGGAACAGATCCAATTCCGCCACCGAGTTGTACAACGGATGGCAGCTTGTCACCACTGCTGAGGAAGTCCTCAGATGGCTTGTTCGCATGGTTACAGGTTGTTGGGATACCAGCGTCACTTCCAACAGCGGATGCGTTGGAGAACATAACGTTGTTACACCAGTCACTGTCTTGGAGAAGTGGTCGGCGTTGCGACTCCTTCATTCCATCGTCACCGTATGCACCAGGCTTGGACCATTGGTCACCAACAACACCGCCACCGTAGTTGATGTGGGATGTTGGATCGTCATTCTGGTAGCGCTGTGCAGGAGACTTCGTCATGTCACACTCTGCGTCAAGACAGGTGAGGACATCCATCTCAACCCAGATGTAAGGTGTGGCACCGTTGCCGTTATCGACAATGTAGACGTATTCCTTGATGGTGATGGTCTCTCCCCATTCTGGAGGTGTGACGTACATGACGTTCTCAGCTTCACCGTGGCCTCCACTCGTGTGGAAGGTTACAGCCAGCATGTGGTCGTAGGTGTACGGACCTTGGTCTCCACCAGCACCGACATTGACTTCAACAGGTACATAGGTACCTGTGAGGACATTGTTGATGCCTTGGAAGTCGAATCCGATGACGTCATCGAAGTAATAGTCTGCGACGAGTTCTCGTACGTTCTCAACACGAACACCGATCTCTTGCGTTGCAACACCTTGTTGATAGTTGGCAATTGGCATGAGAGATTGGTCGTAGTTTGGCACGTAACTTGGTGCGGTAGCTGTGTCCTTGAGGACAAGGCGGATTTGACAGAAGTCAGATCCACTTGGCCCAATTTGGTGGATACCGTTGTCGTTCAGGTAGTCGATTTCCCAAGCGTTTGCAGTGGTTGTTGCATCAGGAACGAGTGTAAAGACGAGGTTGTCTCCAACAATTTCTGTGCTGAAGTAGTTCTCGTATGTACATTGGTCGGTTGATTCAACAGTCCAAGTCAAGTCACCGGGCTGATGGTCGATGTCGTACTTGACAGCGGACAAATCGTAGGTCAAGTTGTCCGTGTTGGTGTCATCTTCCATGAGGCTGATGGACCAAGGAGCAACTGGGGTCGATCCGTTTGCTGCAGTAACAACTGCTCCAGAGACAACATCCCAATCGAGTACAACTGGAGCGTCGTTCACTGGGCTGACGGAGAAGTCAACAGTGTATGGGTCTGCATCCTGGTTTTCTGCGCCATCGTCACTGAGTGTTAGTGTGACGGTACAGGTTCCACCAAGTTCGTTGGC
>CATISI010000024.1 GCA_949538025.1 Candidatus Poseidoniaceae archaeon
TACAGGTGCTGTTGAGCACGCACGTGAGTCCCTAAAGACCATCGGTGTGTGGACCGGGATTACAATGATTGGAATGTTCCTGATTGAATATCCGCTCATTTGGCTCTCTGATAAGAAACTCTCAGTCATGGACTATCTCGCCGAGACATTGCACGTTGGTGACGTTGGTCTTGCCTCGTTTTACAGTGCGGGAAAAATCCACCAGCCGTCGGGTATTTACGAAGACGGTTCTTCAAAGAAGTACACGCAGTGGTCCGAAGAAACGGCTTGGAACCCCTTCGCCTACACATACGTCGGTGTCGCGTTGACACCTTCGATGTTTGCTATTGGTTGGTTCATGAAGACTCGGGTGGCGTTCCTGGTCAATCTTGGTACGCTCGTGGGATGGTTCTTCCTTGTTCCACTTGCTGTATTCGCAAATTTCCCTGTTTACGATGCGACCATGCAAGCCAACGTCCCTATCCAAGCCTATGCAAGTGAAGGTGGTCAAGCATTGCAAATGATTGCCTTCTCCAAGACCGTTCGAACCATCGCCATTGGTTCCATTGTCGGCGGTGGAATGTTTGGACTGGCCAAGATGTGGCGAACCTTTGCGAACATCTTCAAGGACATTGGTGCAGCATTCAAGGGCGAAGGCTCCCAAGAATACATGGCGGGTAAAGGCTGGTACGAATGGCCGCTCATGCACATTCCAATTTTCATGGGATTGACCTTCCTGTCTATGATCCTCATCTTCTGGGTTGGAGGTTTCCCAATTGCTGCTGCAATTATCTTCGCAACGGTTCTCATCATGACAACGTTCCTTCTCGGAGCCATCGCAGTTCGTGTCATGGGTGAAACAGGTATTGAGCCGGTTTCAGGAACCTCATTCATCGTTCTGCTTATGTTGTTGGGAATCTTCCTCAACTTTGATTCAGCCCTCGGTCTGAACAAGCAAGATGCGGTTCTCCTCGGACTCGTTGGAACAACGGTCTTTGGTTCAGCTATTTCCATGTCAGGTACCGTCATTGGTGATTACAAGAACAGTCTCTACATCGGTAACCGACCATACCATATTTCGAAAGGGAACATCATGGGTGTTGTTCCCGGTGCGATTATCGGTGCAGCGGTTGCAATCTTCCTATCGATTCAACTTGCAGAGGGTCGAATTGACTTGATTGCTCCACAGGCCAACGCGTTCGCAACCTTTTCGGTTATCTTTGCTGAAGGACAGGGTGACTTGATGCTCCTCGCACTTGGTTTCCTTTTGGGAATGTTCGTTGAGTGGGTCACTGGTATGGGAACGTCGTTTGGTCTCGGAATGTATCTAGATGTTCCACACACGCTTCCAATGCTAATAGGTGGTTACAGCCGCGACAAGTGGGAAGAAAAGAAACTCAAGCCGCAGATTGAGGCGATCAAGGCAGAAGAAGGAGCAACAGCCGCCGAAAAGAAACGGGCTCTCATTCTTCTTAGCACGTTTATGGTTGCTGCTGGTCTCTTGACAGGTGAGGCCTTCTTCGGAACGGAGTCGAGTATCCTCTCTTTCATCGATACGCTTGTCTCCGATCCAAATGCTACAGGTTGGTACATTGGCCGAATGGCTGGATTCATCGGACTGAATGTTGGTATCGGTTGGATGATCTACGCTCTGTTCAAGCGAGCAGGTGTCATTGGAGCTCCACCGGTTATGGATGCTGAATTGGTCAACGAGTCGTGACCATCATGCAGGATGGCTCTGTTCCAGCACATGTCTGGCTGGTTCTCGGAGTGGCGATATGCGGTGTTTCTAGTGCTGGAGCCATCTTCACGCATGTGGATGAGATTGACCCTTTGTTGCGAGCGTCTTGGCGCCTGCAACTGACTGCATTGATTCTCGCGCCGTTGGCTGTTTGGCAACTCTATCAGATCGATCATGAGGTGAAACCAAAACTCTGGAGTGTTTCCACGGGGAAAATCATCCTTGCTAGTGGCGTATTCTTAGCACTCCATTTCGGTTTCTGGGTCACTTCGCTCGATTACACTTCTCTGACGCACTCGCTATTGTTTGTAACAGCTCATCCGCTGGTCATTCTCATTGGAATGTTCCTTTTCGTTCGGAAACCAAATCGATTGGAAGTTATCGGTGGAATCGCTGCTTTCACTGGCGCAGCCATTTCGATGCTCGATGCTGGTGATGTTCAAGGTGAGCGTTCAGTCACTTTTTTTGGTGATCAGTTAGCATTCTTCGGAGCTGTCTTTGTGGTTGGCTACATTGTTTGCGGACGCATACTTCGAGAATGGATGCCTCTGTTTCTCTATGCGTTTCCAGTCACTCTTATTGGCGGCCTCCTCCTGCTTCCGGCATCATGGTTGCTGGAAGATGGTTTTTCTGAATTTGGAGCTTTTGGCTACTTTGGACACGAAACCCTGGTCTGGTTTGTTTTGTTGGCTCTCATTGCAGGAATTCTTGGTCACACCGGGCTCAATTATTGCCTCAAGTACGTATCACCTTTGTTGATTTCAATCAGTGTTACACTCGAGCCGGTTCTTGGTTCGCTGATTGGTTGGATGTTCTTTTCAACTGGCATTCCTGGCCTTTGGACCTGGATTGGAGGTCCGATTTTGATGCTTGGCATTCTCTCAATTATCTTTGGAGAACATCTCACCAATCAAACATCACTTGATAACAAAGACCATGTAATGGAGGCTGAATGATGGATGAGAAATGGGTTTTGATGACCAACGATGATGGAATCGATGCTCCGGGATTTGAGTTGCTTGTCAAAGCGATAAATAAGGCAGGAATTCCACTTGTCGCTTTCGCTCCATCTGGAAACAAATCTGCATGCAGTATGCAATTGAATCTCGGTAAACCCATCGATCTTCACAACCGAAGCGAACTGATCCGACAATGGAATCTTGATCAATCGGTTGGTGTGCATTTGTTTGCTCTTGATGGTACGCCATGCGATACAATGATCGTCGCCCTTGATGGAGGCCTCAATCATGTCCTGCCTGACATTCAACCGTCATTGGTTCTCTCGGGTGTCAACCTCGGCCCAAACCTATCACAAGACTCCTATCACAGTGGGACGATGGGAGCCGCTCGAGAAGCAGGCCTGTATGGCATTCCTGCAATTGCAAGCTCGTACACATCGTTCGATCCTGACGGTATGGAAGTTGGGATCGAAGCGACTGTCGAACTTGTTCAACGTGTCCTTCCCTTAATTCCAACTACACCTGAAAACCTCTGTCGCCCTCACATCGACCTACACGCTGAACATGTTTCTTCTTGGCCAAATCCTGCACCTGAGCGCTCAGTCATTGAAGCGGATCAACAACTGATGAGCGCTTTCAAGAATGGAGAGTTGATGCTGAACTTGAACGTCCCACCTCAATGGAACGGCTCGTACCAAACCACACGATTGGGTATGCGATGGTACAGGAACGCTGTCCAATTCTCTCAAGGAAAAGCAGGTACAGTCGAATCAACCTTCACAATCGGTGCTGCTTACATCGATAATGAAAAAGTCGAAAACGGGGATTGTGATGCTGTTGGTTCAGGAATTGCAAGCATTTCCTCACTTCCAACGTGGCCACAGACCCATCCTCTTGCTATCGATGATGCCTTGCTTGCACACGCACTCCGTTCGGATGAGACAGGACATCCAATGTGGTTCAAAGGTTGAGCTCAACACCTTCGTCCAACAAGAAATGACAGATTGCAATGGCATGGTGCCCTTGCAACCACGTCGAGCCTAGGGAACGAGGAATTCCTTGATCTGTATCTAATGGTTGATCATCGGAGAGAAGGAACGCAATGGAGTCCTCAGTTGGTTTCGATTGTATTGGAATGGTACTTTTCTCTTTCCACAATCGCTCTGCATCAGCATCAAGTCGAACCGCAACATAATCCTCCCATTCTCTCAACGTGTGGGACAATGAGCCTCCTCCGTCGTAGAGTCCCGGCGTTCGTTCAATCCATTGGCCAATCGCTGGGAGAGGCTCCCGGATGACTTTTGCAATCAGGCCTGCAACGCTACGTTCTTCTGCATGAAATCCTCGTAGTTCTGAACCTACAAACTTCAATCTTCGGTGCGGACCTGGTCCACCCTGAAGATGCAAGACGACTTCGACATTGTTTCGAAGTCCATGTGAAGTTAGCAGTGAGGACATGACTGCCCGTATGAGGACATCCATCCGCCCAGCACCCCCCGCAAGGTCGTTCAATGGTAACTTGCCTTTGCTCATGGCTCGATGGCCAACGATTGCAAATCGTCGCAATTCAATCGCCTCGTTCAATAATTGTCCTTAGTGCATCGCAAAGATCGAACTGCGTTTCGAGGACGAAATGGCTTCCCTGTTTATCAACAAGATAGCCCCGAGGTTTTGAGGAATCTCTCAAATCCTCCAAACGATTTGCAACTACTGCAGTCATCTCAGAATGCTCAATTTGGGCTGTTGCACGATGGATGAGATCACGTTGTTTGATTCCAGTTTCCAACTTGAAACCTATTCGAATCGAACCACGAACTTTCTCCTTGAGCTCCTGAATGTGTTTTGCACCCTCAACGAGCTGAACCTGCAGTGGACCTTGTTGACTTGCTAATTTCCCTTCTGCAGGTGCTTCAACAACGTAGTCGAGAACTGCAGCAGTGTGGACCCATGCATGTATCGCATCGTTGGAAAGCGCTTTGAGTTCAGCAAGCATTCCATCAGGTTGTTCTGCCTTGATGCACAGCGGTAACCAAGATGGCTGTTCAACACTTGTTCGACCAACAACACATGTCACATCGTGACCATAGCGATAGAGTTCGTCAGCAATTGCATATCCCGTCGAACCAGAACTCGTGTTTTGAACACCACGAACATCATCGATCGGTGAATATGTTCCACCAAGCGTGACGACGACGCTTTTTCGATTCTTTGAATGCGCATTGATACCATGTGCAAATTGAGCAACAATGTGTTCGTGATTCGGAGTCTTTCTCTTCCCTTCTTCTAGGTCACCCCACATCACGTCAATGCCTTCGTCTCTCAACCGTTCAACGATGTCATCGGTCACTGGATCATCCGCAAGGTCAGCATGCATACTTGGAACCATGAGAACATGGGTATTTCTTGACCGTGCAGCGCTTAGTGCCATCATGAGCGGTCCTTGTTGCATCCCGTGAAGGTGTGCTGCAATCGTGTTTCGAGTTGCTGGTGCAACAAGAATGGCATCAACATCCTCAAGCTGTTTCATATCACCATCCCAATCGGTAATGACTTCGCATTGACTTGCCCATTCGACAGCAAGTGGTGTGATGACACGTTGTGCACTTGCGGTCATAATCACGAGCATCTCGGCGCCATGTCGCCGCATTTCTCGAAGAAGACGAACTGTATCGACTGCAGCAATACCACCCGTGACACCGACAAGTATGCGCTTGCCAGCGAGACTGGCGCCACGCTTCTCAACGTCGGTATCACGGACGCTCATGTCCTTGCGAGCATATTGACCATGAAGACTTCTTCGCTGTTCACAAGCCTTCATGTGAGGGCAGTAACTGGTTACACCATGGCAGGTGATAGAGGCGATGACATCGTCTTGGCAGGTTCGGGAGGGCAGCGTGCTTCTGCAACTCTCTCTGCGATTTTTGACCAAACACACCGAAGTACAGCGCTTATCCTCGCTATTGACAGTCTAATCATCGTTCTCATCGCATGGGATTTTGCAAGCATATCCCAGCAATACATTGGCCGCGGTGCTATGTTGATGTGGGCCATTCCACTTTTCCTAACCAGTTCGACATGGTTTTCGTATCGCTCACGCCGTCGCTGGGCATATTGGCCAGCAGCAATGATTATTGCTGTTGCAGCAGTCATTTTCTTCTTGTTGTTCTTAGCGAATTTGTACGCCACATTGGGTGGAGCGGCTGGAGGGATTCTGTTCATGTTGATCATGGGTTACGCTTCCTTTAGTTCGTTTCAACGTGTTCGCTATCATTTCTCACCGCTCTATAGACAAGGATACACAACATTTGTTCCAACACCTGAAGCAGATTTGGAAGAAGGTGAGATGTTGGCTGCATGCCCAAGTTGTATGGCCGTTCTAGCCATCCGCCCCGATCTTCTCTCCCCATCCGATTCTTGCCCACATTGCAACAGTCCACTTGTGAGCAAAGAACTTGCACAACGTCATGGTTGGGAAGAAGAGTAATCCTCAACTCGAACATGAAAGCATTGAGCATCCAACTCGATGGCGAGCCCACTCAGGCCGCTTTTGGAACCACTCTTTCTCATGCTTAAGTTGCTCTGCGTATGGCTGCTTGAGCAATTCATACAGTTCTTCTGCAATGGAATAATCCTCTTTTTCTGCAGCATCAATGGCGAGTTGTGCCATCCAATTGCGGAGTACGTACTTCGGATTTGATGAACGCATAGTTTCACGATCTGGCAAACCATCCACCCGCTTCCACCATTTTCCAAGCCAATCGTTCCATTCGACCGATGGTATGCTCTCTTCATCGTAAAAGGCGTATCGAAGGTTTTCGATGTTCGGCTGCTTCAACGAAGAAAGCAATCGGAAAAAGATGGTCATATCCGTTTCGACCAATTGTAAATTGGTAGTCAACTCCATGATCAATTCACCATCTTCCTCTCTAAATTCCTTCAGTCCAAGTTTGTTCGACCACATTGCATTGTTGCAATGCTCGTATTCAGTATAGTACGCTTCAAGACTCTCATAGAGCCGTTCTGGCTCTTCCATGAGTGGTGAGATGGATTCCAACAAGCGGGCGAAGTTCCATGCTCCAATCTGCGCTTGGTGGCCAAATCTGTATCGTCCAGTTTGCGCATCGGTCGTATTTGGTGTCCAATCTGGATTGAAATCCTCAATCCACCCATACGGCCCATAGTCGATGGTTAAGCCATGTATGGACATATTGTCTGTATTCATGACACCATGAACAAAGCCAACTCGCATCCATTCAGAGATCATACGAGCGGTCTCTTGACCAATTACAGTGAGCCACTGAATCAAGTCATCATCGCTTTCAGAAGCATGTTCGGGGAAGTGATGTTTTATTGTGTACTCAACGAGTGTTCGTAATGTTTCCTTGTCCCCGTTCATCGAATGAATTTGGAAGGAACCAAAGCGCAGGAAACTCGGAGCAACACGGCATACAATAGCTCCAGGTTCCGGTGCAGGATTGCCATTGTAGAGTACATCTCGAACGACGTCTTCCCCAGTCGTGACCAGTGACAATGCTCGTGTTGTAGGGATGCCCAAGTGATGCATGGCTTCACTGCACAAGAATTCACGAATCGATGAGCGTAAGACTGCTTTTCCATCAGCGAATCTTGAGTATGGCGTAATACCTGGTCCTTTGAGCTGCAATTCGAGAATTCCATTCTTCGTGTCAACTTCACCAAGTGTGATAGCCCGACCATCCCCGAGTTGATTAGCCCAGTTTCCAAATTGATGTCCACCATATCGTTGTGCATAGGGATCCATCCCTGTGATGATGCGGTTTCCGCCCAGTACGTCGCCATCACCCATCTTGAGATTCAATTCTTGAGCTATTTCATCGGACCAGAGCCGTAGACTTGGTTCAGGAACAGCGGTTGGATGGACCCGTGACCAGCAGACGTGTGGAACTTGTCTCGGTTTACCACCAACTTCATTGTCACCTGGAGTCTCTGTGACAAAGCGATTGATCCAGTTTAATTCATCCAATGAGCCGGTTCCCACATCTCAAAGAGCAGGTGATACCTATTGAACTTGATTCAATTCCCATCGACTTATCTTGTCCATTTTTCAACAAGCAACGGAAGTATTTCTCCAGCTTTCCCTTGGAAAAACTCATCGAAAAAGTGGACGTTTTCAGGAGGCTCAAGATTGATGCCAATGGTGTGGGCACCACGCCGTTTTGCAGTGTGTAGAAAATTTGCGGCAGGATAAACATGGCCACTTGTACCAATAGCAATGAAAACATCACATTCAGACAGTGCTTTCTCAATTTCCGCCATTCCCATTGGCATTTCATTGAACCAAACGATATGGGGGCGCAATCTTCCTTCACCCTCAGAGCAAGACAGGAATGTCTCTTTCAAGTGTTCTTCATCCATCAAGGTTTCAACATGATGACATGATTCACAACGGAGTTTTGCAAGTTCGCCATGCATGTGAATCAAATTCTTTGAACCAGCACGCTCGTGCAAATCATCGACGTTTTGGGTCACTAAGAGGAAGTTTTCCAGATAGTTCTCAAGTCGGACCAACGCTTCGTGGCCTTGGTTTGGTTCGACCTCCAGCAATTGTCTACGTCGCTGCTGATAAAAATTCCACACAAGTTGTGGATTTGCTCGCCACCCTTCCGGTGTAGCTACCTCCTCAATCCTATGATTTTCCCACAATCCATTCGAATCGCGAAAGGTTCGAATTCCAGACTCAGCGCTGATACCAGCACCAGTTAGGATCACAACGTTGGTATCTTTTGAAATCATGATGCCTCAACCTTCGTCTTTGTGTTCGAATGAAAATCCATCAAAATCGGTTTGATAAATATGGACGTCATTGGGGTTTTCTTCAAAAGCAGGAGGAATGTTTTGGTGTTGTTGGCTTTGAGGTTGCTGGACCTGTGGCTGCGCTGGGAATTGTTGCTGAATCGGTTGCATGCCAGATGGTGGAACGTATTGCTGAATTGTTGTTTGATTCGGTTGATACATCGTTCCGTCAGGTTGTTGATATACAATAACTTGCGGCGCCTTTGACCCTACTGAGAGTCCAATAATCAACAGAATTAATCCCAAGAGACAACAAACACCACCGCCACAGAAAGACAGACCTGGGAGAATCAATCCATCCGCATCAATGATTACAATGTCGCCTTCTGCAACGATGTTGTAATCACCCTCGATATACACTTCCAAATCTCCGAGATACGTGTAGCCGTCAGCCATGGTCTCTCCGTCACAATTTGGCCAAAAATAGTCGAACATTTCGTCGCTAATTGAAACGGTGAAAGAATCACAATCAACATCGCCCTTTGCATAAACTTCGACCAATGATGCCTCGCCATCATATGTGAATGTCATACCATCCGTTTCTGTATCGTGAAGTATGTTGTCACTATCGGGTCCGTGGCCCATGACTGCAACGAGGGAAACGAAGAAAACAAAAATGGACAATAGCATCAGAGTGCCACCAGCGATGGCGAGCCCTTTGTTCATGAAAACAACTCAACGAGATGCAAGGGTGAGGTTCTTCCACATGTCTTCTGGAACTTCCATAGCCAAGCGGAGACCACCCATTGCACCGAGTCGAACTGGGTCGTCGACAACGTGAACGTTGACATCGCCCATGTCGGATAGTCGACGCTCGATGAGTGCACCGAGGCCACGAATACCTGATCCGCCACCAGCAAGAACCATGTTTCGACGGAATTGGTCATGGTACTCAGGGTTGGAATCAGCGATGAGTTGCTTGACATTCTCAACGATTGGGTCAACTATTGATTCACACGCTCGTTGCATACAATCTGTGATGTCGAGACTCATGGCCTTTCCTTCAATGGAGAAGTCGACCATGATCGGTTCATCAGGTGTGGAGGTTGATACAAAGGAGTATTGTTCCTTCCAGCGTCGCGCCATATCCTTGGTGATTTGAGCACCGTTGTACTTGGATTGGACTTCCTTGATAATTTGAGCATCAACATAGTCTCCAGCGTACCCAGTGTGCATTTGGTCGCCAGGACCTGGAATGGTTCCGTAGACTCGGCAAAGGTCCGTTGTACCTGCGCCGATATCGATGACAAGTGTGTGCTCAATCATGTCAAGAGCGTAAGCGACAGCGAACGGCTCTGAGATAATCATAGCAGCGTTGACGCTCCCTGCAGCAGCATCAAAGATAGCCGTCTTGTCGACGTGGCTGGCTTCAGCAGGTGCACCAATGACAGCAACGACACGGTCGTGCTCCTCAGGATCCGCTAGGCCAATGAGGTGAGTAATAAAGTGTGCAATGAATGCTCGATCCTCAACTGTGTCCTTGATGACACCAAGCTCAAGAGGGCGGAAGAGGTTCAGTGCAAGCCTGTTCTTCAGAGCATCTTCTCCGAAGAGAACATCTCGCTTGAGGAAATTTCGTGCGATTGGGTCTTTCGGTGTTCCTATTACGGTGAGTTCTTCTTCTTCGTGGTTTCCTGAGGAGACCATTACAGAACGAAATGTTCCCAAATCAATTCCAATATACAATACATCTTCTGCCATAGCGTTCGCCATTTTATCGGAACACCGTCCACCTTATGAAGCATCCCTCGCTCAAGTTCGCAAAAAGAGCATGAAAATCAACGGGCTTATGAATCTATAGAACAAGAATCACAGCCAACTTTCGCACGGCTGGCAATACCATGCTGAGTACTCTGGATAGAGTTCAGCCATTCGATTGCAATTTGGACATTCCTTCAATGCGTTGCCGCCGAAGATTTCCTGAACAAGGGCCACATGCTGCTCTTCACTCACACCGAGCTGTTGTCGCATGACCCACATCATCTGGTCTTCACTTGGCGAGATGATTCCATCTTCAAGCACCAGAGCAATGACGTTTCGATAATCATCCAAGACATTGACATCACGGAAATCAAGAATGACCCCTCCTTTCTCTGCAACTATATCTTGACCGCCTGGGTCATCAACAAAGAGAACAAGCGATTCTGCTTTGAGTGTATCATCTCGCAATTCAAAGGAAATGCGGTTTCCCTCGAGATTTGCATAGACCAGCCTTGATGATCGATTGATGACGTTGGTTATTGATCTCGCCGTATCCTCAGTACTGCGACCGCGCTTCCATCCAGTCGGACTTCGCTCATTGAATGCATAGAATTCAGTTCCCTTGCCGGGGTATTCCAGACGAATCTCTTCCCCTCCATCAAATCCATTGGAAACGATGGTCAATGCAGCGACCTCTGTTGAAACCAAGTTGTCGTTATCATCAAAACTAATCATAAGCGGCTTGCGATCCTCGGATGCAGCATTGTAATGCCCCTGCATACCACTCATCCACTTGTCTTCCAAGCGCTTTAGCGATTGTTCTTGCTCAGCGGAGAGGTTGGAATCGAAACCTAGAACCCCTTTGAGGTCCCCTCGTTCCATTTCAGCTTTGTATTCGTTAATCAACTCGGAATCTCGTCGGTGGTTTGGTGGAGGACCTCGAACTTTGCGAGAAACGTGATTTGGATCTGCCCACTCGTAGGAACATCGGGTGCATGCAAGATATCCTTCCATGGTCGATGGTTGACTTTCTCCTCCACATCGGGCACAATCTCCATCCTCTTGAATTGATAGATTGTCAGCCGCTTCCTTTCTTCCTTTGCGGATACCACCAAACCCAGCCATGCTTTACCCACGGGACAGACTTTCTATGAAGGCTTCTATCCACACGTTTAGGATTGCAAGAGTATGGCCTTTAGACCGTAGTGCATCATCCCATCTTGACCATAGAGGCGTCGAACATCAAAGCCAACGCTTGCATCAATGGCAGGATCGTTTTGTTCATCATCGGCCAACATGAAGACGCCTTTTGGACCCTCTGGGAATTGAACAAGGACCGTGGAAACGCCATCTAGAATCGGGGCTCGTCCAGAGAACTCAGAAGGTGCACCGGCTGCACTAAGTCGAGTCCAAGTCAGAATCGTTGCCGTTTCTGAGAGTTGCTCGTTCGCTGATTCAATTCTTTTGCCAGATGCGTTGAGCTGCCGAGGTGGCCAAACAAGTTGTTCATGGTCAACCTGAGCTTTCAAACCAAGCCGCGAGGGTGTCGCAATAGTATGCTGTGCTTGTGAGACGTACGCACCTTGGCTGACACCTTCAACTTCAATCTTCCATTGCTCATCGAGTTGAGATTTCATTCCCATGTCGTAAGGTAACGCATCAAAAAGAGGCCAATTGGGCTCGTCTCGTGATGTCGTTAATGCAAGAATGTAATTACTCTTGCTTGCATGTAAGTGAATACTTGCTTGCTCATCGACACGCCAATCTGTACTCGACTCGACAATATCTTGAACACTTACACTTGGTGTGTAGTCCAAGAAGTCCTCAAAGGTGTGAAGGTTGAGCGAGGCTGCTGGAACCTTCTTCAAGAGACCGACTAAAATCGTCAAACGATCTCCATCAGGACCGGCCCATTCTCCGCCGTATTTGCTGCATGCGAAATGATTCTCACCGTGAGATAAGATTGCGATTGACATCATCGCTGCCTCCCAAAGACATGGACAGCACAGGTTGCACCGGATCCTCCAACATTGTGCGTCAATCCGATTTCAGCATCACGCACTTGCCGTTCAGGCTCGACTTCATGTCGCAGTTGTTTGAAGATTTCAACAGCTTGTCCAGTTCCTGTTGCTCCAAGAGGATGGCCCTTTGATTTGAGTCCACCACTCGCATTGATGGTGACGCTTCCTTCGTTTCGTCGACCTTCTCCTTCTCGAGCAAATGCCCCACCAAGACCACGTCCAGTGAAACCAAGGTCTTCCGTAGCCAATACTTCTGCGATGGTGAAACAATCGTGAACTTCTGCTAAATCAACATCAGATGCGGAGATGCCTGCTGTTCTGTAGGCCTTTGCTGCAGCCGATTGTGTTGCTCGCAATTGTGTAATACTTGGCCGATCGTGAAGCGCAAGATGATCTGAACCTGCGCCAGATCCTTTGACCCAGATGGGCGAATCAGTGAATTTGTGAGCCAAGTGATCGGCTACGAGGATGATAGCAGATGCACCATCAGACGTTGGGCAGCAGTCGTAGAGTGTGAGTGGGTCTGCTACCATGAAGCCGGACTGTGCTTTTTCGAACGAGACTTGTTTCCTTAGATGTGCGGCCTCGTTCTCGAATCCGTGCATGTGGTTCTTGACTGAAACATGCACAAGGTCATCGTGTGTTGAATCGAATTCGTGAAAGTATCTCCGAGCGGTTAGTGCATAGGTACCAGGAAAGGTCAAGCCAGCGAGACGCTCCCATTCAGTGTCACCAGAAACTCCGAGCCAGTAGCGTTTCCTTGAAGCAGACAAGTCGTTCATTTTCTCAATTCCACCTGCAACGACAACATCAGTTTGGCCACTTTTGATGGCCATCCAAGCGTCGCGTAAAGCAAACCCAGATGAAGCACAAGCGTTCTCAACACGACGTACGCTGACTCCTTCCATGCCGGAATGTTCTGTGAGTAGAGCGGCCGTGTTTCCAAGTTGCGAACCACCAAAAGCAATGCTTCCAATGAACGCTTCCTCGACATCAGTAGAATCGAATCCGTTATCGACACTGTTAACCGCCTTCTCGATGGCTTCTGCCCACATTCCCTTCAACCCGAGTGGATGGTTGCCGAATTTTGTTTGGCCAGCACCAACCATTGCAACATCGACCATGATGATGCGAATTGAAACTAGCATTTGATTGAGTCGGTCAAAACACCCGCAGGGTTCATGAATGGGTGTCGATAGGCCTCGAATATGCTGCGCCAATGTAGAAAGCACGGCCACTTTAGTGGTACCAACTGTCCTGTCTGTAACGACGAAGGAAAATTCATTATGAGCGACCGAGAAGCAGGAAGTCTTGGTCGAATGCTCGCGCTTGTTTTGCGACACGCACCTGAAAAGTTCAATGTCGAAATGGACATCAACGGATGGGTAAGTACACGAGAGCTCGCTGATTCCATTTCCGGTCAGCGACGGCACTATCACTGGTTGCGTGGTTGGCACTTTGAGGCTATCGCAAATGCTGATGAGAAAGGTCGATACCAAGTCGAGGGAGAGATGATTCGAGCAACCTACGGTCACTCCATCGAGATTGAACTCGATTTGCCAACCGACGAGATACCTGAAGCACTCTACTGGCCATGTGAGCCTACTGAAGCAGATGCGATTGTACAGCTTGGTATCACCTCAGGCACCAGAAACCACATTCATCTCTCCAAGACAATTGTCAACGCTTTGGAGGCAGGACACGTTCGGATCGATCGACCTGCCATTATAGAGGTTGACACCGTTCGCGCTGTCGCTGATGGACACACCATTTATCGAGCAGGGAAGACCGTTTTCCTCACCGATGAAGTACCTCCTGAGTACTTGTATCGCGTTGGTGATGATGACCCAATGATTACCGATACGGTCGCTCGTTGGGAACAAGAAGAAGAGTAATCACTTTGTTGCTCCGCATGCCGGGCAGAAGTCCAAGTCGTTCTCAAGCAGTTTACCACATGCCTCGCATGTTGATGAACCCAAGAGAATGGATTGTCCCTTTGTTGCAGGGGGAGCGGGTCGCTCTTGCTGAACTTTAGGATCGATGAGAAGCAATGGGTCGACACCTTGTTTCTGCAATTCTTTGTATCGATTTGCGAAAATAATGGCCTCTTGAATCGATGCTTCAAGTTGCAACAGTCGATCGCTTCGCTCAGCTTTGTCTGCAATTTCTGCTGCAGCTTCCACTTCTGTTTGGAGATGTCGGAGGAAGGAATCCAGGCTTGGGCCCTCATCGGTCATATGTCTGTCAAATCACGCAGCCTATTGAATCCTGTGTTTTGTAGGCATACTCATGAAGGTCAATTTCTTGGCTGCATCATGGTGAGGCGTATTGTCATCAAGTTTGGAGGTGCACTCATCACCAAAAAGGATGAAGAATGCGTAGCAAACGTCGAAATCATTCGCAACCTTTGCTCTGTTGTTCACGACATTACACAACATGGTATTCAAGTCATCGTGATTCATGGTGCTGGATCGTTTGGTCATCTGAAAGCAAAACGTTGGCGTCTCAATGAAGGGCACATACAAGACTTGGAAGTCGTCGATAATGAATGTCAATCGCAAACTGAAGCTGTTGAACAGGTCCGTGGCGATATGCTGACCCTCAATTCCATTGTTGTTTCCGAATTGGAGAAATTCGACTTGAACGTTCAATCGCACCCTCCTCATGCATGGGCAAGAAACCTTGGTCCAAATTTCGAAGGTTCGCTTGAAGCATTCGCTGGCAACAATTCGAACCTTGTCCACGTATCCTTTGGCGACGTTGTGGATGTTGATGGTGATGCTCGCTTTGGAATTTTATCCGGTGATGATCTTGTAGCACGTCTATCTTTGGAACTTCCCGATATCGAGTCACTTATTTTCGCAATGGGTGGTGTCGACGGATTACTACGTGTGCCACCCCATGTCGCTCAAGATGGTGACTTGATTGAAGAATGGTCGCCTGAGGTTGATTACGAAGGCCTTCATCAATCCGATATTGATGTGACTGGGGGTATTGGCCTTAAGATCAATCGTGGCCATCTTGTCGCGCAATCTGGCGTAGGTGTCCATCTTGTCAATGGTGAATATCCTTCACGAATCTTTTCTCTTGTTACTGGTGAATCGTGGAGAGGAACGACAATTCTGCCTTGATTGCTCTTATTCATTTGCTGAGATACCAAGCGAACTGTCTATGTAGCGTCTTCATAAAGACACACTGGGGCTACCATGTCGAACTATGCAAACGGAGAGGTTCCTGAGGCGGACATCGACACCAATGTGTCGGAATTGATGGCTGCTCAGTCCTCTGATTCAACTCAAGCAAGCATGATGGCAGAGGCTGTTCTCCAAGTCGATGAGAACGATGTTGTCGTTGGTCCAATCAGCAAAGCTGACAGTCATTACCGTTCCGGTTCACTCCATAGAGCATTCAGTGTCTTATTGTTCAATCCCGATGGAAAGTTGCTCCTTCAACAGCGAGCCCATGACAAAATTACGTTCCCAAGTGTTTGGGCAAATTCTTGTTGTTCCCACCCACTTGCAAGCGCTGAAGAGATGGAAGAAGACAAGGCGCTTGGTGTCAAGATCGCTGCCATTCGAAAACTCGATCAGGAACTCGGTATTTCATCCGATTCCATTGACATCAACGACTTTCATTTCATAACGAAGATGCGCTACTCGGCTCGAATGAACGCTGATTGGATTGAACGAGAAATCGATCACATTTTGATGATTCAAGCCGATGTTGAGTTGAAACCGAATCCGAATGAGGTATCTGCAGTAAAGTGGGTAAGTGCAGAAGAATTGGATGCAATGCTTGTTGATGAAGACAGTGATGCTGTCATTGCCCCATGGTTCCGTTGTATCGCTGCACGTTTGATGAAAGAAGAGTGGTGGAATGCCATCGGCGACAAAGTAGCATGCGAAGCACTCCAAGATGGGCTGATTCACGATATGGGCGATGTTACACACATGCTACCGAGTGCTGAGGGTGCAGATCTCCTTACCAGCATCAACGAAGTCAAACCGTTTATAGAACAACGAATCGTTGAGAGTCTTACAGCATCTCGTCACGAACGCCTGGCTGCAGCCATGATGCATCTAATCCTTGGCGGAGGAAAACGAATGCGAGCAACGCTCCCATGGCTTGTTGGCCGTGCTGTCGGTGACACGCATTCTGGTCTTCTCGATATTGGTGCTGCCATTGAAACCATTCACAATTTTACGCTGGTTCATGATGACATCATGGACGATGATGAAATTCGTCGAGGTCGTAATGCTGTACACATTGAGTACGATATGCCAACAGCGATCAATGCGGGTGATGCAATGCTTGCGATTGCATTCGAACGATTGGTGATGTCTGCCAACATCGAGTTGCATGATATCCCATCCCTCGTCAACAGAATCGCTTGGATGGTTCGACGTGTATCAGAAGGACAGCAATTGGACATTGAATTTGAGACGCGTGAAAGAGTCACTGAAGATGAATACATCGAGATGATTGAAGGGAAAACCGCTGTGATGTTCCAAATATGTGCAGAATTAGGTGCTCGTGTTGCAGGTGCGGATGATGAAGTGATCGAGTGTCTTGCTGAATGGGGTCGTTCGGTCGGACTTTGTTTCCAACTCATGGACGATCTCATTGACGTCCTCTCTGATTCAGCAACGCTTGGAAAACCAACAGGTTCTGATGTCGCTCAAGGAAAACAGACGCTCATGGTCATTCATGCTCTTTCACAACCTGATTCAGAAACCAAGTCTCGCCTTTTATCCGTTCTCGGCAAGTGCGAGGATGCTACGGAAGCAATGGTTCAAGATGGTATAGCAGCATTAGACGAACTCGGTTCAATCGGTTATGCTCGTGAAAGAGCAAACGAATATCATCAGCATGCTCATGCTTGCCTTGATCGATTGCCAGATGGCCCTGCAATGCTCGCTCTTAGAGAATTAACGGATCTCCAACTCAAGCGTTTGAGTTGATGCTTACTTGCTCTTGTTCGTGGATGATTCCCTCTCGAAGAACGCGAGCATACCAGCGGGTTTGTCCTGGATATTTCTTATCCGATAATTGGCTGAAATCACCACCGGTGAAGGAATCGTCAATTGTCTTGCATGGTGGTGCCGCCATTGTGATCTCAAGTTCAACTTGGTCGAACCTTAGTTGAACACCAACACTGAGCGAGGCTTGAGGAACATCGATGAGAATATTCTCTCCAGTGGAACCGCCATGGATTGGATGACCAAGAGATTGTAAGTGTTCCATTGTTTCTACAGACATTAGGCAAACAGCTTTTTCTGTTCCACCATGATGCTTTTTATCACGAATAATTTCGTGACGAATCCCGTGTGTTGTCACGTCAAGA
>CATISI010000025.1 GCA_949538025.1 Candidatus Poseidoniaceae archaeon
CCATGGATTGGATGACCAAGAGATTGTAAGTGTTCCATTGTTTCTACAGACATTAGGCAAACAGCCTTTTCTGTTCCACCATGATGCATTTTATCACGAATAATTTCGTGACGAATCCCGTGTGTTGTCACGTCAAGAGCGTCAACACGTGGCTTAGGTACGCCCCCTAAGGTCGTAGCAAACAAGCCTGCAATGGATCCTGTATCCATGCTCAATCAGCATAGTAGGATTCTGGATTTGGCTCTGGCTTCAATCCCTTACGGGTTCGGATTTCACCAACGACCTTGTCGAAGAGTTGTGGTGGTAACATCTCGAATCCGAGGTTCTCAGTGTTCCAGACAGCTCGTCCTTGCGAAGCAGCACGGATGTCGTTGGAGAAACCGAATGTTTCAGCGATTGGGAGGACGCCAACAACGGTTGTTACGTCACCTTCGCTTGGCATGTCTTCGATGATTCCACGTCGGTTGGTAACTTCACGTGTGACTTGACCAAGCCAGTCGTTTGGAACAGAGACGAACGCCTTCTGCATTGGCTCGAGGAGTACGGTCTTCGCTCGCATCATTGCACCCTTGATTCCGTTTCGAACGGCAGGGATGGTTTGTGCAGGTCCACGGTGGATAGCGTCTTCGTGTAGCTTTGCGTCTGTCAATCGAACAAACATTCCTTGAACTGGTTCGTCGGCGATTGGTCCTTTCTTACAAACTTCGTTGAATGCTTCGATGATCAACTCACGAGTTTCGTGAAGTCCTTGAATACCCTTGGTATCGTTGACGAGAACATTGGTGCCGTTGATGGCATAGATCTTACGCATCAAGTCCTTGTCCATGCCGAGTTCGCCAAATTTGTTTCCGGTTTCCTTGGCATCACTGCTTCGAACAGGTCCGTCCCCGAGGTCACCGTTTCGTAGAGCGTTAACAACTTCGCCAGGAAGTGCTTCAATCTCGAAGAAGAAACGGTTGTGTCGGTTTGGTGACTTACCTTCGAAAGCGTGTCCACGGTTGCTTCCTTGAACACCTTCACGGTAAACAACGATTGGTGGGCTGACACTGACCTTGATGTTCTGTTCTTCCTCAATACGGTAGACTGTAATCTCAAGGTGAAGTTCTCCCATACCAGCAAGCAATGCTTCTCCAGTTTCCTGGTTGGTTGTGACTTGCAGAGATGCGTCAGACTTTGCGAGTGAGCGCAATGCATCGATGAATTTTGGAAGGTCCTTCATGCTCTTTGGTTCAACAGCGACGGTAACAACAGGGTCAGAGTAGTGTCGAATGGCTTCGAATGGAGTGAAGTCCTTGTCACGAGAAAGCGTTACACCAGCGGCAGCGCTTCGAATACCTGTGATTGCGGCGATGTTGCCAGCAACGACCTTTGGTACAGTAATTCGATCTCCACCGACCATCATGCTGACTTGCTGAACACGTTCTGGCTTTGCAGCACCGATGGCAAAGACGGATTCACCTTGTGAGATTGCACCAGAGTAAATTCGTCCAACAGCAACTTCTCCAGCGTGCGGGTCCATCCAAATCTTCGTAATCATCATAGCAAGTTCTGCTTCTGGGTCACATGCCATCATTGCCTTTCCAATTGTAGAATCGAGGTCGCCGGTCCAAATGTTTGGAATACGGTATGGTTGGGCCTCGACTGGGCTTGGAAGTTTGGTAACAGCCATGTCGAGAAGAACTTCGTGAACTGGTGCAGCCTGTGCAAGTTCCTTTTGCTTTTCATCGTTACAGTACTGGAAAATGTCGGTCATGGTAACCCCAGACTTCTTCATGTAAGGGATGGTAATACCCCAGTTGTGGTAAGCACTTCCGAAGGCAACAGTACCGTCCATGACACTCACTTGCCATTCTTTCTTGAATTCATCAGGAGCGAATTGCTTGATGAGTTTATTGACCTTGGTAATGGTTTCTTGGAATCGGCTCATCATGTCTTCTGGAGTGACCTGAAGTTCGTTGATCAATCGATCGACTTTGTTGATGAAAAGAACAGGTTTGACTTTCTCTTTGAGTGCTTGTCGGACAACCGTCTCAGTTTGAGGCATTGGCCCTTCAACAGCACAAGCAAGAATGAAACAGCCGTCAACCGCACGCATTGCACGAGTAACGTCACCACCGAAGTCAACGTGACCAGGTGTGTCGATGAGGTTGATGAGGTAGTCCGTGCCATCGACCGCGTGAACCATCGATGCAGATGCAGCGTTGATGGTAATTCCACGAGCAGATTCTTGCTCGTCAAAGTCGAGAACACGTGCAGCACCAGCCAAATCACTGGACATCATACCTGCTCCTGCAATCAAGTTGTCAGAGAGTGTCGTCTTACCGTGATCAATGTGTGCGGCAATGCACAGATTTCGAATCTGTGGAAGAACGTGCATAACTTCTGTTGCCTTTTTGATGTTGTCTTCTTTTCGTCCCATGGTGTCCACCTGTCTGGTTCATTTCGCCCACTTGAACGGGGTTCTTAAGTGAGTCGCAAAACTTCGACGTAATTCGTCGCCGTGTGCGGTTTCATCGAGCGGATGCAGCGATACGCTCAACCTCTTCTTTCTTTGCTACAGCAAAGGAAGTTGCATCGCCTTCGGAAGCTTTGTTGAGCTCGTTGACGATGCATTGTTGGAGGGTTCGCTTGGATTTGTGCGTGCCTTGTTGAGCACCCTTTGCAAGGTTCTTCAAGGCAACATCGAGACGTCGTGATGGAGATGAGTCGACTGCCTTTGGTTGCGAGACAGCACCGAACTTGATTCGAGTAATCTCTTCCATTGGAGCTGCATTGCAGATTGCATCGACAAAGATTTGCAGAGGATTCATTTTGCGTCGATCCGCCAGAACGTCAAGAGCTCCTTCAAAGGCCTTCATCGCGGATTGTTTCTTACCAGTGTATGCTCCGGTTCGCATGAGTTTGTTGATGTAGCGCTCAACGACGCTAAGTTTGGACTTTCCAAACCACATGTTGGCATGACGTCCACCGGTGTGCGGCACACCAACGGTTGTGAGGTTGACATACGGCGCAAGACCTGGGTCATTGCAAACAACTTCTGCAGCATCCCACTTACCAAAGACAAGCGTTCCAATGCCTGCGATAGGACGATCGTCAACTACTACTTCTTCTGACATCATGAGCACCTCAGCGGACTGGCTTCTCCTTGCGCCCTCGAACCATTTCGTCGAGGGATACGCCGTTGACTTGAATGACCTTGTAACGGACACCAGGAATATCTCCGTAGGAACGACCCATGCGTCCACCGATACCTTCGACCATGACTTCGTCGTGCTCATCAATGAAGTTGATTGCACCATCACCGGGAGCGAATGCTGTCAGCTTGTTACCGTTCTTGATAAGTGAAATTTTAACAGCCTTGCGGATACCAGAGTTGGGTTGCTTGGCTTCGATACCGACCTTTTCGACAACGATCCCCTTAGCTTGTGTAGACCCAGCAAGTGGATCGTGCTTCGCACGAGATTTGAGCATACGCTTCTTGTATCGTCGGTCAGACCAACGAAACTTTTGACGGTCCTTGGCCATTTTTGCACCTGCAAAGAGTCCTCTACCCATGTTCAATCCTCATTCGAGCAATTTGCCGACTTTGCTTTCATATATCAAGTCGCCGTTTCATCGAAGTCAGGATTCCCCCGTCTGTGCAGAAGAATAACATCATAAACAAGGTCTTGTTAGTAACAGCATGATTCCAAAGGGTATGCGACCAATCGTGGCACCGCTGACCATGCTTCTTGGTTTGTTGGTAATAGTTAACCATTGGATTGGTCTTGTCGAATCCGAAGTTGATGTCCTAACGGCCCACGCCGTCGGTCTTATCGGATTGTTCTCGGGCATGAACATGATGTCCTCCAGCGGCGAATCAGCTGAAGCGGAAGACCGTCCACGCTATCTCGAAGATACTCAGACAAAATTCTGAGGACGTGATGTTTTGGCCTTTCGAGATCATCTTTCTCACGCAGAACGCATCAGTGATGAAGTAAGTCTTGTTCATGGAATCTGGGAATTTAGTGCGAACCGATCTCATCCCAATCTGCTGTTTGAAAATGTCAAAGAAGTCCCAGGCCAGAGGATTTCAGTCAACATGCTAACGCGTGACAGGCTTTGCGAAGCCATCGGAATCCAACCGGAAGTCTACATTGACACACTCGCATGGGCCATGAAAAACCCAGGAGCACCTGAAATCGTCTCGCCTTCAGAATCTCCCGTGTACGACAACATGCAGGAAAATGTGGATTTGAATTCGATCGCCATTCCTCATCATTGGCCTCAAGACCGAGGACGATACATGTCTGCGAGTGTCATTATTGCTGAAGTAAATGGTCAAAGGAATATGAGTTTCCACAGGCAGTTCCTTCGTGATGAGAACCATCTCGTTGTTCGCCTCGTGCCCAGACACCTGCGCACCATGGTTGACCAAGCAAGGGAACGTGGAGAAGAAGTCAATATCGCCATTGTCAATGCACCTGACCCCGTTGTTCTTCTTGCTGGTGCCATGTCGTTTGATGAGCCAATCGATGAGCTGACCATCGCAGCCGCACTACACGAGAAACTGTATGCTAAGCAACTTCAGTTGGTCGAATTACCGAACGGTATTCAGGTTCCTGCAGATGCTGAATATGCAATGTGGGGGCGAATCACTTTGCATGATGATGACGAAGGACCGTATGTCGATATTACTGGTACTGTTGACGATGTGCGGCAAGAACCAGTGATTGAAGTCGATGGAATCATTCATCGTGATGACCCTATATTCCATGCATTGATTCCTGGAGAAGCGGAACACAAGACGTTGATGGGATTGCCTCGCTCGCCCACCATCAAAGAAGCCGTTGCACAAGTTGTTGATTGCATTGATGTCCACATGACGGAGGGTGGTTGCGGATGGCTGGCCGCTGTCGTCAAAATTCGAAAAACGTCCGAAGACGACGGAAAAAAAGCCATTGAAGCTGCCTTGGCTGGTCATCGATCCATGAAAATGGTGACGATCGTCGACGAGGATATTGACATAAGCAATCCTGTCCGCGTAGAATGGGCAATAGTGACCCGTTGGCAACCCGACCGTGATACATACATTTTCTCGAATCAAAAAGGATCAAGTTTGGATCCTTCACGATACGAAGATGGCCTGACATCGAAGGTTGGCTTTGATGCAACCATCCATCATTCAGATAACCCAGAAGGGTACATGAGCGTCCAGTAGGGATGGTCATGCGTCAATCTGGTCACGATGATTTGCAACACCCACGTCGTAATCTTGGGAACCGGTATCGCACCCAAGCACAAAAATTTGTTCGGTTAGCAAAGGCCGATCCTGAACGGAAAGAATCCAATATGCAGTGGGCAGAACAAAACGCACGCCAAGCCTTGTTGCATGATTTCACCGATGAGAGAAATTGGCGATGTTTAGCAGACATCAAAGTTGGGCTGAAAGACAACGATGGACTTGGAATTGTACTGGAAGATGTGTTCACCGTTCTTGGCAGAGATACAGAACAATTTGAGAAATTGAAACAACTGGATTACCTCGAGTTTGGATTGGAACTTCTCGAGGCTGCCTTTGCCAGGGACCCACTGACGCCCGATGCATGGTGGGATGCTCTTGTAGCTCGAGGTGGTGGCGATGAGCAAAGCGATGAGGTTCTCTTAGAGATTGCTGAATTTGCAGATCGTTGCCGAGATTTGGATTTCCGTGATCAGCGTGCGAACATTGTCTATGGACGTCGAATTGAGCATCTTCGTTTGCAAGGA
>CATISI010000026.1 GCA_949538025.1 Candidatus Poseidoniaceae archaeon
ACGCCACCCATTTCGAACATTTGCATCAATGGCAACATGGTGCTGGCTGTAACCATGAACGCATTGGAGTTGCCGCAACGCACCTGGACTGAGCTGTTGAGCGAGATGGTCGAAAGTTGCTCGGCGATTCGCTGGTCAAGTTCAAACATTTTCAGGCACCCCATCTCGACGCTTTATCGCTCTGTGCACCCCATTTCAGCATCGGCGTCAGCATAACACCAAGAGGCGTGAGTTCAATGGCGTGTTTGGCTCGACTGTGAGAAGTACCACGCATCTTAACAACCTGTAAGAATCGAAGCAAGTGGCCCATACGCTCAACGTCACCCATGACAACGATACCGTCAGCGATCGCTTCTTCAACACCAAAGGAGGACCAGTGAGCGTTTTCAGTAGCCGAGGTAATTTCTGAGATCAGAATTGTTGTGCAGCCAAGCGTTGCAAGTTTCTTCCCGAGTGTAAAGAGGAAATCTCGAATCAATTGTTCGGACTTGATTTTGTAACAGAGTGTCGTAACGGAATCGATGACGAGACGAGTTACGCCAATGGTGTTGACGATGTCAGTGATGGACTTGATCAGTGCGTGGACGTCATCCAAGTCGAACGTTGATTTGTCCAAACCAAGCCAAGAATACAGTACGTCCATGTCGAAAACGTTGATCAAACCGGTGTCAACCATGTTCATGTCGAAGAACGCATACTGTCGGATGTTTTCCAGCAATTTAACCGATGGTTCTGTCGCTGTAAAGTGAGCGCATGCTTCGCCAGCAAGTGCACCACGAACGAGGAACTCCATACCGAGTGTGGTTTTTCCTGAACCACAAGTTCCCGACGCCAGAACTGTGGAGCCGTAAGGGATTCCTCCACGAAGAATTTCATCGAGACCATGAATACCGGTCACGCAGCGGTCTCGGGAATATGTCGATGCGGCTTGCACGGCTATCGTTTGTCCCAGTCCAACCGAGTTCATGAAGCATTTGATGGTCCAAAGAACACATCACCGGGCGTTGGACCGCTCTGAACAGACCATGCCGTCGAAGACATCGTGTTCGTTCCATCCCAGACAATAACTTGGTTGAGACCAAGCGGCAAGCCGGCTTGGGGACCCCACTCAGCCTTTGAATTGGGAATTGGATTCACTTGACCAGGACGTGTGAAACGCAATTCGATAACACCCGAACCATCATCCAAGAGATTCATCGAACCTGTTCCCAACAAACCGTATTGGCCCAAATCAAACATTTGTGATGCGTTACCTTGCTCTTGCGATGCTAACGACCCGGTGAAAAGGGCGACTGAGCGGCCCTGAATAACGCCGTCTTGAAGGAGAACTTCGTTTGATGTTGAGCCTGAAGACGTGTTGAAGGACCATCCGTAGAGACTGGTTGCAAAGGCGTTGTCGTTGTACACTTCGATCCACTCAGGGCCACCACTGATTGGGCGCGTCATGACTTCCGTCATCTGTAGGTCTTCGTTCACCCTACCAGCATCATGAACTTCGAGTGTAATGAGCACCAATTCGGCCCCCATTCGGGCCGTACTCGATGCTGTCGAGGCCATCCGAGCATTGCTCAAGTCAGCACCTCCTTCAAACAAGTTCAATCCAATACGGGAATCGTCTTCAGAGGCGTGAATGGAGATTCGCAGGAATGCAGTCAAGTCCTCGTCAAGCCCCAATCCAAGTGAGAACCCCTCGAGCGTCACGTTCGAAAGCGCTGATATCCGGTTCATGTCAACCTGTTTGTTGAACAAAAGCCCTGTTTGAACGCGTCCCTGTTCCAAGTCTTCAGCACTCTGAAGGTGCCAATCCGCAGTTGAGTTTGCGAAATCCAAGCCATCTTCTCCGTCGCTCGGCACAAACCAGCCAGCACCGCTCGTAAGACGGTCGAGACCCGAGACAACGGCTTGGTCAACTTGATCGATTTCCGTATCATTGGAACCCATTTCAAGTTGGGCCAGAGACATAAAGGCAGTGAGAATCATGAGAAAGAGCGTGAAGGCAGAGAGGAATTCGATGACTGCAGTGAGTCCGTCTTCATCGTCTCGAAGATGCGACCAATCCCCTCCTCCCATGAAGAGACCACGACAAGGGATGTCATGAACGTTGCCAAACAATTTGGTGTTTGGAACCGGTTGATTTTCCCGTGAATCATGCGATGAGTCTTTGAATCATCCATGCGACCATTGTACGATGACAGGAGCGGAGCGACCGACTGTTGCGAAGAAAAAAACCAGCCTTAGCCTGGTTTCGTTGATGCTCTTTTCGCTCCTCTCGGCAGTTGTTACGGTGCCAACTGCGACGGCTATCGAACAGGTTGACCTAGCGATTTTGGCCGGCCAGAGTCCAGTTGAAAACAGAAACTATCCAGCCTTTGATCCTATAATTTTCTCAGTTGAAGTTCAGAATCAGGCCCTCGGCCCACAAACTTCGACGAGGGCAATGGGCTGGTTCGTTTGTTCAGGCATGAAAACAGCGACACAGTGTATTTCAAACGATATCGCAAGCGGCCAAATCAACATTAATGGGCTTCTGAACGGAGACAGCGGTAACTTCAGCGATGCAACTCAGTGGTATCCAAACGGCGTCACAGGAACTTTCACTGTTGTCTTCAAATTCACCTTTGCGGATGTCGATACCAGCGACGATGTACTCTCCTACAACATCAATCTGACTGCAGAATACAGTGATGTCTCCGTCGACCATGAGCAAGACCCTCGCGAAACTCTCTCTGGCTTGCACACATACGACGGTGAGTTCGTCCTCAACACAGAGCAAGACTACGTCATGAGCATCTCCGGAACCGCCCACACCTGTGGCGAGTGTGGCTTGATTGCCTACATGGGTTGGAATTTACGCGAGCTTGATGGGACCCTCGTAGCCACAGCCAATCAAAGTGTAACGACGTTACCGGCCGGTGGCTATGAGCAGCCATATACAATTTCCTTGCCTGCTCTCAACTACTCCGTGCCCGGGAGGTACATCTTCGAATTCGGCCTTATCGACAGTACAAGTACGTTCAATGGCGATCTCAATGATTACAACGATCTCGCTGAAGTTGAGATCGTCCTCGATAATACCCTCGACCTTCGAATTGGTGGCATGTACCCGTCACACAACCCATCCTCTCTGAATTACTACTATGGAGAAGACATGCTCTCGGTTGATGTTGAGAACATTGGGAATTTTACTGTCGAAGATTTCACAATCACCTTTGAAATGTTTGATGCCGTAGGTGAATCTGAATATCTCCAGAACTGCGAAATCGACAAACTTGGGCCGTCTGAGTCGTCGACATGTATGTTCAATCTTACCAAGGTAGGAGAAGGAAAGGAATTACGCATCTACATGCCCACAACCTTCGACGGAAGACCTGACACAGGCCCATCCGACAACACACTGACCGAATTCACGTCCATCCTCGCTGGTGAGATCCTTCCAATCATTACGATGAATTCGATATCAGGAACCTACACGACGGCCGATTCCATCGAGTTAACAGCCATAACCAACAACGTTGCAGCAGCGCCTCTGAATTACACGTGGGTTCTTGATACTGTGATTACGATAGGTTACGGAAAATCCATTTCTGTTAACGCATCTTCCTTCCCATTGAAAGATTACGACATCGGTCTCTATGTCGAAGATGCCCTCGGTTTCAATGCTGAAGCACATGCAACCATTTCCATCATTGACGAAGTGCTCATCAATGAACAACCTCTGATGAGCGGTTCTGCCGTTTCATTGGACAAGGCACAATTTGTGTACGATGTGTTGCTTCCAATTGAGGGATTCAATTACAACATTGCTGGAGGTAAAGAGCCTTTGATGATCATGGATTTCAAGGTCATGCAACTCGAAAACGGACTTCAACCAGCGCAACTTCAGTCCCTTGAACTTGATGTCAATCTCTCAGCATTGTTACCTGATTCCATCCCTCATGATTCTGTCGAATTCCTAGAACTCAGTTCATTGGACAATACCTTCTGGGATTACCTAGAATCACCAGACTTCTTCGCCTACGATGGTCTTGAGAACATCAGCATTAACCTTCATTCCAACACCATCGTCCTCGTCATCGGAGCCCTTCCTGAACCGAATGTTTCCCTCGCCAACCTCAACCACAACAAACTGGTCGGAGGAGCCATCGAGCTCACGTGGACGCCACAAGGCGATATTCTGAACCCGTATCTTGGTGGTTGGCAAATCTACAGACTCACTGTCGATGAATCCGTAGGAACAATCTTCCCTGACCCCACTGTCGAAACCAACCAGAACCTCTGGGCAGAGTTGTTGGCTGATAGCGGCGTGGAGTTGGTGTCGACTGATTCAGACGGTTGGGTCGACCCGGTTTCTCTCGAAACCGGAACATGTGCTTCGTACGCGATTCTACCGACCAATCGAGCTGGCGTACCTGATACGTCACGAATCAACGTCGTCATGGAAGAAGACGGTTCATCCCGACTTTGTGGAGATGCACTTCCGCCAACAAGTGCCGTCTCGTCGTTCACCTACACGTACCGATTCACCAATTCCACTGAATGCTACAACATGCAACAAGATTGGAACGCTTGCTATGAGTTGAACATGACATGGACATGGCCTGCGAACGAAGAGGACAATGGCGTCACATGGAACATCTACAGGATGGATGTCGAACCATCGCAAATTGATCTCCGATTTGCAACCCCTCTGATCACCGGCCTTGTCGGAATTCAAGGTGAACAAGGCTCATTTGATCAATCCGGACTTGAAGTCAATGGAATTCGTCCGATGCGAACCTACTACTACGTACTCGCACCGGTTGATTCCAAAGGAAACGAAAACACGTTTGAACTGCCGAGTGAGAATATCTTGCGTGTAAAGATTGAAGACCAATGGTGGGACTACAACCAGCATTTGATTCCGGAGGAACCTGCCCCACCTGAACCCCCACTTGGCGTGCCATGGTTCCAAGATGTACTTGACTACACAGAAGTAGGGGAATTCCAGACGGCAGGTATTGCTGTTCTCATACTTGTCGTACTCAATGCGTTATTCATTCCGATCACAATTAAGCGTGGTGCTCGCCTTAAGCGCATTCTCGCAGCACGCAAGCGCAATCAAGCAACACGAAACATGGCCGATGACTTCGAAGATTTCTTCGAATGATTGGTTGAGAAGGACACCGTCATATTCATGACTAAACTGCTGGTGGCTCGCTTCGCTGCGGTGATCGCATAGCCTGGCCATTGCGCTGGATTGCTAATCCAGTGGGTTAAGTCCCTCGGGAGTTCGAATCTCCCTCACCGCGCCA
>CATISI010000027.1 GCA_949538025.1 Candidatus Poseidoniaceae archaeon
AGCGAATCAGGCTCGCAGTCACCGAACGCTCTCAACCGAACTTGAGCGAACCATCCAAGCAAAGAGAACGGAGTTGTACGATGTTGAGATGGAAATGGGTTCCATTGGCATACAACCTGCTGAGGACGGGACAGTTCTCGACTCTGTTGCGGATATCGATCGCCGTATTCGTCGTCTTGAACGCCGACTCGAAGAATTCGGTGCGGTCAACATGCGTGCTATTGAACAATACGATGCTGTTGAGCAACGACTGGCAGAAATGGCTGGAGATTTCAAGAAGCTCCAAGAGCGAAAGAAGCACCTCATCGATGTTGCAGAACGACTCGAGGAGCAACGAAAGGTGCGTCTCATCAATGTACTCGCAAAGGTCAATGAGAACTTCAAGAAGGTCTACAAGTCACTGAGCAACGGTGGTCGTGGAGAACTCTATCTCGAGAATAAGGAAGATCCCTTCAAGGGCGGTCTGGAACTTTGGGCTCAACCGAAAGGAAAGTCTTCGAACGTCACTCGACATCAGTTGTCCGGTGGTGAGCAATCGGTTGCTGCTCTCGCACTCATCTTTGCAATCCAAGATTACGATCCAAGTCCGTTCTATTACTTCGATGAAGTTGATCAAAACCTCGACAGCGTCAATGCAGAATGCATCGCCAAGATGTGTCGAGAACGAAGCAAGGCGGCGCAATTCATCATGGTGACACTGCGAAAGGTCTCCCTCCAATTGGCTGACCATCACATCGGCATCACGCACGGTGGAGATGGTTGCAGCCGTCGAATCATTGACTTCGACCAGGAGCAAGCCATCGCTCTTGGTGAGCAAGCACTTAAGGAAGCCGAATCCGCTGCAAAGAAGAACGAACAACGAGCCAAGGAAGAGCAAGAAACACTCGCAGACATGCCTCGAGTACCCGATGCACTGCCAGCGCCACAGAGCCTTGGTGGATTGTTGAAGCACATGCAAGAAGATGAAAGCATGACCTCATTGGCTGAGCGAACGGCTGAAACCAATGAAGACATTGAGGAGCGTACGGCTCTTGCGAATGCCATCTCTGAATTGGGTGAGGCGACTAAAGAAACTTCTGAACAGAGCATAGAGTTGGACGAGTGAGGTGTTTGAAATGATTCAACAAGGGCTCGATCAGTGGTTTTTGCGGCAAGATGTTATTGATCAACTCCTGCAAAGTGGTGATGATGATCTTGAAGGAATCAACGCTTATGCCGACCGTATTCTCATGATCGCTCAAGCGGAAGAAGCTGAGCATCAGACGCTTGAGGACCCATTTGACCGGAGTGTTGCTCTCGTACTCTCTCTCGTGAGCAGTGAAGGTCTTGATGCCTGGAATATCGATTTGACATCGTTTCTGCGGCAATTCATGAAACGGGTCAAGTCTCAGTCAAGTCAGTTGGACTTGCCTGCATGCGGTCGCCTCATCCGTATGGCTTGGGAGGTTCTGAATTATCAGGCAGCGCATCTGTTCGACCGGATTCAGTATCAAGACGGTCAAGATGATTGGGATACGAGTTTTGATTTTGGATGGGAAGCAGAGTACGATGATCACGAGTTTCACTTCACAAATACAGTACTGCAAGGTGGTGCCGACGATGTCCTTGAGAACCTCTTTGATGAACGTGTTCGACGTGAAGAAGGCCGTCCTGTGACACTCGGTGAACTGCTTTCTGCGTTGAAAGATGCCGCTGATGATGCCGATGCACTGAAGTTGCGTGAGAAGAATCGCATTGCCCATGCAATTGAGGTTGAAGAGATGATTTCAAATGTTGGCGGAAGAATGCATAACGAAGATCTTGATGGCGATATTGAACGTTGTTGGAGCGCATTGCGTCGCACAACTCAAACGATGAAGAGCAACAATGTACCGCTCAAATCTGTCATCAAAGCACTCGTGCCGATCCTCGAATCCGCTTTTGGAAGCATTCCTGAAGGATACGATGACGATGCTCGCGTCAGCTCCTTTATTGCCGGGTTGTTCCTCACCCACAAGGGTATGGCTTCGTTAACGCAAGGAAACAATCTCGATGACGTTATCATGATTGAGGATCTTTGGCCACATTTGGAGACCTTTGAAGAAGTCCTCACTGCAACGCTTGAAGCGGATGAAGAGGCACAAATTGCACGTGATGACTCCAAGACAGGTTCTGAATTGCATGCAGAGCGTCTTCAACAGCGGGCTGAAAAAGCACGTCTTGCTGAGGAAAAGGCGAGGTTGAAGGTTGAAAAAGAGCGGCAAGATGCAGGTCCTGAATTCAGTGAGCACGAATGGTTGGTCGAGTAGGTGAAGAAATGTCTGAACCAGAATTAGAAACGCTCCTCGAAGCCACGTTGTTTGGTTCTGGTAAGTCACTCTCCATCAAGGAACTCTCGGAATCACTCGGCTACGAGGGAGAAGAAATCTCCGAGGCTCTCGTCTCTCTACAAGGTACGATTAAACGACGTCGAGGTAGTGCTTTGAGAATCGTTGAAATCGGGGGTAAATGGGCCATGGAAGTGCGTCCGAATGTTGCGGATCACTTGCCAAAAGAAACCAAGACTGAGATGCCGAAAAAGTTGCTCAAGGCAGCAGCACTGATCGCCTATCACCAACCGATGCCTCAATCACGCCTCGTCGAGCTACTCGGCCAGAAAGCCTACGATTACGTACGTGAACTCTCCCAGTACGGGATGATTATGCGAAGGAGAGATGGAAATACACGACGTTTGACGACAACGAGGCGCTTCTCTGAAGCATTTGGCTGTCCACATACCGATCTTCGGAAAGTACGCAAGTGGTTTAGAGAACAGGTCTCAGAAGCAGGATTGTTCGACGGGATGGATTCTGAGGTACTGAAAGATGTGGGTGAGGATGGCCTCATTCAGGCAACATTGCCGCTTGAAGAAGAGTGATTATTCTCTCAACGATTCCAGGATCTCAGCAACTCTTGTTTGTGTTTTAGGCCCTTCTTCAGCAATCAATTGTTGTGCAACTTTTTCGATCTCTTCGCCGACTGCTCCAGCACTCACAGCCATATTCTTCGCATGAAGGCGCATGTGGCCCCTTTGGATCCCGCTCGTGGCTAAAGCCCGCAATGCTCCAAGGTTCTGTGCAAGACCCGCTGCAGCCATGACTGAGGCCAATTCCTGTGCAGATTCAACGCCAAGAATCTCAAGATTGGCTCGTGCAACAGGGTGAACTTTTGATGCTCCGCCAACGATTCCAACAGCCATAGGCGTCTCGATTGTTCCAACAAGGTTGCCTTCCGAATCCTTCTCCCAGTGCGTCATTGAGCCATATCGTCCCTGGTGGTAAGCAACGTATGCGTGACATCCTGCTTCCACTGCTCGCCAATCCTGGCCACAAGCAACGGCAACAGCGGAGATTCCATTCATGACGCCCTTGTTGTGTGTTGCAGCTCTGTAAGGGTCAGCCATTGCGAAGTGATGCGCTTCAAGAATTGCGTCGATAATGTTCTTCCCATCATCAACATCACCAGTATTGCTCATTTCTTGCGGCGTGAAGGTTGCTGAAACTCTCGCAAGGCGTTGAGTGGCTAGGTTCGATAGAATTCGCAGGAGAGAACGACTAGTGGTCATTTTCTCCAATTCTGGTGCAAGTAGCTCAGCCATTGTGTTTACCGCATTGGCACCCATTGCATCACGACAATCGACGTGGATGTGCACGATGAGCATCGGTCCAGATAACGTTTCAAGTAAGCGAGTTGTTATGTTCTTACATCCTCCTCCCAGACGAATCATGGTTGATGGTAGGCTGTTTGCAAGCTCCATCAATTCGGTTTTGTTTTCTTCGATTTGCTGAATGGCTGCTTGATGATCTTTTACATCCAGGAGTTGGATTTGAGCAATCATCATCGGAGCATCGTTGTTTGAACTGAATCCTCCTTTTGCATGACAACGCTTCGCCATGTTGGATGCAGCAGCAACCACACTCGATTCTTCGAGGCAAAATGGAACGACGTAGTGCTTTTCATCGATGATGAAATTGGTTGCAACACCAACAGGAAGGGACATCGTCCCTATCACATTCTCAATCATGCGATCTGCTGAAGCATCATCCAATTCTCCATTTGCAGCCAGAGCAGCGACCTGCTCATCATTGAGATTGGCAAGCTCAGACACCATTCGTCGACGTTGTTCAACATTAAGTTTGTAGAAGCCTTTGAGGCGGCTATTGTCCACTGGCATGGCGTCCACTCAAATCGACCCAAGGGTACGTGATGCATGAACCAATCGGATGTGATTAACGCGTTTAACGCTTAATCTAACGCGTTAAAATTACGTTAATACAGCGTTAATTCAAGGTAAAAAATGCGTTTGGCAATTTGATTAACGTCTCGTAACACGTTGTTATGTGCTTGCAAGTCTGTGAAATATCATATACTTGGTCAAAGTTGCTTGGCCATGCATGGTAATGCAATCGATTTTGGTTTTCCTTCACTGAGTGAGGATCCATTTTCCTCCAGCCCTCTGGAGAAGGATGAACTCGATTTGTTGGTTGGTCGTCATGCGTTGTTCGATGAGCTCGAACGAAAAATTGCCTTCAAATCGGCGAACCGTATTCTTCTCGTGGGAGAATTTGGCTCTGGAAAAACATCGTTCATGCAATGTTTGAGTTCAAGAACGAACCTTCATTTAAAGATCGGTCGGATTGCGTTCTCTGAGCCCGGTGTCGAGTTGCTCAAAGACATGTACGCACAACTCATCGATGGTTCGCCGCCGCATGATTACTCAAAATTGGATCGTGAATTACGTCGTATGCTCCACGATTCTCGTCAAATGCTTCCTCTCATTACCATCGATGCGGATATGGCTGATTTTTCCTCTCTCGAAGCATGCTTGCGCTCCTCACTTCACTTTTTTGAGAGTCTACCTGCTCTGATCATTATTGCGATTAATCCTCAACAACAATCGCTTATTTCTGAACAACTGCTTCAGCGTTTTGAACTACGTACGATGCCTGAATTGGGGCATGATGGTATCAAAGCCATGGTTGAAAGGCGAATTGCAAAAGTAGCCACGCAACCATATCAAATGTCAAGCGAAGATGCAAACCGGCTCCTCCTATTGAGTCAGAGTGGCCACCCGGGCGCTCTGATTCGAGTTCTTCGAAATGCTGTTTCAGGTACACATGATGCGCCGAGTGGTCAATTACCTCAGCCTGCGTATGTACCTCCGGTGGTCAAATCGCCTGCAGAAGTCGTTACTGAGCCTGAATTTGTTGAGAACGTTCCAAGCACGATGGATGTGAATGAACCATTGGATGATGAATTTGTTGACGAAGAATGGGAACAAACACCAGGAATGACAGAATCAAGCGGCTTTGATCTTGATTTCCAGATTCTTGATGAACCCCTTGAATTACCTGAGGAAGAGCCAGAAGATGACCCAATCGAGCTCCCAGAGATACAAAATGAAAGCTCAGAAGATTCCTATGTCACAGAACGCAGCCTTCCGTTTGTAGGGGCTTTTGGAGGATTGCGCAATCGAAACATCGTCGCAATTGAAGACAAAAGATCGGTTCCTGAAGGTCAATTCAGGGAAACAGACCAAGGAACTGCGTTCTGGTCTGCGGAAGAATTCCAATCTGTGTTCGAAGAAGATGAAGGTGAAGAAGTTGAGGTGATTGAAACAGAAGAGCTCCATACCCTCAACGATGAACCATTGGATTCTGGCTATTTGGAGGAAGTTGACATTCCTGAACCAAGGCAATTCGATATGAATGCCATCGAAACTTTCACACGACTTTTGAGTCAAGTCTTACAACCTTCTGGGACAGGTTTGCACGGAGATCAACAACTTATTGAGCAACTCCGTGCGTTATCGAGGCCACGCTTGACTGAGAAGGAGGAACATGTTCTCAGTATTGCAGTCCTCAGTTCTCTTACAGCATCTGAATCAATTGTGGTCGCTGAAGCAAAAGGTAGGACGATTTCTCCATCAGATCGTGCATTGCTTGAACGCCTTTCCATTAAACGGGCCCGTCTTTCCCAAATCTGCAATCGTCTACACAAGGCTGGAATCTTGCATGCTCGAATGGTTGGGCGTTCCCGGATGTTTGGCTTGACGAGGAGTGCATTAGCACAATTGATTGCTTGGGGTATTGTAGGAGGTGACGAATAATGACATGGTCGGTAAGTTGGTCTTGGCAAGCACCATCGAGAGTGAGTGCTATTGAATCTGTCAATGGGCACCTCTGTGTAGCATATGGACTTGAACTCGTTCTATTCAATGAATCAAATCGGATTCAATGGGAGCGAAGTATGCCATTCAAGGTTCACGCCATATGCAATGCAGATGGCAGAATTGGCGTGTTAGCCGCACACGCCTTCTATCTTCTCAACACGGTCGATGGCTCGATGGTTCATGAGGGCCGTTCATGTCCCGGAGGCTTTCTGCAACTCCTCAACCGTCCTGGTGGAGGTTGGGTCATATCTGGCCGAGATGGTAATCTGCACTTGTTCGATGCAAACGGAGTTGGCATACGACGTATGCACTCCGGTGTTATTCGGCGGCTCATCGGATGGCTTGATCGAGAACATCTGCTTTGGCAAGATGCAAGTGGAGTCGTATTTTGTGGTCAAATCGCTCAACAGGACAAACGCCGAGTTGTTGATACGACCGTATGGAGTTGGGTTTCCCCCTTGAGTGAAGGCCACATGCTCCTCCAATCCGCAGATGGACAGTTGTGGGACGGAATCCCACATCCGTATGGTTGGGATGCAATCGAACGCATCGAGATTGAATCGCTCGAGCCGCTCGTCGCAACGCGTGCTGGTGATGGGTGGTGGGTGCTTGGTATCGAAGGACATCTCGAGCATATGAGCACAGAAACAGGTGAAACAAGAATTGGAGAGAGTATGAATCTCGGTGATATGTTGGTCAACCTTGGACGTGATTCGATGGTGACATGTCGTCGTGATGGTTTGGTTCGACGTTGGGTAGCACCTCATCTTGCTGAGGAACAACGCCGCCATCGACAAAAAGAAGCAGCAGATGCAAAACTCGCTCGTTCATGGGAAGAACGTCGACAATTGTTCCAGAGAGCGCTCACTGCGGAAGATGAGGGACGTTTCTCCCGTGCAATCGAACTCTACGAAGCATTGGGACGAAAAGAGGACGTACACCGGCTTATAAAACGACAGAAGGGTGGTGATTCATCTGAATCCTGATGAAACACTGACCACAGAACGCGTGAAACATTACTTATCCATCACAGAAAAAGCCCGTGCGAAAGCCACGCCTTTGACATCAACACCTGACGAAGAAACGATGCTGAAGACATTGCTGTCTATGGCCGACGACTATGCGAATGATGCAAAGTATTTCTTGGATAAGGGCGATCTTATTCGTGCATTCGGGGCAATCAATTACGCTCATGCTTGGATTGATGCAGGCGTCAAACTCCGTCTGCTCGACGGACACGGAGATGACGTCTTGTTCACTCTGCCGTGAACTCACGGTTGTGTTGTGGCTCAACTTTCGAAACCAAATCGCTAATTGTTTCTACATCATTGAGAATTTCTTTCGCTCGCTTCCTTGCTTTATTCACAAAGGGTTGAATCGATTGTTCTAGGTTACTTCGAAGACGATAGATGTGAGCTGGACGGCCACGAGTTGCTTCGGTTCGAGGAGAAAAATGAACAAGATTCATCTCACGAAGTTCCGCAATAGCCATGCTCACATCAGGTTGTCGAATGTTGCAATGGCACTGAAGATCCTTCGAGGTCGAAGCCCCATGGTGATGAAGACAGATAAGGACACTCGCAGTGTTCTCGTTCGCACCAAGTTGGATGAGTTTGGTTCGAAGAGAACGTTCATCGTTGCTCATTTGGTGACTTACGCCGACTGCCATGACCATATTAGAAAATTCGAGATATATAATAAGTCCACCGACGTTTTATTGAGAATATAGAATTTTATTTATTAATCTACCAAGAAGAGATTAATATTCGACTTAAGAATTCTCTATAGACCACTGACCAATCTGATGTTTTTACCCTTAATTACTTCAAGAATTCCAATTCCTTTTTCGAGGGCTCTTCGCTTGAGATTTGCATCGACTGTGAGAAGAGGGATACCTCGTTCATGAGCGACTTCAAGGAGCGCATCATCCGTGTGCATGGTTGGATGATCAACACATGTGGACCTCTGTCGTAAGAGGTCAAGCATCAGTTTTTTTCCACGAGAACGATTTGCATCAATCTCTTCAAGCTCTTCTTCAACCAAGTCGATGAGGATGAAATGAGGTGGCCCTACTAGATTCGATAGAGCCACGTCAATATTGAAGGATCCATCGATGAGTGCGACCCATCCGCAGGCATCAATGAGCACGTCGCCCATGCAATGACCTCATTGAATGGTTCCGTGACCAATGAGGCGCCATCGCGCACCAACACGGCGTGAGAGCGATACTCGTTGTCCTTTGTCTGCGCAAATTGGGAGACGCAAGTGTAAGTTAGCATTGTTCTTCTCAACACCCTTGACGATACCGACCGATGTGGATGTCGCAACATTGACCATCAACATCTCATTGTTACGCAGTGGATGAATGGTTTCAGGTTCCTCTCCATCGCCAGCTACCATGTTCTTCATCAGATTAATCTGAATTGAACACTCTGTTCGAATTTCGGGAAGTTCTCCCTTCTTAGCCAGAACCTGGCCAGAGAGGTTGTCTGCAGTTGTAATCGATGGGTCAAGGAGTGTTCCGAATCCACAAAGACCTCCTGCAGTCATTTGATCTCGCTTTCCGCCACCACCCTGCATGCTTGTAATGGTCGTTTCAATCGGTTCCCAGTGAGATTTGTTTCCGTTCTCAATCTTACGTCCGGGTCCAATGATAATTTCATCACCTTCTCTGAAGGTTCCCTCCACAATCGAGCCTCCAATGACTCCACCCGTTAACTTCGTAGGGCGGGTTCCCGGGCGATTGACGTCGAACGAGCGTGCAATGTGCATAACGGCTCGCTCATCTGCATCACGATTTGGCGTAGGAATGGTCATCTCGATTGCTTCGATCAGAATGTCGAGGTTGACATCGTGGTGGGCTGATACTGGGATAACTGGTGCTTCTTCAGCAATTGTACCTTTGAGGAAGGTCTTGATTTCGTTGTATGATTCCACAGCACGCTCTCTTGAAACCAAATCGATTTTATTTTGAACGATAACTATGTTTTTGATGCCAGCGATTTCGAGAGCCATCAAATGTTCTCGGGTTTGAGGTTGAGGACAGGTTTCGTTTGCGGCTACCATCAGCATGGCGCCATCCATGATGGATGCACCAGTAATCATAATCGCCATCAACGTCTCGTGACCAGGGGCGTCAACGAAGGAAACTACGCGTTGAAGTTCAGAATCGACATCTTTTCCACCTTCTGGATGGCGTCCAGTGGCATAATATTGACCGGAATCGGTCTTGTAGAAGGCGGTGTCAGCATACCCGAGTTTGATTGAAATTCCACGACGACGTTCTTCAGAATGTGTGTCCGTCCAAACGCCGGATAGCGCCTGAGTAAGTGTTGTCTTTCCATGGTCAACGTGGCCGACAAGACCAATGTTGACTTCAGGTTGGGATGGAAGGGTTCGTGCCATACTTCCCTCCTCCTTGTTCACCGATTCAACCCTCTCGGGTTTCACTCCGCTGCAGCTTCTTCCTCACCGAGCAACTTGTCGAGGCCAATGTTTCCAGCATCGACAACTTTGAGATTGATTTGGCGTGTGTCTTGAGTAATGGTGTTTCCACGGAAGACACGTCGCTTTCGCATACCTTCTGGCTTGTATCGGAATCGCTTCTTCTCACCCTTCTTGGTCTTAGAGACAAGGTTGTGTCCCTTGAAGCCGGTCGAAGCGGTGACAAGAATGGCTTGACGAGAACCACCGTCGAGGTCACGACGCATTGGTGTTCCAGTCTTGTCGGAGCCACCGGTGATTTCGAGTTTGTATCCAGTGAGCGTGGATTCGCCCTCGCCAACGAACATTCCATCGATGACGTCCCCGATCTTCTTGCCCAGCAATTGAGCGTGGTTGTTTCCAGCAATAACGGTCTTGTACGAAGGAGAATATGTCTTCTCCTTGCCCTTCTTGGTGGTACGGGTCAACTTCGTTGTGGTATCGTTGACCACTGCAACAAATGAATTTCCATCAGCCATGATGCATTCCTCTAGCAACCTAGCGACAAACGACCCCTATTTAGCCTCACCGCATGCTATTTGTTCATCAGCGTTTCAGTTTTCTGGCGACTCGACCTTCAATCCGAGCAGCAACATCCACTGGTAGAGCATGTGGCATTGAGATGTGCGTTGTCCGTCCGCGTCCTTCACCAACTGTGTCGACGCGGGTAGCGATGATGTTCAAACCCTCGATGTGCTTGAGGAACTTCCAAACGGTTGTATGACTGCGCGGCTTGACTTCGTACTCTTCACAAACCACTGCATAAATCGATCCAACATCTTTGCTTGTCATGAATTCAGCCTTCCGCAAACGTCGGCAAATACCAAGCAGGACCAGCATCGAGTGGCCAGACAACTCGTCGAGAACATCCTCGGGCATGACCTGAGGAACATCGCGTGCTTTGGTCTGAACATGCTCAGGAAGGATGCTTTTTTGCCCATTGGATTCAGCAAGTTCAACAGCAGCACCAAGCAGTTCGATCACTTGCCGAGCGTCACCAGATGGGGCCGCAGATGTAGCGATCAGTTTGAGCAGTTCTTCATCCCACGATCTGGGATTGAGTGCAGCATCAGCACGTTGCTGTACAATTGCCAGAAGTCCTTTCATGTCGTAGGGTGGTATAGGCAGGTGGTTGGTATGGCCAAATCTGGAAATGACTGCGTTCTCAAGAACATCGAGCACCTGCTCCTGACTGATAAGAATGAGCGATAGCGTGCCACTTCCCTCTTGATCTTCGTCAATACGAAGCAATTGGTAGATAAGGTCGTTTCCAGACTTTCGCAACAAATGGTCAACTTCGTCCAAAACGATAATCAAGTGACGCCCATTGTTTCTCAACAATTTCCTCAAACTGCTCAACAATTCACCCATTGAAAGCCCACGGTCTGGGTGACCTGGGTCGAGAGACTGGACGATACGCTGTGCAACTCGAACGTTTGTTGTCGCATTTCGGCAATTGATGTGGACGCTTCGAAGCGGCCTCTTGTTTCGCAGATGATGTTCAATATCTCTGCAAAACGTTCGTGCAAGAAGCGTTTTTCCACTTCCAACAGGACCAGTAATGACGACATTCGCACTACCGTTTGGATGAGCGATGGAGTGGAATTTCCCCGCCAGAGTTTGTTGAATACTCTCTCGTCCTACCATGGTCTCTGGGATGTAATCAAAGTCCAGAGGGTCGGGGTTCAGGAGGATAAATCCTGAACCGATTCGGTCGAGATAGTCGCTCATGCTGATTGCTTCTTAATGCCAACCGTTCTTGAACACTCGCTCTTTTCCAAACGAAAATCGGGCATTGTTCAGGGGATTTCATCGAATTGATATCCGAGTTCCCACTTTTTCTCGCCGAGTGCAACTTCGAGCTCGAACGGCGTAATCAGCGGTTTAGCATACTTGACAGCATCATCGATAGCGATTCTGGGGCATGCTGTGTTGACAAAAGCATCAACAGGATAGAAATCAATCAATTCAGGACCAACATGTTCGAGAGCCAGAAGGTATCCTTTCTTTCCATGCTTTTCCAACAAGCGTTTCATTCGAAGGGCAAGCGTTCGTCGCATTTGTCCCGGTTTTTCTCCGATAAGAATTCCAAACTTTTCTGCATCCATGGAAGACATGATCAATCCAAATCGCTGACGAAGAATTCGTTCAATTCGCTCGAACGACATCTCGATGGCATCGCCGGAATACGGGTCGAGCATAGCAAGTGGTTTTCCAGTGTGGAGGACCAACCCAATCGGATGGAAATCACCGCTTCCGAGGAAGAGATAATGTCCGATTGTATCATCATCACCTGAATAATTGCAACCCAAAACTTGCCCTGGGAAGGTGAGTCGTGCGCCCCCCATTGGAATTGTCACATCAAATCCGGCTTCTTCCAAGCGTTCGTGGAATTCTGGTAAGAGATGCAAGTGTTGTATGCTTCCAACCAAGCCGAGTTTTGTGTCTTTCAGAGGTGTCATGCGTCCAACAGCATCCATAAAACGTTCTTGCGCTTCTTCCTCACTCAAGTCGCCCGTAGATTGCTCAGCCATTCGCTTCTTGGCGATGTCCAAATGGGCGTTGAGCATGGGAATAACAGGGGCGAGTTTAGGGTCTCCGTCGTAGGTGACATCGATGAACTGCGTCGGCATTCCCGAATCGATGTTCATTTGCGAATGGCCCATGTGGGCAACAAGTTCCACACCCATCATTTTCATTTTATCATGGACCAAATCACACGCTCCATAGCAAGGATCGGCAGCGAGAACAACCTTCGCTCCAGAACCAGATTCAATCTCGTCCATCATTTCCAGCGCTTGCATCTTCAACCCTTCAGGGACTTGAAGTGCGACAAGCCGGTTGTCGTTCTTTTGTATACGCTCGATGAGTTCTTCCAGTTGGAAATCGTGTCTGTTCAAATCCATCAAATCACCTCATCGAGAAGGACGACTTTACCGTCCACCATTTCGAGTCGAACAATGGATGAAATTTCAATGTGCGGATATTTTTCTTGCAATTGATTCAATCCCGGTCCCTTTTCGACGACGACAATGATTGCTTCAATGACTGCACCAAGGGATTCAACACCTCGGATGATGGCATCGAGGGTACCTCCTGTCGACAACACATCGTCGACGATGAGGAGTCGCTCGCCCTGTTTGATGTCGTTCAGAAACATTTCGCCTTTGGAATACCCTGTGGATTGATCGACAGTAAGTTCTCCTTCAAGTCCATAAGAACGCTTGCGAACAACGACTTGAGGACGGTTATTTCTCATTGAAAGCGGACTTGTTAGTGGAAGTCCCATCGCTTCAATGCCTAAAACGAGATCAATTGAGTCCCAGTTTACAGCGTTTTCAATCAGTTCAACAACTGCGGTAAGGACCGATGGTTCGAGACGAGGTACTCCGTCGGTCAAAGGATGGATGAAATACGGGTAGTCCCCTTTCCATATGATGGGTGCAGCCAGAAGCGATTCCTTCAATCGCTGCAATGGATTCGACATGGTTCCACTTCGTCGCATCAAAGTTCGGAGAGATACTCGACGTATTCGTCAGGTTCGAGCAGATTTTCCATGTCGAACTGGAACGGTTGGAGGACCAGAATCCAACCGAGATCGTATGCGGACTCGTTCACGAGATCTGGATTGATTTCGACCTCTCCGTTAACTTCCGTGATGGTGCCTGAGAACGGCGCAGTGAAAGCAATTTTCTCGTCTCCTGTCCATAGGGAGAACATATCTTGGCCTTCGTCGACCATGGTTTCAGCTTGCGGGAGAATGACACGAAGGACTTCGCCGATCTCAACGCCCATGAATTCGCTAATGCCAACCATGATTTTTTCATCATCCTTCTCTTGGTACCAGAGATGATCAATCGAGTACTTTCGGTTGTGTGCGATGTTAAATTCGACGACTTCTTCTTCCAAGCCATTTCACCTGTACGCGGCTCAAACAACTCCTATATGAACCATCGCTATATCCATGGTGATGTGGCCGTAGCACATCCATTAAGTGAGAGCCCCTCTTAGGTCAGCACGGTGGGAGTTTGGACTTCAAAACAACCGATGAACAAGACATGATTCGAGAGATGGTGCGCGATTTTGCAGAAGCGGTTCTTGCGCCATCCTTGGAGCATCGTGACCAGACGCAAACCCCCCCTTCACAGGAATGGCAACAGTTCCTCGAACTGGGCTTGCAAGGGGTCACAGTCCCCGAACAATACGGTGGAATGCCGGTTGACGATATTTCTGAGTCGATCATCGTCGAGGAACTTGCCCGTGTTGACCCATCTTTCTCAGTTATGTTTTGTGTTCATGTAGGATTGTGTGCCAAAACCATTGCACTTCACGGTGATGATTATCAGAAGGAAACATATCTTCCACGCCTTGCAGAAGGCGAAGTAGGCGCATACTCACTTTCAGAAGCTGGCGCAGGCACGGACGCTGCAGCAATGACATGCAAAGCAAAACTTTCTGATGACGGAACACACTATATCCTCAACGGCGAGAAGATGTGGGTCACCAATGGTGCACAAGCCAAGATCATCGTTCTTTTCGCAAAAGACGTCGATCATCCGGACTATGGCGTCAAGAAGCACGGCGGTACAACTGCCTTCATCGTTGATTCCTCCTTTGAGGGCTTCTCCGTTGGCAAAAAGGAAGACAAGCTTGGTATCCGTTCATCCGACACGTGCACACTTGTTCTCAATGACTGCAAGGTTCCTGTCGAGAACATCATCAAGGGTGCTGGAAACGGCTTCCCGATCGCTATGAATGCTCTTGATAACTCTCGCATCGGTATTGCAGCACAGGCACTCGGTATTGCTCAGGGAGCCTACGAAGCATCGCTCAAGTATGCACACGAGCGTGAAGCCTTTGGAAAACCAATCGCTCATCACCAGATGATCATGGGCTATCTCGCTGACATGGCGACTCGAATCGATGCATCACGACTCCTCGTCTACAAGGCTTCATGGGCCAAACAACAGCACTACGAACACGATGGTCCACGCCACACCAAGGAAGCGAGCATGGCCAAACTTTACGCAGGTGACACAGCCATGTGGGTCTCAGAGCGTGCAATTCAGGTTCACGGTGGGTATGGGTACACCAAAGAGTTCCCAGTTGAGCGATTCTTCAGAGATGCGAAGATCACGCAAATCTATGAAGGGACCCAAGAAGTACAACGAATCGTTGTTGCCCGAAGTCTTCTATGAGTAATCGAAGTTAGTAGCTCTGAAAACGGCTCGCTTTCGTCCGACGTTCCAATTGATGATTTGAGCGACGGCTTCAACGGAGTGATTCGACTGGAACGCCTGAACCTGTTCATTGGCTTCGAAAGGTAGTTGGAGTTCGATTTCGAGGTCTCGGTTCCCTGAGAGTCTTCCAATCACCGTCATTCCGTTCTTCATTGGTCCTTGCCCCATCAATGTCTTTTCGACGGAAGAGACATGAATACTGCACGATTGTTTCGGTGATTGGGAAATCGCTTCACGACGTTCGCTGCTAAGTTTCATACCTGCCAATAATTCGATGAATCGTGCATGGCTGATAGGGCTTCCATCTTCTTCAAGGAGAATTGGTTCAGGCTTTGCCTTTGCAGCCTCTTCCTCTCTGCGTGCTTTTTCTTCCGCCTCTTCTTCGGCGGCCTTTTTCGCTTGTTGTTCTTCCAACAAGCGTTGTTTTTCAGCCTCTTGCTGACGAATGAGTTCCTCGGCTTGCCTTCGAGCCTCTTCCTCTATCTCTCGGTCGAGTTCTTCGAATTCGTCGGGTTCCGGTTCTGGTTCTTCAATTCCACTTGGGAGGCCAATCGTTTCAAAGTAGGTGTGAAGATCTGCTACCGTCACATTTCCGTCCTTATCCATGTCGAGGACGGACATGAGCCCATTGATGACCCAACCAGGAGGTTGAGTGCCAGTGGTTCGCTGAAGTGCACCTGAGAGTTCTGCAGGCTGAATAACAGCATCCATATTTGAATCGATCATCTGGATGATTTCTGTTCCAGTCAATCCGGAGCCAAGAAGCCAACTTGTGAATTGAGTATTCAGTTGACCTATCATTGGGTTAGTTGTGACCATTTCCTTGATGTGCTTCTCCATTCTTGCTTGAAGGACTTGTTTTACAGCCATGGATTCACGTCCAGTAGACACTTGCGTGTGGTTGGACTATCAGGTTAGGGGAATTGAAGTTTTGGCCAACGCGAAGTATCTTCGGACTGCCATGATAGCGTGCAAAGAAGCGTATCGATTTCTTCGATTGTCATCAGATTCCGTGCAACTTGTTCATAGAAAAGCCACGACTTCAATGCACCAAGCTTCGGCCCTTGCGGAATGTTTGTTTGCTGCATAATGTATGCACCTGAAGCCAATGGTTCAACATTCACATCAATTTTCAATTGCAAATAGCGATATAACCTTCGTTGAACATCGTCCTCTGAGTAATCAAGAGTGATATCGTTTCGAGCAAACAACCTCTCAATCATGAGGTGTTGTTTGCCCCAGGTTCCCATGACAACTGCATAGACACGCATCATTGACTCCGTGTCTTCTGGCAAGTAGCCTAATTTCTCGTGACGAAACAGAAGTTGCTTCTTTTCTTGACCACTTAATCGAAGCGATGCGGCGATCTGTTCGCACTGGTTAAAGAAGAAGCCTCTGAGCAGTACGACCAATCGATCGATAACATCACTTCCTGTGATTTCATTGAGAAGTTTAATCCGTATATCGTCTTGCTCCCAATCCAAGTTCAGAATTTGTTTCAAAATTCCATCATCCGCCATCCTTTGAACAATCTCAGAGGCATGTCTTCCCAAGAGGATACGTTTGAGTTCGGACCAAATACGCTCACTGGCGATTCGTTCGAGCATGGGTTTAGTTGTTCGTAATGCCTCCGCAAGCTGCCGTTCTGGCCACCAAATGCCTGCTGCACCTTGGTCCATGAATCTGTAGGACCGCATGATACGTAGCGCATCTTCCGACAATCGTTTCGTGGGATCTCCAACCGAGCGAATACGTCCATGTTGCAGATCCCTCCGTCCGTCGAATGGGTCGTAGAACACCTGATTCACTGGGTCAACAGCGAGCGAGTTCATGGTCAAATCTCTGCGCGAGAGATCGACGAGTAATGAATCACCCCATTCTACTTCGTCAGGCCTTCGACCGTCGTTGTATCCGAATTCTGTTCGTAGTGTTGTGACTTCGTAGGAATCACCTTGGTTTCGGAACGTGATTGTTCCGTAGCGTTCACCTGTTGGAATTGTATCGGGATAGGCCTTCATTTCATCGGGTGTTAACGTTGTTGCGAGGTCGAATTCGGCGATGTTCGTTCCCAACAATGCGTTTCGAATCGCACCACCAACAATCCATACACTGGCGTTGTTTTCATGAAACCAATCGATGACTTCAACCAGTGATTGTGGTAGTTGTTGAACCATGGCAGATAGTGAGGGCAGGAGAGGCAATCTTTCCATTCCGCGTGCAGGTTCCATGCCGGACATTCAACCCTGCGTGTTCATACAAGACAAAGCATTATCCTGTAGATTCATTTGGTCGAGGCATGTCTTGGGCAGAAGAAGATGTGCGCCTAGTCCCTGTTGAATGGCTCAAAGCCCATGAGGAAATCAAACCCAAGAACATGGAGAAACTCCTCGAAATGACGCTACGTTGGGATGGTTTCACCAAGCCCTTGATTGCAGACAAGGCTACTGGTACAATCCTCGATGGACATCATCGATACGCAGTTGCACAACGACTTGAACTTGCAAGAATTCCAGTAGTATGCATCGATTACCTAAAAGATGATTCGGTTGAACTGGAATTGTGGCCAGCTTCCAATTTGGAATCCATTACGAAACAGGAGGTCATTGACATGGCGCTTTCTTCAAACCTTTATCCTCCAAAAACGACACGTCATCGCATCTCTGATCATCTGCCTCCGATTCATGTGTCGCTCGAGCGACTGTCATTGCTCACGCCGAGTCAGCCTGGCGCGAACGAATCGTAGACTTCCACAATCGATTTCCATTACTCGTACTCACAGTAGGGTAGTTTGGCTCCAAGGCGACATCTAGCACTGCATTATGCATAACGGAATTCCGTGCAAACATGACTCGTGCCGTTGATCCTACCTTGCCTTTCAGCGTGGATTTCAATTGTTCAGCATTTGTTACTCGAATCGCATCAACAGCTACAATTTCGTCACCAACTTGCAGGTGGTCTCGAACGGGAGAATGTTGCATATGGCTCGTCACTTTCAGTTTGTTGCCTTGTGAGCGGACATGGACGCCGAGCCATCCTTGAGCAAAGTCCTCCCATACGACAGATTCAGTACCTTGTTTTCGTTTTGGTTCATCCGATGGTTTGTAGTCCAAGCCAAAGATGGAGAACGCTCTAGGAAGATCAAGGTTCCCCGCTTCTTTTGTGATTTCATCGAGGAAGCTACCAAGTCTGCGTCCCCCAGTTAGTGATGTGAGGGCTTTCCGAATATCCTTGAACTGAACCCCGCGCTTAGCTGGGTCATCAACGTTGATGTTGTGTTTGTCATACAATGCTTTCATCAAGTCACAGACACCGTTTTCACCCTTCGACCGTTTCCTCAATTCTGCATCGAGCGCAAACATCGTTAACTCTCCTTCCAAGTAGTAAGAAATTTGGGTTTCTCTCGAATAAGCATGGCTTCTATAGAGGTGAATCCATGCTTCATGACTTGCTTCACACAGCGCTTGGCAAGAGGACCCGCTGCGCGTGTGATGTCGCTTGAGTTTCCGCTTCATATCAGCAAAGTAATCCTCTGCACTCCATGCTCCTGAGCGTAGGCACATGATATCGCCTATCCATGAAGTGGCTCCTTCGAACCACCACAGTAAATCCGTATTGACTTCCCTTTGTAAGTCATAATCTAAGAAAAGCTTCGGTCGAAGTCGTTTCACGTTCCATTGGTGAACGTATTCATGGCTAAACAGACTGACAAGATCTCGATAATCTTCTACATGGCCTGGCTGAAGGGATGTTCTCGGAACCATCGATGTCTGTGAGTTGGTGTGCTCAAGACCGCCACGTCCTCCATCGGTGAGGTGGAGGATCGTATGGTATGGTTCATCAAGTGGGCCGAATAAGGCATGATGCTCTGCACTGATGTTCTTGATGTCATGAATAAATCGTTCAAGCATAACTTCATTTGGCTTGTATCCGCCTGAATCCCAGTAGTGAAGCGCGTGATCACGTCCACCCACGGTAAATCGGTGGATTTGATTCGCATTGCATTCTGCAATTCCATCAAGGAGTGCATCACGATGTTCTGCTGTATACGAGTGACGTTGTCCCGAACTGTGGGAAGATGTCTGTTGAAACGTGAGTTGAGTTGAAACATTCCAATCTGTAGGTAGTATAAATTCGACAGTATGCGTTTTATTCATGCGTTCTGCATCGATTCCAGAGGTTGGTAGGAACCAAGTGAACGGAGGCATCATGTGCAAGTGTGTGTCATCGAGATGATTTGACCGAACCGTGTTTTCAACACAGAGCAATTTGTAACGAATGCATACCTTCCCGACCGCTGAAACATCCTTAATGACAATGGAATCAACATCTTTCCGTACAACGTTCAGCGAGTTACCTTCGCCATCAGTTGCTTGCAAATGTGAGACGTGTTGAATGGGTTCGCGTAAAAAGTACGAGCCAGGTACCCAACGTGGGAACGAGAGTTTCAATGAGGAGGCTGTGAATGGAGCCTCAACCTCGATTTCTACATCCAAGCGTTGGTCACTTGCATCGGTTGCATCAACTCGAAAAACGACGTTTGAATGTGTCATGGTGAGTCCTTGGTCTATGAAGTGTATAGGTTCTGTGCTGCACTCAAGACAAGTTCATCATTCGATTCTGAAATCAAGCGCTCAGCAAGTTCTTGCATTTCAGGTTCTTGTTGACGATGTAGCAATCGCTCAAGGAGTCTCGATTTATCGATGCTATCAACACGATCATCAAACAACAATTCTGTCCGCAACGCATCGCTTTTTGCATCGTTTCGGCCAACGAGCCAGCGGGCCACGATGGAGGTACAATCTCCATCGATGAGGGTACGAAGTCGTTCATCATCCGCTTCTTCCACTACATCTTTCAAGGATTGAACCAGAAATTTCCTTTGCGAATTGGATTTTGATTTCATGAGATTGAGTAAATTCGGCAGTCGATTCTGTAAAGCAATTGTGACAGCCAATTTCCACAACGCATCATCTTGGTTGATGGCGTTTTGAAGCGCAGCACTCTCCTTCTCGGATAATTTCATTTCGAGAAGAGAAGCAGCGGCTTGTCTGCGAACATCTGGATGAGCGTCCTGGAGGGAGTCGAGTAGATTTGATGCGTTCGTACTCACTTCGGTCGCATAGGTTCGCACGACATGGTCTTCTGAATGTTGAAACGTTGATAATTCCGAATCAGTTACCTCCTCACTGGAGATGAGTTGATGCACAGCACGCCGAACAACGACATCATCGTTGCTGTTCAATAAGAGGCGAGCAAGCTTAGCAGCCTCCGTTGAATTGTTGATCGACTCGAGAACAGTTGCTACGCAACGTTGACCATCAAGTTGCTCGCTTTGTGCAAGTTCGACGAGAAGATGGGGTGCATGTTGTGGCGCCCACCTTCGATACGCTTCAATTGCCTTGTTGCGAAACCAAATGTCCTTGTCATCAAGAAGCGGAGAGAAGGCTTCAACACTCTCGTATGCATTTGAATCGAAAAGAATTCGAACAGCTCTTCTTCGCTGCCGAACGTCCTTGTGTTTCAATTTGGCAATTGCGGACTGAATGTTTGCAACCATAGTTCAGCCTCATGGGGTGAATTCATCGAAATGATAGCCTGTGGAATCATCTCGGTCGATGTCACCAGGCCGAGCTAGTGTCGGTGCAAACATGAGTTGTATCATCGGCCACAATTGGACAAAGTGTTGCATGTTCGCAGTGATGTATTCCTCTAAATCGCCTTCGTCGGCATCCATCATGGCTCGTAATTCATCTGCGATCGTTCCGAGTTGTTGCAGTTCATCGGCTCCACAGAGGTCCATCTCGTGGCACGTTTCGATCAATGTTTCAATCAAATCTGCAATTTCCAAAGCGGTAAGTGGTTGGGGTTCACTTTCAACAATGTCGACTGGTCCGAATGAAACCGGACCAAGCGAGGTGGGATGTAAAGCATCGAACTGGCGTTCACTTTTCATCAATTCTTGGTGATGATGATCACCTATAGGAGCGATGACGAAGCCTCCCTCAACGATTCGCTCTTCCATCCACGTTGGTACAGAAAGAACGCTTCCTGTGATGAGAATTCGGCTGAGATCGCCTGGAAGTTCGATTGGGGCAACATCAATTGATTCGACATGTCGCAGATTAATCGTCGGCCAGCCGTTCAACGCGTTTGCGGTATGGCGGATGATTTCTTCAGAGGGATCGATGACAATCACACGTCCTTGTTCCCCTACGATGGTTGCGATGAGGGCTGCAATGTACCCTCCTTTGGAGCCAACAACAAGCACTTCATGGCCCTCTTTCAGTTCAAGATGATTAAGGAGCGTGACGATCATGTGTGGTGCCGAAATGGTCTTGACGCCACCGTTTTCAGTTTCCATAAATACGACCGGGCGGTCGTGAAAGAAACCATCGAAGTCGTATGTTGTAAACTGTTCGAGGTGAAGGTCGCACATGGCTTTCCGCACGGGTTGAGGCACTTCAATTCCTGAATTGGAGATACGGTCGAGAAGTGCCCGCATTTCCTCCATGCGTTGTTCACCACACTGACTCATAAAAACATGAGCAGACTAAGGGATGTCTTGTTGAATGCGCTTGAGGATTTCTTCAGGGTCTTGGCCGATATCCAGTTCCGGGACGTTTTCTGTATCCGAAGGTAGCTCTTCAGCGATGTTCTCTTTGATGCGTTTGATCAAGCCGGCAAAGGATTCTGTTTGGTATGTTTCCTCCTCATCCATATCCAATTCCATGGTTTCAACAATGGTTCGGGCTTGTTCAACCGTTAGTCGAACATCAGTCATCGACGAGAACATATCGTCCATTAGAATGCCTTCAATTTTCGTGAGGTGTTCCGATATTGTCGCTCTCGCGAGACCAAGTTGCTCAGCCAACTCAGTGATTTTGATTCGCTTGGGTAAGTCATAATAGCCACGATCGTAAGCAAACTTCGCCAATTTTAGTTGACGTTCGGTCAAGACCGATTCGTGATTCTGTGGAGTGAGCTTGAGTGTGCGTGCACTTGTACGATCGGGTTTTGCAATAAGGCGCAAAACACCGGAGAGAAGTCGCAACTTCATTGAAGAGCCTTGCAAAATATAGGTCAGTCCTTCCTCGTCAAATTTTGAGCCCGCAACGGCAAATGTTCCATTGGTTCGGGCGTTGAGAATTGATACAGGATGAATGACTCTGCAAATGACCAAATGTCCATCGTCAGGTTGTTCGGCCTCTTGAATAACTTCCAGCACTTCAAGCGCATCGACGCCTTTCAAATGCTCAACGTTTTGTCCATCATGAAGGTGGAATTTGAACAAACAGCGTATGTCTTTTGGAGCGCGTTTGATGTAGGATAAGAACTCAATTCGGCGTGCAATCTTTGGGATTTTCTCGAGTCCGATAGCGCCGAGGCGGTCGATTTTCCAAAAAAAGGAGACCTCCCGCATGTTTGATACTCAACCTTCAACAAAATAAGTGATGCTACGTGATGTTTACCTCATTTCCAACCATCCAAGGAAGGTTGCAATCGGCAGGAATATCGCAAGGAGTAGGTTGATCCGTTTACGTTGATTTCGCAGTCGTTCGGGCAATTCAGGGGCTATTTCGATAGCAGATGTGTATCTCGACTGTCGCGTTTTTGGGAACTTCTCGTCGAGTATCTTAAGCACGTTTGCTCGCAATTCGGGTTGGCGACTGTTGTTGATGCCACGACCGACCATGTAACGAACCGGGAATTCATTGGTTAGTGGGGTTGTACGACTGAGGAGTTCTTCCACTCGACTTGAATCGTGGAGATCGATACGCACGGTTCGACCATCACTTCGAACATGGCTCAAAATTCGCCACTTGCCTTGGCCTTCGTCCATCCCCTCGAGTGCTTCCATGGTTCGTTGTAAAGGCGGGACGTCTGAGGCGACAGGGCGTTCTCGTTTTGCAAGAAATGGACCCAAGAGAATCCCTCCGACCAGCGGAAAGATAGTGATGAGATAGACGATACGCATCAATTCATCCGGGCTTGTTAAGGCGGATACCAAAGCCAGGCTGAACCCGAAATACAGGCCAAGGAAGGCGCCAGCCTGCAAGCCAAGCCACAGGCCAACCGGCTCAGTAGAAGGCTCCGCCATGAGCAACCCTAGATTTCGAGTGAAATGAAACCGTCGATGCGTCAAGGATTAAAGGACGTGAGGCAAAGGCAGAATCATGGAACGCAATGGTCTCGAGACAAGAACCCGGGACCAGAAAGTTGGCTTATGGATCGGAGGCATCAGTTTCTTCTTTCTTGCATCTTTCTTCCTTGCACCTGCCATGGTTGAGGCAGACACAATAGGCGAACTTTCTGGGCGAGCCAACATGCTTGACTTCCACAAGGAGAACGACCAAAATTTTACATGGACCGATCTGAACTTTTACAGCGCTGCAATCTATGCGTTTGGTGATCTGAATTGCCACAATAAACACGAGCGTTCTTGGACCATCAACGGAAATCAGATGCCGGTTTGTGTGCGTGACGTTGGGATTTTTGCAGGCTTAGCACTTGGAGGTTTCATCTATTCTCGGCGTGGTGTCAACCGTTGGACAATACGGGACACATTCCTTTCGGTCTTGCCGGATGAGCAACTGAATCCAATCTACAGGAAAAACCGCCGAACAATGCTCTTTGTCGCCATCGGTGCCATTTGTGTTATCCCAATGGGAGTGGATGGATTCACCCAACTCCTGACAGATAGGGAATCAACAGCATTCCTCAGATTGGTGACCGGAATCCCATTCGGACTCGGATTGGGGCTCTTCTTTGCTGCAGCATACAGCGCACGACCAAACAAATTCGACAAACCATCCCAGGTCCAATTGCCTGGTAATGTTCGATTCCAACGACCTCCTCAGGAAGAGGAGTGATCGGGTGGAGGCATGGACCACCACACCAGCAACTGTTCTGCGTTCTCTGGAACAGGACAATCCTCATGTCCACTCGTTAAGATATGTAAACGCTCAATGGTGTTCTCAACCGCCTTGTTGAGTTGAGAATTACTTTGTTTGAGAATAACTTCCAGGGCCTTTTCCCATGGAGAATCCGGATTATTTTTTCTCCATGTCGAGAGTGCAACTCGGAACGGCCACATGGCAAGAGTCAACCGGGCAAAGCCAATCCAAGCGTCTCGTAGCTTGAACACTTGACCCTCGGCAAATGGAATGTGATTTTGTTGTCGATGAATCCAGTTTGCTTCTTCCAACCATTTGACGAGACGTTGTGTGTGGCGTTGCGTCACCATTCGATGAGGTCCAAGCGACTTGTGCAAGCGAGGAATCTCACACGAACCTGCCATCAGCGAGAGTGTGCCGAGGATGGACCAGCTGGAGCGAGCGAGTGGATTACTCGGTACATCCGACTGTCGAGCCTGGCCTGAATCCCATTCGTCCTCAGCCGTTTGCATCCACTGTGCTGGCGACTGTCCACTGAGCCAACCAATGTGAACGGACGTACGCTCCATCGGTGCACCTGGTAATCGAGTTTGTTGCTGAACGTCATGGGCCAGTTTGTTGAGTAAGTACCTATCGACTTTATCGGCATCGACGTTTAGAGGGGCCGGTCTTCGGTTGAAAAACTGCCGAAGTTCACGCCTTAGTTTCTGACGTAGTTCATCCAGTCCTCCTTCGTTGAGGATTGGACCAACGATGCAGCACTTGTCAAATGGTGGAGCGACCTGGATCTCGCCTGTAAAGAGATCATTGAATCCTTGTCGTATGGTTTTCTGAATTTCAGGTGTTTCGAAGTATTCCTGCTTATCGCTGCTCATTCGCAAGGTAGCATGTTTGATGCGCTCAATGGCCCGGTCAGGGTCGCAATCAATCCATACCACAAGGTCGGGTATCATCGATGCGGAATTCACTTGACAAACGGTATCGATTCCCAATTCCCCGACTACGCCTTGGTAGATAATAGAGGAGTGGATGTTCCGGTCTGAGACTACAACTTCACCACGCTCAAGTCGCGGCTTGATCCACGTGTGCGAATGGTCGAGGCGGTCAGCAGCAAATAAGCCAGCTTCTTGCAGAGGCGTCTTATCTCCAATCTTGACAGCCTCGAGTGCGAGTTTTCCAAGATCGCTATGTCGGCGTGGCTCATGGGTTCGATGAACCTCATTGAACGGATAGTAGGCGAGGAGTTCTGTTAGAATCCGTACAGCCTCGCCTTTGCCCGAACCATCTCCGCCTTCGACGGTGATGAGGTACATCACTCCACCTCGGGACCTTGGAATTCGTCCTTTGCAAGGATCATCAATCCCATTCCGCAGAGAATCAGGAACGGTCCAAAGACAATGAATCCACGACTGAACAAGGCAAATCCGGCAAGGTATTGCGTTCTTCGATAATTCTTGGCACTGCGTGTGTCAACAGCAGCCTTGAGGCCAACAACTCCCGCAAGAATGGTCACGAGAGCGATTCCTGTTGAGAGTGCAACAGCATTCTCCAACGACCAACCTGAATTTGACTGCCTGAAATCTTCCTTCACTGTTCCATTTCCTTGTGTGAGTGTGAACGGAGCTTGAGTCGCCGAATCTGGTGCAAACGTCCGCTCGACCGTCATGTAGGACTCCATCGAGACGCGCAACATGTGCGAATCAGCTGGAACATTTTCGAAGTTGTAGTATCCGTAAGAATTGGTTTGTGTTTCTTGAATGAGGTTACCGCTTTCTTCTTCGATCAATTGAATCTGAACGCCCTCCATCGAATCTCCGGATTCAGCCTCAAGAACGATGCCATAGACATCAACAGCATCGTCGCTTTCCAGAGTGTTGTTCAACAGCTCTGCTGGATTTCCTTGTAGAAGCAACAATCCTGTAATGATGCCAAGGACACTTCCAATGAAGATAAGAGATGAGGCAAGGGCAAGTAGACCATTCGATTCATCGATGAGAAGTAAATCCTCGCCTTCTGTTGTTGCCGCCTGAACTTCGGATGCTTGAACGACCAATTCTTCTGGTTCTTCTTCCTCTCCCGACAGTTTGCTACGAACGCGTGCACGCAGTGCTTCACGTCGTTCATTTATGTCCATGTAGCATCCACTCATATTCTCTGGTGCGCGATAAGCCGCACATCCCAGTGTATCCGCGCATGCAGACCTATCGTTTCAAACGCACGCTTTCGTGAAGGCCTAGAAAACCGACAAAAATAATGGTGATGACGGTGAACACTGCGCCGATAACGACTGGACCGAAGCCAGATGGTTGGACCTCATCGAAAGGTTGGGCCGGCTCGGTTTGATTTACTTCAACCTTCAACCAGGAGCCTTCCCTGAGTCCGAGTTCCAGCAGGCGCCCAATGTGCGCGAGTGATTCTGCAGAGACCTTGTCTGGCGTGTCCTCATGTGTGTGCCAGTAGCCTTGCCAAACCGATGCATTCTCACCGTAACGAATATCGATGAAATCAATCGCTGGTATGCCCACGTTGATCATCGGGACATGGTCATCGATGACTCCGTCGGTCGTTGAGAAGTTGACGATGTCAAGTCCAGGGTATCCTATGCAATCTGTGACATTGTCGACAAGACCCAATGGGCCAGCGAGCGTGCGTACGGCATCCCACAATCGATCGCCTTCTTCGTCTCCTACATACGGCGGGAAGGTTCGATAAATCTTCAGATCTGCATCGCCGATCATGTCGACCAGAAGAAACGCATCGATGCGAGAAATGTCTTCTTCCGTGCGGTTCTCAGCCCATGCTTTTGCTCCAAGCATCGATGGAGTTGTGCCCTGATCTTCAGCATCTGTAAGGAGGATCCATACTTCGTGGTTCAAGTTCATTGTTGGAAGAATCCTTGCAAGTTCCCATAGAACTGCTACACCACTTCCACCATCATTGGCACCGGGAATCGGCACATTGGTCATGTTTTCATCAGAATCTCGCTCTGCACGGTCCCTTGAGTCATAGTGTGCAGCGAGGACGACAACTGGCCCCAATTCTTCCGCATTTGCAGGAATAAGCCTTCCCTCGAGATTGGTGAGGTTGTATCCATCCCAATCATGTGGGTCCAAGGTCCAATCAAATTCAGGCCTTGTCTCCATGAACCAATTGCGGAGGTCTTCTGAAGCATTGCTTCCGGGTACTCTCGCACCAAAATTCACCTGTGTGGTGACGCTTTCGTTGGCGTTATGCCCATCGAATTCTAGAAGTTCAACGTTCGAGCAGATCTCAGCTGATGTCGTCCATGGGATGGCCAATGCCAAAACAAGAATGGCCATCAAAACCAGTGAAATCCTCAATCTTGGGCCCTCCATTGTATTGATGCTAAAGACGCGGGGTATTAAATACCTCATTTCCACACATTCAATTGTGATACAGCATCACATTTTCCTGAGGAATTCATATGTCTGAACGACGCTCTACACAAGCACTCTTTCTCGTCTTCCTGATGCTGACCTCCGTTTTAGGTCAGGCGGCAGCCAATGAAACACAAAACGAGGTCGAAGATGTCGTCAACGAAATCGGGGTTGTTTACGGTGATTTGACCGACTTCAATGTCGAGACTGGATCTGAATACCTCTTGATTGAGGAGAATCAACCCGTTGTATCTGCAACATCATTCATCAAACAAGCATGGATTGACGAAGGTCGTCCGGGTGTTAATGACATACGGTACCAGCCAACCATGGCGCGTTCAACATGCACACAACACGTGGTTGGTGATACGCTGACCGTTCCTATTTCAGGCGGTTCGACGAATGTTTACGTTGCCAAAACAACGGCTACAGTTGCCTTCTTGGTTCAATCTGGACGAACCCTCTCGTCCACTGTCTTGCAAAATCTCGCATCAACATGGGACCAAACCATCTATCCAACCATGACGACCTATTTCGGTAAGGACTACCAAGACGGACGTGGGTTAGCACCTCCGGACAACGACAACAACTGTCAAGTTGAAATCGTCATCTATGATATCGATGGTGCTTACAACATCGGTGGCTACTTTTCTCCGGGAACTGCGCCTACTCGGGATGTTGTCTACGTCGATTTCGCTGACATCACTTTGGCCTGGGGGAAGTCCATTATAGCTCATGAACTGCAACATCTTCTTCACAACGCACAAGATCCTTACGAGAATCTCTGGTTGGATGAGGGAAACGCGGACGTCGCAATTTACCTCTGTTTTGGAGCCGATGGAACCCTCGCAGGCCACTTGAATGGGTGGACGCAGCAATCCGATTTGAGCGTTCGATGGTGGAACCAACGCAACGCGGATTACGGTGCAGGATTTGTGTTTACAATGTACCTCGCAGACCATCTTGGAGGCGGTCCAGCTGTTCGACAACTTGTTCAGGATTCTGCAACGGGTGGTCTCGGTGTCGAAAACCTCGCTCTTTCACCCGTATCTGGACAATCCGGCAAAATCGGCCGTACGATGGGTGAGATTTTTGCAAACTTTTCCATCGCAGCGACCATTGATTCCGATCAAGGCATCTACGGTTTCTCAAACCTCGATCTGAATCCCTCTTGTGGAGGGTCGACCTTCTGTCGAATCACGCCTGCAGATACAAACTCAGACTGGTCAACACCCTGGAGTTCAACCGGCCATACCATGGAAGGATGGGGTATCCGTTCTTTCAAATTCACCCCAGGCGCTGCTTCACCAGCTCCTCTCACTTTGAGAGTCACTTCTGATGTTTCGAATTTTGATGGCGTTTTGGTTTACAAATCTACGGCTGATGGGCTCTGGTCGACACAGGACTTGGATTTCACTAACAACGTCGCAACTGGACTCATCCAAGGTTTCGGAAACCTCACAGATGAGGTCTACGCCATCGTTTGGTACGCAAGCACTGTCGCAGATTGTGATTACACATCGTGTGGTCCCTCATACCCTCAGGGAACCATCGATATCGAGGCAGCACGCATCACCTCTCCTGCGACCATGATGCTGAATGGAACCACGCTCGGTGACCGTGATGGCGATGGTTCAGCCGATACCGTTCAAGTGAACTACTCCATTCTCTCGAACGCGTTCTTTGAGGATCTTGACGTCGATGCTATCGTACGTGACAGCAACGGAACCGTCGTTGACACGATCTCCACTCGTGTTCAAGCCGGTGGTGGCATCCATGTTCCAAACAGCGTTTATTTCACTGCCAACAAGGACGATCAATACACTGTTCGCTTTACGATGAAGAACATGCTTGGGGCTGTATTGGACACAGAAACAACTTCACCTCAGGCACTAACAAACATGGCCCCTGTAGCCAATGCATCGGTTTCGACCAACCTCAGTCAGACCTACGAGAAAATCCAGTTCACAGGGGACGGTTTTGATGCGTGGGGGCTGTCGCTTGACAACAATACCTTGCCGTACTTCGATCAACCCATCGCCTATGCGTGGAACTTCGGAGACAACATGACCTCTGGATTGCGCTCTCCATTGCGATCCTTTGCGCAAGCTGGACTCTACAACACGACGTTACGTGTGATGGACGTTGGAGGAACGTGGTCGGACGTGAGCATCAACCAAATCAAT
>CATISI010000028.1 GCA_949538025.1 Candidatus Poseidoniaceae archaeon
CAGTGCAATCGGATGGAACGACAGTGTTGTTGGAATCTCTGCTCACGAGTTCGAAGAATACGCTCGAAACACTCGCCCACATTGATGAACACATGAAAGTACATTCAGAGCCAGTCATGTCACCTGTTTCTCACCCAGAAGGCTCTGCTTCATTGGATGCACAGGCCGGTGAAGCACTTGTTCGCCGTATGTTTGCAAGGGCTTGGCAGGATGGTCGTATCACAAAAGACGAACAACTCTTACTCAACGAGGTCGTGGATTTCCTCGGGATGCACCCAGATCGAGTACGACGTTTGTCCAATGAAGCACGTCGAGAAATCAATGCACCACCTCCTGAAGAAATCTACCTTGAAATGTTGCGACAGGCATTGGTCGATGGAGTAATACATGAGGAGGAAGAAGCACTTCTTCGAACGGTTCAAGTTGCATTCGATATCGATTCAGAAACCCACGAAAGGATGCTCCGAGAAGCCTTGGAACAGCCATATATTTCACCAGAACTCGGAGCATACAGTTCTGTTCTAAAAACTGCAATGATCGATGGAATCATCACAAACGATGAAGCAGCGATGCTCGAAACATTACGGACGAAAACGGGAATTTCCGAGCAAGAACATGCCATGCTCTTAGCTGAATTGCAAGATAATATAGAGGGATAATTATGGGAATGAGCGACGACGATGTGAAGATACACGATGCTTTGAAGAAACTTGAACGGGGTTTGAAAAACATCAAACCAGCGAAAATTCTTCTCGTAGGGGACATCATGATGGATTGCTACATCCATGGTTTTGCCAACAATCTCAACTCTCGTGCACCGGTTCCAGTCCTCAAAGAAATTTCACGTGATGTCGATGTGGGCGCCGCAGCACACGTTGCTCGTGGTCTTGATTCCTTAGGATTGAAGAGTCACCTGCATGGTGTCGTCGGCGATGATGATTCAGGACTCGCTATCTTGGAAATGCTTGAAGAAGAAGGCGTTGAAACATCCGGAATTGCAGTACTTGAAGAACGTACAACCACGGTGAAAACAAGACTTTTGGGGGCACGCGAGGGCTTGGTTAAAGGAGAACAACTTCTGCTTCGATGGGATATTGAAGACGATGAACCAATTCCATCCACAGCGTTGATGAACCTCATCGACCGTACGACTGAGTCGATCCCTGACTCATCTTGTCTCATCTTGTCTGATTATGGATTAGGTGTTCTCGATGATGCTGGGGCTGAACGACTCATCGCTGCTGCGAAGAAACACAACGTTCCAATCATTGCCGACCCAAAGCTCACAGGACTGCATCGTACACAAGGTGTTGATTGGGTCTTGTTTCAATCAAAAGGGTTGGAACTTATGCGAAGACGACTTGGCGCAGCAACAGGTGCCGAAGCAGCATCAATGCTTCTAGAATCAAATGGCTGGGAGCATCTTTTGATTCTTGAGGGGCAAGACGGTGTGACCATCCACTCGAGAAACGAAGACACAGTTCATGTTCAATGCATGTTGGAAGAGATTCGACAAATGATCGGACTCATCGATGCCGCTGCTGTTGCCGTTGCAACAGCAATCACGCTCGGTCTCTCCGTAGAAGAAACAGCTCAACTCGCAAATGCTGCAAGTGAGTGCATTCTCATAGCAGATCGAACCGACCGATTCGTTTTACGACTTGACGACATGGTGGATAGAATTGGAGATATCGCATGGTCGCTCCAAGTTTCCAAACGATGAGGTGATTCTATGAGTTCTTGGTTGAGGCCGACAACAGCAGATGTTGGCTTACGATCCTTTGCCGCATCAAAGGCCAGGTTGTTTGAGGAAACCACCGCTGGAATGCAGGATTACCTCCTTGCCTCAGAGATTCCTTCACAAGCCATACACCATACATCTGAATGGACGGTTCGAATTCCCAAACATGATGACTCGAACGGACTGCTCCTCGTCAAATGGCTTGAAGAAGTTCTCTTTATGGATGAAGTTGAACAGAAATGGCTTGTTGATTGTTCAATAAAAATAGACGAACTCGAGGACGTATACTCCCTACAAGCACATGTACGTTGGGTCCATTCCGATGACATCGAAAAAGAGGTCGAAATTAAGGCGGTAACACGTCAAGATTTGATGGTTGCACAGGTAACAGCGAACCAAACACTGGAGTCGCCTTGGCCAGAAGTGCCCACGTTCGAAGGACCAGGTTGGTACTGCGACGTTGTGTTTGATATTTAGGTGGGAATCCCTGGGTGGACGCTCGTGCTCAAAGGCCGTATCTACACACTTCCTCCGTCCCGGATCCCCACAGCACCCATGGCCCCAGGTAGGGATGCTCCGTTCCCGGCCTGACCTGTTCCCCCGGTTATCTGATTCCCGTTTCCCTCCGGAAACGGTTCACAACACCCGGATCATGTGGGGGCGAGACATCTACGTCCGCATGCAGGAACCCATGAGCCGCTTTCGCCGCCCCAAGGCATTCAGCCCACCATAAAGACGATTTGTGGTACAGGGTACGCCTAGCTCCCCACCTATCCCGTTGAATCCTGCAACAGGCTCTATTTCAATCAAACGCTGAAGGTGATTAGACTTCTTCTTCATATTTTGATGGGCAAGACGTCTTGATAGTATCAGCTTCAACAACGTATGTGCCATCTTTGTACTGGAAGATCCCCTCAGCGTACACAGTTCGGTTATCACCCAATCCATTGGAGATTGAACCAGCGTTTGAGTAGTCGATTAGCAAATCGAATTCTGAGCCTTCCAAAATGAATGTCATCGACGTTTCATTGATACTTCCATCACGAATTTCACCACGAACAGCAACCTCTCCGTCGATCAGTGATGCTTTGTCATCCATCAGTTGATCAACGGTCAACGTAGGCGCAGGTGCTTGGAGGAAAATCGTACCGAGCACAGCAATTGTGACAACTCCACCAATCAAAAGTAATCGGTTGCGATACGACAACATTGTATCGTTCTTGTGGAACAGACAGATGTATTTCAATATCTGCTCATGATGACTGTCGATGCTTCAACCCAACAGCGTCAGATAGTGTAGGCATGTTGTGTTGCCTCATCTTTCGATGCAACCCATGAACGACGGACTTCGTCAAACCGGGGCCCTCAAAGACAAATCCCGCATAGGCTTGGAGAAGCGTGGCCCCGGCAATGATTTTTTCCCAAGCATCCTCAGCGTTCATGATACCACCGACACCAACGATGGGAAGTCTTCCATCGGTGTAGGAATAAATGTGAGCAATCATATCCGTGCTCTGCTGGCGAAGGGGTGAACCTGAACAACCACCTTGTTGCTTGTAGACGTTGTGTTCCTCATTCGGTCGGTTAAGCGTCGTGTTTGTTGCGACAATTCCATCAATTCCACAGGTCATGGCCGCATCTACAACGGCCTCGAGTTCGTCTGTTGAAAGATCTGGTGCTACTTTTATGAGAAGCGCCTTTTTTGACCGGCCTTGTTGTTGAGCATTCTTCTGGTTAACATCAATGCAGGCAGTGAGAATTTCCTTGAGATGTTCACCATGTTGCAATTCCCGTAGACCTGGGGTGTTCGGAGATGAGACATTAATGACAAACAGGTCGACATACGGCCACAAACGATGCATCGTTGTGGAATAGTCAGATGCAGCTTCTTCGAGAGGTGTCAATTTTGATTTACCTAAATTAGCCCACACGGGCTTTGATTGTGGACCCGAACGTTCAAGTTGTTTCGCTACGTTCTCACTGCCTGGATTGTTGAATCCCATTCGATTGACAAGGGAACGATCACCTCCATGTCGAAACATTCTCGGTTTCGGATTACCCGTTTGTTCGAGCATGGTGACTCCACCGATCTCAGAAAAAGCAAGTCCAATGGATTCCCATCCACGAAGTGCCTCCGCACGCTTATCCATACCGGCGGCAATACCGAACGGATGATCAAAATCCAATCCGAAACAATGCATTGGAATGTTTTTCTTTGGTTTGTAGAGTAGACGAAGCACTGCACGAAACACTGGATTTGATGATGCTATGCGCAGCATAAGGAGCGAGCGTGCGTGGGCTTTTTCCGAATCCTGAACGGCCAAAAGAGGTTTTGAAAACCACCGAAACAGCCTGCCCATGGGCAATGCTTGAACCGATATCCTTCAATCCTTGCGCTTCTTCGGGGGCATATGGAGGAGAATTCAGCAAGATGGCTTGCCGTTCGTGAAGCGTGCAGACGGATTCTCACAGAGGAGGGTTTGATTTTGAACATCCCCCAAGCTCATGTGGCATCCTGGCATCGTTTGATTCTCAACATGGCAGATTCAATGCCACAACGATTGGAATTTCCTGTGATCACTTCTGGACCGTTTTCTGTTTCCAGAAACGGCCAAAATCTATTTGATTTCCAAACGGATTTACCGAGCGACGAGAAGGTAATGTGGCTACCGTTTGAGGTACATGAATTGATGACAGATTTCATCCAGATGTGTTCTGAATTGTTGCTCGCAGGTTATCCAGGATGCAGTGGTTGTGGGTACCGTGATGATGAAGAAAAATGGGATGAATTGTTGCATCGCAATCGGATCAAAAATCCTCGATAAATTCACCAGATAACATAAGTTATCTGTTTGTATTTCAAGTCTGGCGAGCCTTCAAGTACAGTCGACAAACGCATTATCAACATGAGCATCGTTGTCCTCGCCGAGAAACCTAGTGTCGCCGAAGATATTGCAAAGATGCTCAACATAAACAAAAAAGAAACAACACATTGGTCTGGAAACGACATTGTTGTAACATGGGCCGTTGGTCACATGTTGGAGCTCAAATACATGGATGATTACAATCCGGAGTTCAAAAATTGGAGAAAAACTGCATCTGATTTACCATTCGTTCCCGATGAATTTGAATTCAAACCAAAATCGGGATCGACGCGGAAACAACTTACAGCAGTGAAGAAACTTATGAGCGATAAAGCGGTTACAGAAATTGTCAATGCATGTGATGCTGCACGTGAAGGAGAACTCATTTTCCAGACAATTTATCAACATTCCAAATCCAAATCACCTGTATCTCGGATGTGGCTCCAATCCATGACAACAGAAGCCATTCAGCGTGCCTGGGATGAGCGCAAATCCGCATCAGAGTACCAGAATCTTGCTGACGCAGCTTACAGTCGTAGTTACGCTGACTGGCTCATCGGTATGAACGGTTCAAGGATTGCTGAGGTATTTCTTCCAAAGAAACGAACAGAACGTATCTCCCTCGGGCGAGTACAAACAGCAACACTCGCAATTCTTGTGGATCACGAAATTGAAATTCTGAAACACATCCCCACCCCGTTTTGGACCTTAAGTGCTCAGTTTGAGGGTAGTGGTAGTTCGTGGAATGGTCGTTGGGAAGGTGGGGCCGCAACTGAGGATACCAAACCTCATTGGATTCTTACCCATGAAGACAAGGAACGAATTCAAGCACTCATCGATTCAGGTGAGCAAGCCACTGTTACTCAAAAAGTGACAACAAGCAAAGAGCGACCTCCGTTGAACTTTGATTTGACCACGCTACAGAGACAGGCAAACTCAATGTTTTCATGGCCGGCGAAGAGGACGCTCAATGTTGCTCAAGCGTTGTACGAGCGCCATAAATTAACGACCTATCCTCGTACTGATTCTCGCTTCTTGCCAACTGACATGAAAGAAACCATTGACACAACCCTGTCCAATCTTGGAAAATTGGATGAGATGTCAGGCTTTATTGATAAGTTAACAAAAAATGGAATGCAAAATGTTGCACGAAATTTCAATGATGCAAAAGTCAGCGACCACTTCGCTATCATACCAACTGGAAAATTGCCTACTTCCGCTCTTTCCAAAGACGAGCAGCGACTCTACAATATGATTGTTCGGAATTTTATTGCTTCCTGGTATGCAGAAGCAGTCATTGAAAAGCAAAAAAGAACAGCAAATTTAGCAGGGGAGATTTTCAACAAAGAAGCCCAACAATACACCACATTAGGTTGGAGAGAGGTTGTGGCTAAGAATCTCAGTCATCCAAAAGGGTGGGGCACGTTTTCCAAGGAAAGCCCTCTTGCTTCTGTTTCATCCCACGAATGGAGCGAAGAAAAATCGAAGCCACCCACACGCATCAAGGAAGCACGACTTCTATCACTCATGGAGAAGGCTGGAAAAGACATCGAGGATGAAGACCTCGCTGAGGCCATGGCAGGTAAAGGTCTCGGAACTCCAGCCACACGGGCAGATACAATTGAGAAATTGCTATCTCGAGGCTACATTTCCCGACAGCAATCTGGGGCGCTCAATGCGACACCGCACGGCATACGTATCATCGAGATCCTACGTCGAATTCCAGTTGAATGGATCACGTCCGCCGAACTTACAGGTGAAATGGAATCCGCATTAACAGCAGTTCAACGTGGGGAGTTGGAAGCTTCAAAATACATGGAAAACATTGTCGAACAAACCACCGACTTGGTTACTCGAGTCAGAGACCATGACCGAAGTCAGTTGTTTGTTCAAGATGAACCAATTGGTAACTGCCCTCAATGTATGTCTGAGATTATTGAAACAGCACTCTCCTACACCTGCGAAAAGAATGAAGGTAAGGAAAAAGGGTGTTCGTTTGTGTTCTGGAAGGACACAAGCGGTCGTTGGTTTGATCGTTCTACGGCGAAACGTCTGCTTGAACAAAAGGAATTGACCGATTTACATGGTTTCTTCAACCGAAATGGAGAGGCGTACGAGACATCCGTTGTCATATCGAATGAAGGGAAAGTGACATCCTCAAAATCGACAGGTAATCGTGCGAATTCCTCTGATGAAGCAATCTGTCCATGTCCGAAATGCGACGGTACAATTCGTGAAACAGATACACACTATGCATGCGATCAAGAAACCTGTAAATTTTCAGGTGTTGGAAAGATCATTTGTAAGCGAGAAATCAATAGAGACGAGGCGAAATCAATTTTGGTCGAGGGTAAATCCCCCCTCATTGAAGATTTTATTTCTCGCCGAGGCCGTCCTTTCCCAGCTTACCTTGTTCTTGAAGGCAACAAAGTTGGGTTTGAATTCCCTCCTCGAGAAGCTGCTGCTGATGCTCGTCGATTTGAAGTAACGCCCGGCGTTGTAGCGGTTTGTCCGAAGCATGGTGCAGAAATCTACGAAACAGAGACACACTTCCGACCAAAAACAAGTGCAAGTGGATGTAAGATAGACATACCCCGTGAAATCTCCAAGCGTGAAATCACGCGAGAAGAAGCGAAAATACTGATCGAAAAGGGAGAAATTGGTCCTTTCGATGATTTGATTGCGAAGAAATCAGGAAATCCTTACACAGCAATTCTTTGGCTCAAAAAGAACGAACGTGTTGGATATCGTTTCGCAAAACGTTAGTCGCAGAAGAAACTTCTTGAAGTTCGGTCCACCGTATTCGGTACATGGACCATGATTACGACGTTGTCATTATCGGAGCTGGTCCAGTTGGCGGTTATACTGCACGTCTTTTGTGTGAACGTGGACTGTCTGTTTTGATGGTCGAAGAACACAATGAAGTTGGTAGACCATTTCAATGTGCAGGACTCGTCACACCAAGCGCAATGGATGCCGTAGAAGCATACGATACGGTTGTTGAAGACGTCGATGGAGCGCTTATCCATGGACCATCTGGCACACTTGTACCAGTCGGACGTGAAGGCGAGTTGAGAACGTACGTTGTCTGCAGAAAACGATTCGATCAAACCGTTGTTCAACAAGGTCTTGAGGCGGGTGCGGACCTGATTCTTGAATCGCAGCCAACATCTGCAGATGTTGTCGAAGATGGTGTAGTAATCGATATTGTCAACCAACGAACTCAAGAAACAACGACCTTGAGAGCAAGATTACTCATCGGTTGTGATGGAGCACATTCATGGGTGCGTCGTCGATTTAAAATGGGCTATCCAAAAGAAATGATGATTGGATTTCAAACAGAGGTTATCGGATATGAAGGCCAAGATGGTTGGCTCGAAATGTACAGTGGTTCAAGTATTGCTCCCGGATTCTTTGCGTGGGTGATTCCATCAGGAAACGGTACACATCGAATCGGTCTATGGTCAAAAGCTGACCTTCTTGATGGCCGTACAGTGCTTGATTGCTACAATGATCTCCTCAAGCATCCTTTGTGGAAAGACCGATTTGCGAACATCACGGAGACGGCAAGATACTGTGGTCCAGTCCCATCCGGGATGATTCGCAGACCCTTCAAAGATCGTGTTCTCGTTATTGGCGATGCCGCAGGCATGGCGAAACCAACAACTGGGGGAGGGCTCGGACCTGGATTCAAACAAATCTCATCGATTGCTGATAAACTTGTCAAACATGTTAATTTGAATCAGTTATCTGAAAAAGATTTGAAATCAGTAACGAAGACGTCCTGGCCTAAAATGAAGAAAGAACAAGATCGTGCTCGGGCACTAAGAGACCTCTTGGTTTCTACCCGAACGGATGAAGAATTGGACGAACATTTTGCGAATTTTGCGAAGCCTGAAGTGATATCCCTCATCAACCAAATCGGCGATATCGAAAAACCAGTTCCATTAGGTCTCGCACTGTTGAAGAAAGTTCCAGCATTCCGTAAATTGGCCTTGCAAGCAGGAGTCAAGCTTCTGTTCACCTGAGGAGAGCTTATGTCATCATGGTCAATTGTTCATCGCGTCCGGTATCCTCCGTTTGATGATAAGCGGTTGAATGCGGATGCTGCACCAATTTTTGAAGATGAAATCGCCTCCGATCTCAGTGATGATGAGATCGCCAAGGTCTTACCACCTTACTCCATTCAAAGTTCGGAAGGATGGTTGATTGAACGGTTTATTGTTGACAGAAATGGAAAATCGTATGATGGAATAACAGAATGTCTCAATGACACCAAACCATTTGTTGAACTTGTAAAACAACAACGCAGAGGCTGGTACATCCTCCCAAACCA
>CATISI010000029.1 GCA_949538025.1 Candidatus Poseidoniaceae archaeon
TGAATCATCAGCATTATTGCTGCTGCGGACTCAGAGCTTGCATTGTAATCGGATATTGGCCTGGCATACATTTCGTAATCTGGCCTGAACCTATGCATGTATATGTGACCTAGATCGTCCAGCTCATCCAAGAACTCCTTGGCGAGAGTCTCGTGCCAGTCTTCAGGGAAGTATCTCAAAGCGTTTTCAACGGAGAGCACCCTTCCTCTTTCGTCGAGCACTTCGGGTCTTGGAGGGGCATGAGGGACTGTAGAATCTATGGGCTTATGAGGTGGAAGAGTATCTGGGATTCCGTGAATGTTGTCTTTGTCTAGACTCATTTCCAACCAAGCCTCTCGGATACTGTGGACCTAATCCTCTCTAGTGAGTAGGCAGATCCCTCAACTACGGCATCCAATCTCGTCGAGAGCTCATCGACATCCTTTCCTTCGATGAAATCAAGATTAATTCTGACATTCATCGATGCTATGTTAACGGCAGAACTCGATAGCTCCGCTGCTGAAGCCAAGTCAGTCAATGCATTTGAGTTGCATGATTTACTGAAGGACTCGATGTCGGATAGAAGGTCCAATGCTTCCGATGCTGTTTCCAGCGGAGCCTGTGCGGCCCCTATCGTTGCCTCCCTTATAGACAACTTTCTGAATTCCTTCTCTTTTTCATCGCTCTTTGGTAGACGATATGCCCCCATTACTTGGTCGAATGCATGTGCATCCTTTTCTGCGAGTCCAATAGTGGCACCTATTTTGTGTATGCCGACCCCAATGTCGATGAAGACCCAGATGAAGATCGATACGGCAAGGAAGCGCAACATCGAGCCTTTATTCTCGGAATCGGTAAACTTGGATTTGTGTTCTTACTGAGCATTTTCATACCATTGTTCCTCGCAACTGGTCTTATTCGAGAAGAAATGACTTCTGGAACGATGCAATACATGACGGCGAAACCCATCGCTCGAGGTGAAATTTTCTTATATCGTATGCTTGGTTATCTTGCGATTGTTTGGCCCTATCTTCTCGTCGTTTGTGCGCTCCTTGCACTCGTTTCAGGCTTCATGGGGCCAGGTGATCAATTCTTCAGATTCGCGGACCTTGGTGTCTGGTTTTCGATTCTCATTGCTGCATTACTCGCGACACTTGTTTACGGGATGTTGTTCGCTTTCTTGGGCGTTCTTTGGAAGTATGGAATCATTCTCGCCCTCCCAATTGCTGCCTGGGAACTTGGAATGGCGTTGCTCTCAATGTCCGTACCCGAATCAAGTTTCCTCCGAATGTCGATTGTCGGTTGGTCGATGAGCATCATTGACTCTGGCGCTTACATTGTTTGGCCAGATATGGCGATGTTCACCGAGGCAGGATCATGGGCAGGTGGGTCGAATCCAGATGGTTCCTTCTTCTTTGGCGGCGGCAATGAATTGCCTGGTTACGGTGCCTTGGAATGGGCTCAATCCGACCTTGGTCTCGGTATGGGGCCGTACGCTACGACTGTTGTTTCTATGATTGTTCTGTTGTTCCAAGCCACGTTCTTCTGGTTCATCGGACAACTGATTTTCAAATCCAAAGAGATTGTGTGAGGGATACGATGGAAACCTTTGCTGGCGATTTTTCGACTCTTTGGACCTTGAATCAACGTCCTCCTATCGAACATCTCACGTGGGATTGGTGGTGGTGGCTCGTCATGCTCGATGATGATGAACATCCCATGGCGGGTAAACAATTGATGGTTCTTTGGTCGACCAAAGAAAACGACCATGTCCACATCAATGATGTGGAATGGAAGCCAAAAGGGACACCTGGATTTGATGATGAAGGAGCCATTCAAATCGATGGTATGGTTTGTGCATGGTGGTTCGATGGCTCGGTTATGCATGACGAAATCATTGCAAAAGTCTGTGATATGGTGGTTCTTCCCTCCAATCATGCGTCATGGCCTGGCAAGGAAGGTCAGGGGGGAGGAGCTGTTGTCCCATTGCTGGAAGGTGATTGCTCGATGGGTATGCTACCCGATCGCACACAATTTTGGCTAAACTTGGAACTTGCACATGAGGCTGTTCAATCCATTCGATTGAAAATGAAGCCATGGAATCCTGCCATGTCGACAGCTCGTGAGGCAACTGCCACCTACCTTGGGTCACTTGGTTATGATATCCTTCGATTGCACGGGACAAAGGTTACAGGAACCATCGATGGTGAAGAAGTGAACGGCACCGCATATTTCCAAAAAGTCTGCGTCCAAGCTCCGAGTGTACCTTGGTACTGGGGCGTTCTCCACTTCTCGGACGGGTCGTATCTTGATTGGTTTTTGCCCCACCTCTCAACGACCATCCTCAGTCGTGATCATCGAGAGTGGAAGCGACGAGATGTCTCACATATTGCCGTGAGCCAAGGTGGTCTGTTCCATGATGCTGTTCATGGAAGGAGCGAACGGTTCAAGCATGTTCGTGTGGAAAAGGACCGTCAGGACAACAATCTTCCACGCTTCCATGTGAAACTCAAGAATGGTCGAACGACTATCGACGTCACTGTAAGGGCCGTTGCACGCGCCTACTGGGACTTTCATCAACCCACACGTGGAGGCGTCTGGTCACACTTGACTTACAACGAATACCCTCTCGAAGTAGAATCGCTCACGATAACGGACGAGCATGGAGTAAGGCGTGAAGCCATGTACGATTGGATTCGTGGTAATGCGGAACACAGTTGGGGCTTGCTTCATTAGCGAGATGATGCCTTTTTCTTCCCATTTACGGCAAAGGGCTTATGTGCTTGTGTGCTGAGAACATAATGGTGCAAGCGCATGACCGATGAAGAAGTACAATCCGAAGAGCCAGAAGGCGACGAAGTTGATACACAACAAGAGGATGAAGGTCCAACCAATGACGAAGCGATGAAAAATCGTTTCAAACTCATTGAAGGCGAAGAAGTACTCCTTACGAAGTCTCCAAGTCCTGTTGGCTTCATGAGCATGTATGTTCTTGGTTTGATCGTCTTCGGCGTACACATGTTGTTCTGGAAACCTGATGCATTGTTGAACGAGGATTCAGGAGGTTTTGCCAAGTTTATCGTATGGGTCATGGAATTAGGTGGATCCAAACTTCCATTCGGTTTTGTACTGGTTATGGCAACCCTGACATGGTTTAATCGAATGATGAATACATCAACCTCAGGCAAATGGGTGACGGTGTGGTTGCTTCTTGCAACACTCTTACCTGTCTTGATTCAAATCGATGGGCTCATTGCTTTGGTTCGTGATTTATTCTCCGATGCAGATGTTGAACCATTCCTTGGTTGGAAGTACAACTTCCTCATCTCTGGGTTGGCATTAACCCTGAGCTACTGGGCCCTTGTCTTCTACTATCAGCGAAGTTTCGATTATGCCATCACAAGCAATGCTGTTATCTTCAAGCATGCGTTTTTGCTTAGCCGTGCCCACCGCCGTATCTTGTTCGATCGCATCTCTGAAGTTCAAGTTGAGCGCACACCATTTGGAACAATAACAGGTTTTGCAACCCTCACAATCCTTACAGATTCAGGCGTTGGTATTGTCGAAGAATCTGTTGGAGGAAGTGTTGGAATATCCCCACATCTACCCGAAAAAGAGAACGATACCTCAGTTGAGAAAGCTGGCAAGAATTTTCTGAAGTCGTTCTTTGCTTTGATGTTCTATCAACGAACCATCAAGACCGTTCGACCAGATCCAAAACACTGTTTTTACAAGATTCGTGGTTGGGAAGACACCAAAACACTGCTCAATGAAATGCATAAAAAGCACAGCCAGTCCACAAAACTGGATAGAGTTGCAGAGATTCTTACCCAACAAAATGAAGGACAAGAATGAACCGTTGTGTTCAAGAACCCCAAAAAATTGGGAAGGCTGGAGAGAGAAACATGAGCGATGATGTAATGGCAGACGCAATGGAATTGTTCCGCGCAGGCGACCTAAAGGGTGCTGTTGAGAATCTTGATGGAAAGCTACGTTCAAATCGTGACAATGCGGTTCTTCAGCACACATACGCAGAATTCGCAAACATGCTCAACATGGAAGAACAAGATGACGTTGTTCCTGGTACCAAGATCATGATGTCGTACAAAAAAGCCATGGAACTCGATGAAGAAAACGACGAGTACATCGCTGATTTCGCTTCGTTCGCTCTTGAATGTCGCCGTGTTCCACAAGCCGTCAAGGAGTTCCAGCGTTACAGCCGGCGACTCGAAATGGCTGACATTCCTACGGACGATGTCTTGTACATGGCTGCTCGTAATATCGTTGACACCATTGAAGTGATTGATCCTGAAAAGGCAAACCCAATGGTTCAACCATGGGTAAAGCAAGCGCTCATTTGGGCCGTTGGTGGTCTTGGATACACCCCTGAAGAAGCTGCCCAAATCCTCACCTCGGACGATTGAGGTTCACGTATGTCCGATGCAGAAACCCGTCTGCATTTCCGAATCGGTTACCTAGGCGATGCGTTCCACGGCAGCCAAATTCAACCCGATGTACGAACTGTACAAGGAGAATTGATTCACGCCTTCGAGAAACTTGGTTGGATTTCAAAAGATGCTGAAGAACACAATCTTGTCCTTTCAAGCCGAACCGATGCAGGCGTTCATGTCCGCCTCAATGGGGGTACAGTACGAGTTGCCCAATCGCTTTGGAACAGCATCACACCTCGCAAGTTCGTCCGAGCGGTCGACGATTTACTCCCTGACGAGATATCGTTTCTTGATGTGCGCGAAGTTCCTATGGACTGGAATCCGAGAATGGCCGTTCACCGAATCTACCGCTATCGTCTCGAAGGCATCGAATTTTGGAAGGATCCGGGAGAGGTTTTTTCTGAATGGTTGAAACTGTTTGAGGGGACATACAATGCCAGCAATTTTGCTCGACTGGAACCAGGTAAGAACCCTATACGGACCATCCTCTCGTGTACACCTTGGATCGTTAATGATCGTACGGTTGGCTTCGAGATTACAGGTGAAGCATTCCTATGGAATCAGGTTCGTCGAACTGCCATGGCGCTTCATCTTCTTGCCTTGGGTGAAATCAGTACAGAGGATGTCCAACGCGCTATTGAGGAACCTGAAAACGAGGTTGATTTTGGGGTCGCACCTCCGGATTGGTTGATTTTGTGGGGTGTTGAATGGGAAGATGCCCCAATTCCTGAATCGGACCAATCAACATGCAATTTCTCACCTCCTCCTGCACCCAGCCGTGAGGCTGAGCGAACCATGCGAAAACGGTGGCGTCAAGGTGCACGATTGGAGATGAAACGTATGCTGTACCTCGAGTGGATGCAACTTGGACAATTGCCTGTTGCATACCACAATTCAAACCGGACAGTATAGCGCTTCTCCGTGCTGTTTAAGTCGGCGTATTTCAAGCACACAACATGAACGGAGTGGTTCGAGGTTCTTCCCGTCGGAAGCGACTTCTGGCTATTGTCCTTTTTTCAATGATTTTTCTCTCAGGATGCCTCGGTAGCAGTCAGGAAAATGCTCAACAAACAGACCCAGGTAGTGAGATTGTACTTGAGGTATGGCATACATTTGCTGCAGAAAGCAAAGAAGAAGAAGTCTTCATGAACTCTGTCTCATCGTTTGAATCTGCTTATCCAAACGTCACAGTCGAGGTCACGATGGTGCCTTTCGGTAATGCAGATCAATTGTTCATGACAGCGGCTCAGGGTGGACAAGCACCTGATTTGATGCGGTTATCAAGCGACCAATTAGGCTCGATTGGGGAGGTACGTGTCGATGGATTTCCACTCTTGGAAGACTTACGCCCTCACTTGACGCCACAAGATCGCGCCGTTTTTGAAGAGAGGGCTTTGCAAGCGATGCGCTATGGCGATGCTCTCTATGGAATTCCAGCGAGTCAGGATTGTCTTTCACTCATCTACAACAAGGCGCTTTTCGATGCACAAGGCCTTGCTTATCCAGATGAAACATGGACGGAGCGAGATTTACTCGATGCTGCAAAACTGCTCACCTACCAAGATGTCCAAGGATTGGCGATTCCAATCAAGACTGCGTATTGGTGGTTCCCAATACAGGGGGGATTTGGTGGATCGTTGTTCGATGAAAACGGAAAACCATCACTCGATTCCAATGGCTCGAGTGAAGCGATGCGTTGGATGCTCGACCTTGAGTTGGAACACGGCGTCGTGGCAACAGGTACGCAGATTGAAGGCATGAAGAATCAATTTATTTCCTCGAAAGCTGCAATGATTTTCGATGGTCCATGGAACTGGGCAACTTACGAAGCAAGCCGTTTGAACATTGGTCAAACCCTGCTCCCCATGGTTGAAAGCACAGGCGAGAGAATGTCACCTCTTGTGACTTACAAAGGTTGGACTGTCAGCAAGCAAAGTGCCAACAAGGTCGCTGCTACTGAGCTTGCGCTTTGGCTTTCATCAGAGGATGTTCAGAAAGAATTCGCCGTAGAAACCTACACGATGCCGACACATGTTGCCCTTGAATCTGATTCGAACATCAACGATGATGCGGTGCTTGCAGGGTTCCTCGAGCAAACGAAAGAGGGTACACCAGCTCCAACGACCAGAGCAATGTCGCTCGTCTACGATCCGTTGTCAACCGCCTTTGAACAAGCCTATTCAGGTATTTCATCGACTAGTGAAGCGCTTTCCGGCGCCAACCAACAACTTGAGGAACAGATTGAATCCATATCCCGAGCGGATTCGTTTCCACTTGCAGATGGGTATCGAACAATCACAATCGAGTTTGAAACGACGAATTCTACATCGTATGATGTCTTCGTCGATGGGGCTCTACACACAGAAATTCGTGTTGGATTGGTAAGCAATGGTTCGCTTCTGGATTATGATTCCTGCACCGATGGAGTCAATGAATTACCCCAAATAGGCCAACAAAGAATCGCGATGGCTTCAACACAAACCATCCAATGTGCCTTGACGGGAATGGTGCCTGATCTAGACCATATTATCGAAGTGTTCGGCGATGATGTCCTGATTTTCTCCACCACTCAGCGTACCAGTGTTGCTGATGAACGCCCAGAGGCAGGCGATACGTCTCCAGTGGTTTTCGCTTTGGGAGCCATCGTTCTTTCTTTGATTGCTTTGCTGAGTTTTGCGAAATGGAACGATACAAAACTCGGTCGTACAAAATCCAAACTCGCCCATTTCTATGTGGCACCTGCGCTCCTCGCCCTGGCGATTTTGACCTTCTATCCAGTGTTGTACGGTTTCTGGCTCGCCTTTACGGATGCAAATCAAACGCAACTTGGCGATCAATCGTTTATCGGACTCGACAATTTCTTTGAGGTATTCTCCGCTGAAGGGTTCCTACGTGTTACGTTGTTTACACTGGTTTGGACTGTTGTGAACGTCTCAGCGCACATCGGAATTGGTTTGTTCCTCGCCAACATGCTTCATCGAAGTCGCATTTATGGAAAGGTTGCGTATCGAACACTCTTGCTGCTTCCATGGGCTGTTCCGTCGTACATCTCCGTTCTTGTTTGGAGAGGCATGTTCCAGCCAGATGGATTTGTGAACGATTTGCTCGGCACAAACATCGACTTCCTTTCGGATCCTACTGGAGCGCAAATCATTGTTATTCTCGTGAACATCTGGCTGGGTGTTCCGTTCATGATGATGTCGATTAGTGGTGCATTGCAATCCATTCCAAAGGATATGTACGAAGCAGCCGAATTGGATGGGGTAGTTGGGTGGGCGGCGTTCCGTTATCTCACGTTACCCAACTTGCGCAGTGCATTGATTCCGCTTACACTTCTCGGATTTATATGGACGTTCAACATGTTCAACGTAATTTATCTGATGACAGATGGAGGTCCGAATCTGTACTTTGGCCAACCTGGTCAAACGGACATCCTGATCACGTATGTCTATGATGTTGCCTTCCGAGAGGGTGCTTACGGTGTGGCTGCTGCATGGTCGGTCATTATTTTCCTTATGCTGTTCGCATTCTCTTGGCGATACATGAAACAAACCAATGCGACGGAGGCGGTTGCATGACGAATTCGACCGATATGCGTTGGTGGTATGTGCCGATGGAAATCGTCATGCTTAGGCGATGGCTTGTTGCAGCATTCCTCATCAACGTGCTCCTTTTGACTGTCGATTATCTTCGGGCTGAATCGGATTTGCTTCTCCTAGGAATCGTATCATGTCTTCTTTTTGCGGCTCTTCGAGCATCGCTTCCGGATGTCAGTGATCATGTTCGTAGAAACATCAGTCTCGTGCTAAGCGCCATTCTCCTCGGAATTGCCGTATACCGCCTTCTGCGAACTGAATTGACAGTGTTCAACATCTGGATTCACTGTTGGAGCCTGATTCCATCCGGCTTGACGCTGTTCTGGTTATCAGGACGACCTGTGACGGTTTGGACCTCGAGGAAATTATCCGATTCGGCAATTGAATACGGCTTGATGCGCAATGCGGCGTTGGCTAAAAAATTCCATGCAACTTCAACTCATATCACGTTGCTTCATTTCGTTGCTATCACAGTGATTCCGTTGATTTGGATCATCGATATTGCTTTCTCTGAAGGGAATGCTCTCGGTGGTCAGATTGGTGATTCATTCACGACGGAACATTTCTCAAAAATTCTCAACGGAGATTCGTTTTGGACATGGTTGACAAATTCGCTCATCGTGAGCATTGGGACAGCCCTTCTCGGTCTGTTCATTGCGATTCCTGCTGGTTATGCTTTCAGTCGCTACAAATTCACCGGACGTGATGTTTCCATGTTCTCGTTCCTGTTGGTGCAAATGTTCCCTGGAATCATTATCCTCGTTCCGTACTTCTTGGTTATGAAGACCCTAGGACTTTTGAACTCACACTTGGGTCTCATTCTTGCCTATTGTGTGACAGCTTTACCACTGTGCGTATGGATGCTGAAGGGATTCTTCGATACCATACCTCGTGAACTTGAGGAGGCTGCTGCGCTCGATGGGTGCAATCAATTCCAGGTGTTCACAAAAGTTGTCCTACCACTGTCGACGCCAGCCATTGCCGTGACAGCACTGTTTAGTTTCCTTGCCGCATGGAACGAGTTCTTACTTGCTTTAACGTTCAACACTTCGAACGATATGTATACGCTTCCTGTTGGATTAGCTTCGCTGATTTCCTCAACAGGGCAAGCATGGGGTGATTTTGCTGCGGCCAGTTTGCTTGTCAGCCTGCCCGTCGCGCTGTTGTTCCTTTTCTTCCAGAAATTCTTGATCGATGGATTATCGGCAGGTGGCGTCAAAGGGTGAGCATATGGTGAGTGTAGAATTTGAGAACGTGAACAAACAATACGATGATGGGTTCCAAGCTGTGAAAGGCTTGTCTCTGGATATCAAAGACAAGGAATTCTTGGTTCTTCTTGGTCCGTCTGGATGCGGAAAGTCAACGACTCTACGGATGCTTGCTGGCCTTGAGGACGTTACAGAAGGCGACATTCGTATTGATGGCATGAAGGTGAATCATCTTCCTGCTGGAGCACGTGGCCTCGGAATGGTGTTCCAATCGTACGCACTGTATCCACACATGTCCATTCGTGACAACCTCTCATTCGGGCTTAGGATGATGAAGGGAACTGAGAAATTGGATGCTAACGAGATTTCAAACCGTGTCGAAGAAATTGCCCAATTACTGGAACTCGACGGTCATCTCGATAAGAAGCCAAAGGAATTGAGCGGTGGCCAACGACAACGTGTTGCACTTGGGCGAGCTTTGGTTCGAAGGCCAAAGGTTTTGTTGATGGACGAACCACTCTCCAATCTCGATGCAGAATTACGACATCAAATGAGAAATGAGATTCGTCGATTGCACGATGAACTTGGAACGACGACAATTTACGTCACACACGATCAAATCGAAGCGATGACGCTTGCAGATCGAATCGCGATACTTGACAAGGGTGAACTACAGCAGCATTGTCCACCACTGGATGCCTATCACAATCCTGCAAATGAGTTCGTACGTTCCTTCTTGTGCAGGCATATCGATGATCTGGTCGACACAGCGAATTCGTTGTTCAAGCAACCTCATCAAATGGAGGGTCAAGAATGAAAACAGCCGCACGATTTTTGATTTTCATAATGATTCTCGTGGTCTTTTCTCCACTTTCATCGAACGAGGTTCGCGCATCATCGCATACGGCCTCACCGATGACGTCGTTCTCGTACGAAGGTTTTGCAACCGAAGTATCCGTTGTTGGTGAATGGAACTGGAGCGATCCTATTCCGATGACGGAACAAGATGGTATTTGGGGCGCTGAGGTTGATCTTCAGGAAGGATTGTACTGTTACAAGTTCATTGTCGACGGACAATACATCTTCGATCCGATGAATTCTGAGCGCTCGTATTGTGGCGACATTGAGAATTCTCTTGTCCGTGTACGTGATCATATCCGTCCCCACTTCAGTGCTGAAATCGTAGCTCAATCCCTGATTGTCTCGTATCATCCTGGCTCATCAGGGGCAATCTTCAGTGGTACACCCTCCGCAATCTCTGGAGCGGTTTGGGATGCCCAACAAGGCACTTGGACCTACGATATCAGTGGATTGGAAGATGGTAAACACTCTCTGAAGATCGATGGATTCGATGTTGATGGAAATCCTGCTTACGACTTACTCGTTCCATTTTGGACAGGACCTGGTGCTGATTTCGAGTGGCAAGATGCCCTCATCTACATGGTGATGACCGACCGTTTCGTCAATGGAAACACCTCCAACGATGAGCCTATGGTCGGTGCAGCGCAGGGGGCTGATTGGCAGGGCGGTGACTTTGCAGGTGTCACGCAAATGATTGAATCCGGTTATTTCGATGACTTAGGTGTGGGAGCGCTCTGGCTCTCGCCATTCAACACTGCAGCAAACGGAACGGGCAAGGCCGCAGATGGCGTGCATGACGTTTCTGCCTTCCACGGATATTGGCCAACGGAGCCACGAGGCATTGAACCGAAATTGGGCACTGCTGAGGAACTCCATGCATTGGTCGAAGCAGCCCACAATCATGACATTCGTGTCATGATGGACTTTGTTGTGAACCATGTCCATGAGCAACATACGTACTATGGGGACAATCCCGAGTGGTTCAACGCCGGTTGTATCTGTGGTAGTCCAAATTGTGACTGGACCGAGCACCGACTTGATTGCCAGTTCACTTCGTACATGCCGGATGTCAATTGGAAGATTCGAGATGCCTCTGAGCAATTCATTGATGATGCATTGTGGTGGTTGGAAGCCTACAATCTCGATGGATTACGGATTGATGCGGTCAAACATGTCGAAGATTTGGCGACACGAAACTTGGTGGCTCAAGTGAATGAACGCTTTGAAACAGTTGGAACGGATTATTATCTCAAAGGTGAGACGGCCATGGGATGGGCAGGTCACTCACTCGTGGACAACCAGGAACAATACGGGACAATCAATGCGTACATGGGTCCAGATGGATTGGATGGCCAAGCAGACTTTGTGTTGTATCATGCTGTAGTTGACAATGTTTTCGTTTCAGGCAATGAGAACTACATGCATCTTGATTACTGGACCAACCGAAGTCAGGATCAATATCTCGATGGTTCGATCATGGTTCCCTATGTCGGTAGTCACGATGTCCCTCGATTGACCAGTCGAGCAGATACCGGAACCAACGATGCGTTTAATCAATGGGCAGAGGATGGTCTTCCAGGTCAACCTGGTGACTCATCTGCCTACAATACTGCCCTGCAAGCCTATGGGTGGCTTTTGACCACACCGGGCGCTCCATTGCTCTACTATGGAGATGAATATGGGGAGTACGGAGGTGCGGACCCTGACAACCGTCACATGTACCGAGACGCAGGTTTGTGGAGTTCGATGGAATCTCAGCTGTTTGAGAACATCTCTGAACTTGGCAAATTGCGATCTGAATCGATTGCTTTGCAGCGTGGTGAATACAGCACGAGACTGGCAATGTCGAATCTCCTTGTCTACAACATGACGCACGAAGACCAAGTCATGTCCGTTGTACTCAATCGTGGAGCGCCAACAACCGTCAATGGATTTGCAAGCAACGATGTTGTCCGCTTTGGCTCTTCCCTAATGCAAAGTGGAACACTTTCAGTTGATGCACATTCCGTAACTGTCATTGAACTTGCTGCTGATGTAGATGCAACTGCAGTGTACGGTTGTACAGATTCAACAGCAATGAATTTTAACGCATCGGCGACAGAAGACGATGGTTCGTGTGAATATCCACCTGTACCAACTCTCGGTTGTACGGATAACACGGCTACAAATTTTGATGCTGAGGCAACAGAGGATGATGGCAGTTGTCAATACGACACAGATCCTTGCAGTGATGTGTTCTGCGATGCTTGTCCTGACGGATGGACCACGATACCTGCAGGAGAAGGCGAATGTTGTCCGAGTTGTCAGGAACCAAATTCGACCAACGAAACAAACACGACAACACAAACGAACGAAACGACAAACGAATCAACGAACGAACCGGCTTCAAATAACGAAACAAAATCACCCGATTCGAACAATGAAACCGATGGAAATCAATCCACTCACAGTGAAATGAAAACGTGTGAAGGATGTTGTGGAGATGGATTTGAAGTTGCGGCCGATGAACCCTGTCCTGTGGTCGATTGTTCTCCTTGTGATACGGAAGGAACATCAGACTCCGAATCATCAGCGATAGCAACGACACGCTCCTTGTTGATAGGTGTCATTATCGTTGCAGCCCTTGTCCTAGCCTTTTCTGGGAAAATAGGTAAAGGGAAAGCGGATGAATCCGATGAGATTGGTTGGGACAATCACGAAAATTGATTGTAAAATTCGAGATAATCCTGAATCATACGTTGGCCAGTAAATCCAGCTGATGCAGCAATACTTGCCTTCATTATGTCCGACCAATCATCACCATCTTGCTCCCAAAGCGGAAGCACATCGTGCTCCAGTACGTTGTAGATGTTCTCCGCATCACGTTCATCATCTCGGTCATCCTCTGCATTTCCAATGGCCCATCCATTCACACCGTGAATGCATGCTTCTGGCCACCACCCATCAAGAATAGAGCAGTTTGGAACACCATTCATGGCTGCTTTCATTCCAGATGTTCCAGACGCTTCCATGGGACGAATTGGATTATTGAGCCAAATATCAACACCACTTGTCATCATCAACCCGGTGTGCATGTCGTAATTCTCGATGAAAGCAACTGGAATCTCGTCCGCGATTTGCTCTGCCGATTCGAAAATGTCGCGAATCAATTGTTTTCCTCCCTGATCTCTCGGATGAGCCTTCCCAGAGAAGACAAACTGAATTCTCCCAGCTCCAATCCTTCGCAATCGCTCCAAATCTTTGAACACGAGATTTGCACGCTTGTAGGTTGCAAACCTTCGCGCAAATCCAATTGTCAATCGTTCAGGTGAGAGTTCAACTCCAGTGGTTGAGAGAACATACTCACGGAGTTCAGAGCGAGATGTCGCCCGTGCTTGGTTGAGTTCCTCTGTCGGTAACGTCTTGGCATTGGTAATCGATTCAGGTTGCGTTCTCCAACCATTTAGATGTTGATCGAAGAACGAAGCCATGACGGGGGATGTCCACGTAATGTGATGAACACCGTTTGTGATTGGCTGAATCACTTTTTCATCAAACATGGTCATAGCAACATCAGCATTCAACTTCGATACAGCGTTCACCGATGTTGAAAGGGCGACGGCAAGATGTGACATTGAACATCGAGCGCCTTTTTCTGAGTCGCCAGCGTTACGAACCAATGTACGTGCATCCTTTGGCAGGATGTTACCAACGACTTGTTCGACCAGACTCCAATCGAATCGGTCGTGACCGGCGGGTACTGGAGTGTGTGTCGTGAACAGGCTTCGCTTGGCCAATTCTTCTCTGCTCCATCCTCGATTCAAGAGTTCGAGCATGGCAAAGGTGCAGTGCCCCTCATTCAGATGCAAGCCCTGCATTGCGACATCGAGGTGATCAAACAGCTGAACACCACCAACGCCGAGGACATATTCTTGACGAATCCGCATGTCATCGTCCCCCCCGTAGAGTCTGGAGGAGAGATTTTGGTGTTCTGTGGTATTTGCTTCATGACGGGTGTCAATGAAATACACTGGGACGACATGACCTGATTGGCCAACGATATCAGCCTTCCACACGTGAGCCGACAGTGTTTGGTCATCGAGCGTAAGCGTAATCGTCATGTCTGTTTTCGTCAAGTGCTTGTTTGGATCAAATTCAGGGAAGGTTTCGGTCTGGATGCCGGTGCTGTCAATGTGTTGCCGAGCATAGCCTTGATGATAGAGGAGTGTAACACCAACAAGAGGTATACCAGCATCGGCTGCTGATTTGACGTGATCACCAGCGAGAACACCCAATCCTCCGGAGTATGTGTGAAGTTCTGACCAGAGCCCGATTTCTGCTGTGAAATACCCTACCACAGGCATAGGTTCTGCTCGTCAAATCAGGTTATGATTTCTTTGTTGCTTGCATCACCTTACGAGGTCCTGCCAAGTAAATTTCCATGCCCAATTCTTACCTTTTTGACCTGGAATATTCATCCTCGCTTCTTCCCCTAAGCCGAGACAGTCTTGGAGAGGAATGATCGATATTGGTGATTCCGTTGATTTTGCGAGGCGAATTAATGTCTGTGAAACGGTCTCCTGAGGTTGTGCTAGAGAACGAACTTGTTGCCGCTCGTCATCGGAAGCAGAGGCAAACCAACCTTCTGCCGTGTTGTTATCATGTGTTCCAGTGTACACAATCTGATCTTCTCGAATGTTGTATGGATGGTGTGGGTTGGTGTTGATGTCGTCTGAGAATCCAAACTGAAGGACACCCATGCCACGTAATTTGTGTCTTTGTCTGAATTCGATGACTTCTCTTGGGATAATTCCCAAATCTTCTGCAATGATTTGGTCAGGTGATGAAACAAGGGTCATGAGATGATTGAACAATTTGTCTTCAGGGCCCTTTTGCCAATGGCCGTTTGTTGCAACGTCCTCTGGATATGGTATGGCCCAATTGGAATGAAATCCACGGAAATGGTCGATGCGTACGATATCGTACATGCGGAACATTCGCTTCATGCGTTCCTCCCACCACCTCCAGCTTTCATCTTCATGAGCCTCCCAGTTGTAAAGGACAGTTTCCCAAACCTGCCCAGTTTCGCTGAAGTAGTCTGGTGGAACGCCGGCAATGTATGTGGGGTAGCCGCTCTCATCAAGTTGGAACAATTCCCTATGCGCCCAGACATCGGCTGAGTCGTGGGCGATGAAGATTGGCACGTCACCAATCATTTTGACGTCGCTGTTGTTTGCATGTTTTCGTAACGCATTCCATTCTGCAGCGAACGCTTGTTGCTGAAGGATGTATGGTTCGAGCAGGGGGTCAAACTGTGCCAAAGCCTCAGGATTTCGGTTTTTGAGAGGTTCTGGCCATTCATACCAAGGTTTGCCACCTTGATCTTGCTTGATTGCGCAAAACAAAGCCCAATCTTTCAACCAGTATGCATCTTCTTCCATGGGAAAGTTCTGTTCCGAGTCAGTGAGATCACCCCACCCTGCAAAAGCCGATGGTGATGCATATGGTGAACTGTATTTGTCAGGCGGTGTGAGTGGCAGCATTTGCCAATATGAGAATCCGTTCTCTCGAAGCCAGTCAACAAATCGATGCCCTTCGGACAACTTCTGCGACGGCAGTGAAGTCAAGTGACAGAGAATTCCACTTTGGTGACCCCCCTTCATCAAAACCTTGCAAAGTCTTTCAAATTATCATATCTACGGTCAAGCCATGCGAAGAAGTGCTGTGATATTGTCGCTGCTTTTCTTGACTTCAACCATGGGTGGTTTTGCCACCTCTCAAACACCTTCAACCATCACAGTGGATGGTGATTTGTCCGATTGGAACGCTGGCGAGTTGATGTCAAGCAGCAACATCGATTTACACATGACATGGGATGCATCGAATCTCTACATTGGATGGGATGGGACCGATTGGAAATCAACTTCGGAAGGAGCGGATCTCTTTGTTTACATCAATACCTCTACACACGGATCAGTCTTGAGCAAGGACTGGGGCTTCTCCCATACGCTTCCATTTGCTGCGAATTATGGATTTGTTCTCGAGGATGACACCTACTTCCGTCTCGTCTCTTATGATGGAAGTGCATGGGTCGATAATGCATATGTGGTCGATTTGTTTGCTGGATGGGAAGGAAACATGGTGACAGAAATTGCCATTCCATGGGTTGAGATTGGTTCACCTACATCGTTGGATGTCATGATGTATGCACAATGGCAAGACGAAGGAAATGTGTGGGCTTCGTTCCCTGAGCAAAACCCAGCAAGCAATAATGGAGCTGAAACATTCACGCATGCTTGGCACATTGAGAATGTGAACAACGCAACATCACCAAACCAATTGCCTGTTATTCAACCTGCAGCAGCCGGTAAAGTCGATGACGCACTCAATCTCGCTATCGTATTCCACCAGCACCAACCGTACTACAAAAACAAACTAACGGGTATGTACGAGATGCCTTGGGTCCGTGTCCATGCTATGACAGAATACGTCGACTCGCCTGGAATTCTTGCTGACACTGGGACGAAGGTAACGTACAACCTTGTACCCTCGTTCATCGAACAACTTGTCGATTACCACGAGCAAGAGACACTGGATGTACATACAGACATTGCCAAGCGTTCGTGGGCAACAGGTGGCTATCCAAACGCAACAGACCTAGAACTACACACCATGCAATTCCAATCGTTTTGGAACAGTGGTTGGATCTACAACGTCTCCGAGGACGATTCAAAACTCGGCTGGCTCCACCCTTCAAGTGCACGCTATAAGGAGCTCTACGACAACACACTCCACAATCTCAAACCTGCAACCATCATGGACGATGACCTGCTACCGCCGCAAGATTTCCTTGACCTCCAAGTCCTTTGGTATCTTTACCAATTCTCACCGGATTATGTTCTTGGATCCTATAATTCCAGTCATCGAGACCAAGGTCTCATCGATTTGTTCATGCAAAGTGGGAATTACCAATTGAGCGATTTGAACTATGTTCTCGATGCCCAACATGCCCACATGGGCAACGTTTTGCCGATGTACAGCGAACTTGCAGCAAATGAACAAGTTGAACTTACGACGACACCGTACTACCATCCAATCATGCCTCTTCTTATGATGGAAGGCTGGACCATGGAAGACGGCATTCGCGTCAACAAAGAGGCATGGCCAGAAGATGTGCAGAATCACCTCATCACAGGAATGGACCTGTTCGAGGAGGAACTTGGCTTCCGTCCAACTGGAATGTGGCCGAGTGAGGAAGCAGTTTCTCCAGCCATGGTTGAACCAGTAACCGACGTCGGCATCGAATGGATGGTCACAGATGAGGAGATTCTCAAACAATCGACCAACCAAAATGGAGACTACATCGACGTTGAGGATGTCACCAACTTAGCAACGCCGTGGAAAGTCACAGGTGCTGATGGTGGTGAAGTGGCTGTCATCTTCCGTGATCGAGTCATCTCGGATCGTATTGCTTTCCAGTACGGAACAATGACACCCGAGGCCGCAGTTTCTGATTTTATTGCATATCTCGACAACATTCGACAACAGTTGCTCGATGCAGGCGAAGATCCGTCTGAACACCTCCTTACCGTCGCCCTCGATGGAGAGAATTGGATGTTTATGTCCGAGTTCCAGCATCAAGACAACGCCCGTCCTTTCATGGCAGAATGGTACAGTCGTTTGGCAACCCATCCAACCATCGTGACCACAACTCCATCTGAATTCCTTGAGGCCGAACCAACATTGCCAGAAATTCAAACCATTGGAACAGGTTCATGGATTGACGGAACGCTACGTACATGGGCTGGTGAAGAAGAAGAATCTCTTGCTTGGCAGCGTCTTGTCGAAGCACGTCAGCAACTGGTTGCTTTCGAAGCAGACAATCCAAACGACCCTGGCCTTGAGGCTGCCTGGGAATCGTTGTACATCGCTGAAGGTAGCGACTGGTTCTGGTGGTATGGTCTGGATCAAGACAGTGGCTATGACGAGAACTGGGACGTTCTTTTCAAGGTCCATCTCTCAAACATTTATCGAGCGGTCAATCTCGATCTGCCACCATATCTGCAAGACCTGTGGACCAATCCTGCCGTTCCGTCACCAGCAGCCTCCTCCATCATTGAACCGATGGTTGACGGTGTTGCATTACCTGGCGAATGGGACGGTTCTGCTCGTTACGACGCGCCGGTCGAAGGAGCGCCATTCAACATTGAGGAGTTTTATGTTGGCTATGACGCTTCCAACGTGTTTGTTCGGGTGGATGCAACCACCATTTCCGAACTCGAGGACCTGTCGCTCGATGGTAAATCGCCCGACTTAGCCCTCTACTTCATGCAACCCAATGCGGTCAATTTCAACGAGGCTGAAACGAATTTCCGAACCTACTACGGCAATCAAATTCTCAGTTTCCCATCCAAATACATGGTCGCTTTTGATTTCGAAACCTTACGAGATGATGGGCGCGCCAAATGGAACCTCTTCACGGCAAAGGGCAAGACTGGTGATCAGGAACAATGGGTCTTGAGCGGAAGTTCTGGACTTGGTGGTTGCGCAGTTCAAGATGTCTATGAATTTGTTATCCCTTGGTCCGAGATTGGGCTTGCGCCACGTTATTCGACACGAATCAAGGTCGTCGCAGCTCTCGCAGATTCGCTCGCCTATGGTGATGGAGACGATAAGGAGATGGCACCACCAGCACCCGCTGAAATGGTTCTTCCTGACCTTGAAGAGTGGGTGACCTTGCTTGAGTTGGATGATGCCATTGGCGATGAGACCGGTGATGGTGACTACATCTATCCACTTGCAAGTGATTTCGCAACACCGAACAACGGTGGTCTGTGGGATGCACGGAAACTGACCATTCGCCAAAGTGCATGGAACGCTCAATTCATTCTTGAAATGGACGAAATGACCGATATCTGGGGCCTTAGCAATGGGTTTAGCCACCAAATCGTACAAATCTATGTCGATCAGGGAGACACCAGTTACGGCTCAATAGAGATGCTTGATGGGGCAAATGCTCGAATCGATGATGCATGGGCATGGGAAGTCGCCATCAGTGGAACAGGAGAACCAGGTGCTGTCTTTGCTGTCCAATCCGAAACGGGAAGCACTTCGTCTCGCGGAATCGATGTATCAGGTGACATCAATGCCAAAACCATCACCTTCACAGTCAGTAAGGATGTAATCGGCGATGATATTCCGAACTATCGCTACATCATTGTAATCGGCAGTCAGGACGGGTTCGGAACAGGAAAGTGGAGAGACGTTGATGCAACACCATCGACCTGGACACTTGGTGGTGGTTCAAGTCCTGCAGCAGATGATGGAATCGATTACGATCCGAACATCATTGACATGATTCTGGATGGAGATGGTCAAGAACAAATGCTTGCCTCGTACGATGTCGATGGTCATGTGTATGCCACATTGACCGGATTTGAAATGCCTGAGATTCCACAACAAATTTTCGGAGCATCCGTCGAAACGGTAACATCTTCAAGCGCCGTTTTGACATGGTCAACAACGGTGTCCGCAGCCACATCCGTTCAATATGCGCTCGCAGACCAACAGCCTGTCGATGCAACGACAAATGTTCTCGTAACAGCCGAAGGAACGGATCACGCTGTGACGCTCATTGAACTCGAGGTTGGAACGTCCTACTGGGTGTTTGTTCGAGCCGAAGGAACGGAGGATGTTATCCTGTACTTTAACACCAGCAGCGTCGTTGATGAAACAGCGCCTGAATTGTTGAATTTGGATGCTGAAGTTCTCGATGATGGGCGGATTCGAGTCACTTGGTACACCTCGGAAAGCGCTACAGAGATTGTTTCAATCGCTGGTACAGCAATTCACGAGGATGCATTTGCAACCAAGAAGAACCATGAGTTCATCACTGAGGTCTATGCAAATGGTGTGTATGAGTTGGTGGTCGAGAGTGCTGATGCTTCAGGCAATCTCAATCAAAGCAGCATCTCGGTTACGATTGAAGTTGATGGAGACAACAGCAATCCAAATCCAACAAATCCAAACGACACGACTGATGGTGACGATGGTGAGCAAACATCCTCTTCGGTTTCAAGTGGCGTCGTCCAAATTGGAATCCTCATCACCGTTCTTGTTCTTCTCATTGCCTTCATTCGTGTTCGAAACGGCGAAGATGGGGACGACAAGTGGGTCTAATCCTCATTGAGTTTGATTTCTCGAATCCACTCGCCGAGGTAGGCAGCAATGGCAATCATGCCAAGTTGTGCTAAGCCTCGAAGAATGTGTGCCCACAATGGGAACGTGTTTCCATTCAACGGAATGTCGTTGATCCACATGTTGAGATTTGCCCAGTACAGAACGATGAGAAGGGCAACCGTTGCCTTTCCTGCAATGACTCGTGTCGGTCGAAGGATGAGTCCTATCCCGCAGAGGACCTCCGGTATGCCGCTGATGATGACCCAGAATTCTGCACTGAATGGAAGGGCTTCAGGTACAATCGGTGTGAACCATTCAACATCGATGAAGTGGAGAAAGCCAACGTAAATGAAAAACGCGCCTAATCCCAATGCCAGTGCGTCTTTGTGGTAAGGCCACAAATGCTTCATCGCTTCACCACGATGGTTAGGAGGTCACCATCTTTGAGTTGGTGATCAAGTCCGACACGCTGCCAGTCAAACTTCGCAGAAGGACCCTTGATTCGAGCGAAGCGGAACTTTCGTACAAAGTCGCGATGCAACTTGTTGCAGATCGTTTCAACGGTTGAATCGTCCTTGACAATCAGAGGTTCCTCCAAATCCGCTTCCTGTCCTTGCGGCTTCAAGAAGACACGCATGAATCCTAGGTTGTCGTAAATGAAATCCTTCAATTCCGTGAGTCCAATGTCCTTGAACGCCGATATTTCCATGATTGGCCAATCGCTTGGGAGTCCCGATTTCGCTCTTTCAATATCCTCAGGCGTTGCAATGTCAATTTTGTTGATGGCAATGACTGCTTTTTCGTAGACGATGTTTCCTGCTAAGCAATCAACAATTTGTTCAGCTGTTGTATCTTGTCGTAGCGTTACAATCGCAGATGTGAAACCAAACGACCGAATGATATCGCCCATTTCTTCAGGCGTTAGATGCGTTTGTTCAACCGTTGTCCGAACATCGATTCCACCTTTGTCGACACGCTTGATGAAAACTGGAGGCTTCTGTTGATTTAATCGAAGACCAGAATTGTGCAATTCTCGATGCAGGACAGTAAAATGCCCGTCTTGGAAAGGGTCAACGATGTAGAGAACCATGTCGGAGGAACGAATCACATTCAGAATTTCTTTGCCTCTTCCTTTTCCTTCTGCAGCACCTTTGATCAATCCAGGCAGGTCGAGAATCTGTATTTTCGCTCCACGGTGTTCCATAACACCAGGAATACACGTGAGTGTGGTAAAGGCATATCCACCTGCTTCAGAATGAGCATCCGTCACTTTGGAAATCAGTGTCGACTTACCGACGGAAGGAAATCCGACCAATGAAACAGTCGCATCTCCAGACTTCTTGACTTCGAAGCCCTTGCCACCACCACTCGCTTTCGAGTGTGCAGCGGCTTTCTCTTCCTTGAGTTTGAGTTGGGCAATCTTGGCCTTCAATTTCCCAATGTGGGCGTTCGTAGCCTTGTTCTTTTGCGTCTTATCGATTTCAGCGCGAATCATTTCGATTTGCTCTTTAATCGTCGCCATACGAACCCCCCTACTTTGCTGGTACAGGACCTGTTCTTCAATCCTGTTGCCTCTTCCAACCGAAATTTTCCATTCCTTTGTTTTCTGATGTTGCCGAATGCCTCAAAGAAGAGCCAGTACTCGCAATGCTTATGGGACTAGAAATCGTTGTTCTTCTCGTCGATGTCCCAAGTTTGCGTCAGCTTGTCACGACTCCATGGTGTGACCTTTATTCTGGCCTAGAAAAGCGCACGATGCGTTCCATTCGGCCAGATCAAGATTCTCGCTTGAAAGTTAATTTTGACATTGATGCCGAAGCGGAACTGCTCGATTGGATGGACACACAGAATAGGGAGTCCTCCGATTCAACACCATTCTGGTCTTGTTTACAGGCCTCAGGCGATGGAGAAAAGGGACTTCTCCTTGCAATGAAATGGGCCAGCCCAGGTGCTTGGGAGGCTTGGGAAGGAAGAGCCTACATGTATCTCGACGTTGCTCTTTCAAAAACGATTGAAGGTGAAGAAGAACTCTATGGCGGTGAGACGTGGGATGGGGTCTGCCAAGCACTTTGGAACATTCCTGAGCAAGAGTATGCTGAACGCGTTTGTTTGGATTGGATGGAACGTCGAAAGGAGTTGGGCGAAACGATGGATGAGAAAGAAGATCCACGAATTGTCCCAACCTTCGAAGCGCACGATCGAGCCGCAAAGGCTCTTGTTTACACCATGAAGCGTTGGAACAACGAGGATAACCTCGTGGCCATCATTGGTCGAGATCATCTTGAAGCAAGAAAATGGGGGACGTTCTCGTGGAATCTCTCAATTGTTCTTGCGAACGAACTTCCTGATGATACA
>CATISI010000030.1 GCA_949538025.1 Candidatus Poseidoniaceae archaeon
AAAGTCGTCGTCCACTGCCTCGATACGAAGTGGAACGTTTGCGATAATTGGTGGATTGAATCCATCCGATATGGAGAGTTGGAGGACTTCAGCACCGTTTGCATCAGGAAGTGGCGTGAATTCGATGATGGGCAAATCGCTGGATACACTCCACAGCACTGCATCTCCGGTCCCCTGAGGCGCTCCGTTGATGAGCACTGTCAACGGTTGTTGTTCTGGATCGAAGAAGTAATTTTCATAATTGAGGTACAAGGAAGCACCATCCTCAACCAACGTTTGTTGCTCAATGGTTGAAAGCTGCACAATAGGGTCATCGATGGGCAGGATGCTCGCATCAAGCGTCACGTTTGCTTGGTCGAGAATGTCTCCGTCAGCCTCCAACACGAGATTGACCGCCGTCGTTCCCTCCCATTCTTCATCTACGGAGTGAAAGAGCGTGAACGATGAGCCATCTGAATTGATAACAGCCGTGAAGTGCGATTCATTTTCGAGAATCGTAGCACTCAAGATTCGAATGATTTGCCCATCAGGGTCGCTTGCAACGTCCGATGCATTGATTCCGACCGAACCTCGTTGTGGGACGAGAAGTACAGGTAACGGATCGGCAAATTCGATCGGATCATTTGTACGATTGAAATCAAAACTTGCAAACCCAGTCCCACCTTCAACGGCAACGACCAATCTCAGCTCATGTTGACCAGGAGAAATTCCTTCCATTGGCACTGTGCAGAACACATTGTCATTGGAAATCGTTGCTTGGTATTCGGTCGTATTGTCCAAGAGGCAATGAGCCTCGACGGTCCACATCGAAGGCAAATCGGCATACACATCGCCGTTTCTCATGGACCAAAGCGCCTCAAAGGTCGCATCATCCTGTGGGCCGAAAACCGTTCCATTGAGACTCGTAACGTTGGAGATTCGAATCAGTTTTGCATCATCCAACAACTCATCTACATAACCATTCGAATCCGAGGAGGAGTAGAGATTGCCCTCTCGATTGAAGGCCTCTCTAAACTTGGAATGGTCGCCGCGCAACGTCAAATCGAAGTAGGGCAAAATATGATCCATAGCATGGTCGATTTGTTCCTCTTGTGTTAAGGATGCATCACCGTCGTTGAAATCTTCCAAAAACGAAGACGTATCTTGATACTGATAGTGATTGGCTCCCAAGGAGTGGAGGATTTGCCATGCGAGTCCGTCCACATTCTCCAACACAGGAATGACGTTCTCCGTTGCCGGGGCGATCTCATCTGCACTTCCCGTGATGTACAATGCGATGTTCGGCATGGCTCCACTTGTGACCATTGAATCTTGAACTGAATCAACTTGCATAGCCAGTCCGACAAGTGCACGAGGGGGTTGCAACGTTTCATCAGCAACCAAATTATCCCAATTGATGTAGACGTTGGAAGCCCAAACTGCACCGTATCCATGACCAATGAGACCCCAGTGTTGCTCGTCGACCGAACCATACATTCCCAGAACGACATCGTTGGTTTGATTGGCTTGATTCATCCAAGACTGGACATCGAGCATAGCACCGATGAGGCTCTGCCATGTCGGGTTTGTTTCGCTGTTGATTTCAGTGTGGATGTAGACCATCGTCCCTCGTTGAGCAATTCGGGTTGAAATGAGCATGTAGTTGTCAGGAGATTCGTTCTCATCGATGAGCAGCAATACCCACGGAAACGGTCCATTTCCAGCCATCTCTTGTCCTTCACCGCTGTTGAGAGCAGGATAGACCAATCGATGTTCTTCTTCGAAGGCACCACCCTGCTGTGCGAAGTCGACGTAACCGACTGGAAAATCAACACCTGTGTGTGAAGGCTGGAAGTTTTGATCTTCCTCAGGAACTGCTGCTGTATTCGAAATTGTTGAGAGAAGGAGCAAACACACGAGGGTAAGCGCTCTTTCTCTCATGCAGGTCGGTACTTGTTGAGACATTTGATTGTTGCATTCAATTGCGTCAATTTTGTTCCAGTTTACGTTCGACAACAACCAACCATGTTAGCAGTTGTTCAAGAGTCGGAAGATGGTCTGAAAAATGGGGCGTCCA
>CATISI010000031.1 GCA_949538025.1 Candidatus Poseidoniaceae archaeon
CAGGTTCAAAACAATCGATTACAACAGTGAATCGAGGTATCCTTGCTGGTAAGCAATACCAACACCAATGCCTATCAGAGTGAGTAAAAACAAGAATTTTGTGCCACGTTTTTTCGGGAGAGCAGTTTCGGCAACTTCGGGTTCGATTTCCGGCAGCTCCGCCAGGGCAGGTAGAGGTTCAAGTGGAGGAAGTTGATCAAGAGGGGGGAGTTCAGGTTCATCCGGTTGTGGCTTGATACGGTCTTCGGGATACAACTTGTCAAGGTCTTCAAGACCCGGTGCTTCGGGAATCGGCCCGAGAACTTGATCCCAGATTTCGTCCAATTGTGCTTGGCTGACCGGTTTAGCGAGCCAACCTACCGCTCCGGCTGAGTATGTTGCATGAACGGCTAATTCCCTAAGACGATTTGGGGCAATGAAGAGAATACGTGAGTCGCCTCCATGCTCGCGCATTTCCAGGGCCGCAAGGTGGCCATCGAGTGAAGGTATGTCAAGAGACATTACGACAAGTTCTGGATCCAGTTTGATGTATTCATCGACAGCAAGATCGCCATCTTCACAGACTTGTGTCGCAAATCCACGTTTCTTGAACACTTCACGCAAGCGCATAATCGACATCTGATTGTTGTCGACAATCAACACGGTCGGTGCTTCATCCGAGGAGACTTCACTGACGTAAGACATCGCGACCAATTCTTCTGACACAATCCTTGCTCATCAATCAACCGATGAAATGATTGAAATTCGGTCATTCTTCATTTGAAACGTCTTCGACCGGACCTTCTCGTGGATTTTCGAAGGTTTGACGGAGGTTTTCCATATTGGCCTCTTCCTCTTCCATCCGCTTCTTGCGTTTTGGTGCTTGCATAAATTGCATCTGTAGTTCACTGATGACGCCTTTCAACATCGCATCAGCAGATGCGTCAAGATTCCCTTTGGTTTTGTTTTGCAGCATACGGAGGATGTCGATAATATCCTTAGCCTCTGAGAAATTGAATTGAAGGCCGCCAGCGGGGTGTTCCAGAAGGCCGAGATTGGCCATAGCAGAGCGTTGAAACATATGAACGACAGTAAAAAACGTCTCAGTTTCTTTGTCCTCAAACATGATTCGCCCTCATGAAAACATTTCATCCAACAACCAATCAGGATCGAACTGTAGGAGGTCATCATAATCTTGGCCAACACCTGCGAAGACAATTGGCCGACCTGTTGCAAACGCTATTGACAGACCTGCACCACCCTTTGCATCCGTATCCATTTTGGAAAGAACAGCTCCGTCAAAGCGCATCATCTCTTGGAACATCTTGGCCTGGTCGACTGCATCGTTACCAGCAAGTGCGTCGCCCACGAAGAGAACAAGGTGTGGATTGGCAACTCTTCGAACCTTTTCAAGCTCCTTCATGAGATTGGTTTTGTTTTGCATTCTTCCTGCTGTGTCAACTAGAACAACGTCGATATTTTTCGCCTTCGCCGACTCAATCGCATCACGAGCAATGGCTGCTGCATCGCCTCCACGCTGACTGGAGATGCATCGTATACCCAAATTTTCACAATGCGATTCGAGTTGTTGAATTGCACCAGCTCGGAATGTATCACCTGCTGCTGCGATAACGGAGTGGCCGTTCGACTGCAATCTGTTTGCAATTTTTGCAGCCGTGGTCGTTTTTCCAGTTCCATTGACCCCTACGAGCATGACGATAACTGGTGCATCTCCCTGATCCAAGAATGATTTAACAGAGGCGTCAAAATCCCAATATCCTGCTGAAAGAAGGTTGCGAAGCGCACGCTTGAGGGCAGCTTCGAGAACCTTCGCAAGTTCTGCACCACGTCGCAATCGTGACCCAACGAGACTTTTTCGCAATGCAGCGAGAACAGATGTGACCGCCTCGCTCGAGATATCGGACTCGAGAAGCATCCATTCGAGCTCTTCAAGAAGGTCGTCGAGAACTTTTCCCGCCTTGATAACTCGGCCACCTTGCTCAACAATTCCTCCACCGAGATCGATGGAGACCGAGCCAGCTTCTGTTTCAATATCAGCACTCTTTGATGAGCCTCGAGGAGCGGCTTTCACTTCCACGAGTTGCCGACCTGTCGTCGTTCGCATCATGGAAAGGTCGACTTTCGAACCCTTTGGTTTTGCAATGGTTGTCGCCTTTCTCCGCTTCAATTCCTTGGCTCGTTGCTTTTCCAGCTTCTCAAGCCTCTTGCGCTCTTTCTTTGTAAGTGTTACAGGAAGGGCAATGTCTTCGTCTTCGTCGTCCCAATCATCCCAGTCGTCATCGGAGGATTCAACAACTGGTTCTTCGAATCCTTTCTCTTCGATTTCAGGCACATCATCTTCCCAATCTTCCTCAGCATGCTTGGATGATTCAAGTGCTGCTACGCCTTCTTCTGAATCTTCCATTGCAGTGAGGGCGTTAGAGTCGACTTCTTCAGCGACCTCTTTCACGCGTTTCTTGAATCGGTCGAAGAGGCCCATGTTCTCACCTAATCATCCAAGGTTAGTTCGTTGCCAAACATACCGCCTCTGCGTCGCTTTGGCTTCGATACTGGCGTTTC
>CATISI010000032.1 GCA_949538025.1 Candidatus Poseidoniaceae archaeon
CCTTCCACCAAATCGTGATCTCGATGATATCGATATGGAATCAGATGTCGCAGAAGTAGTTGCTAAACATATCCCCCTCGAGTACATCGATGTATCGAATACATTCGAATCCTGTGAAAGCAGGATGGTTGCCGATGGCCTCACGGAGGGCTACACAATGCTATCGCTTCCATTGAAGAGATTTGCAGGAAAAATCGGCTCGAAAACCATGGACGTTGAAGGAGCACAACTCCCGCGTTTGGGACGAGAGTTAGCAGGGGCAGCAAAACTAGCAGGCGTTCGCGGCGTTTTCCATTCAGACGAACTTCCTGCTTATGGTATCGAGGAAGAGCATGTAGAAGCCGTTCGAAGGCAACTCGACCTTGGCCCAAATGATGCGTTTGTTCTCTGTCTCGCACCATCGTGGCAAGCACGTCTCGCGCTTGAATCGGTTGGTCGTCGAGCACGACTTGCTTTCCATCGCATCCCTCAAGAGGTCCGAAACGTCGTTGTCAAGAAAGGTGCTCCTGATGACGGAACAACGACACCGATGCGTCCACTACCAGGTGGAGCGAGGATGTATCCTGAAACGGATGTTCCAACAATCCCAATTCACGACGATTACTGGCAAGGCATCGTCATGAACTTACCAATGCGACAAGAGGAGCGAATGGAACGCCTCGCTCAAACAGAACTGTCTGAGGATCAATGCAAACAACTTCTCTCTCGAGAATTGGATGATGCTTTCTTCAACCATCATGAATCGAAAACAAAGGCGTGGGGGAGCTTGCTCCTTGAACACGAATCGGTCCAACCTGCTGTTCTTTCCACAATTCTCACTGTCCGTGAAGAAGGCGGCATAACTCGTGAGGGCATTGAAGAAGTTGTCGACCACTTCGCTCAAGCACACCACGTTTCGACACAAGAAATCGAAGCTTATGCCAATGAGAACGGCCTTGTTCCTGCTGACATAGGCGATCTCGAATCAATTGTCGAAGGAATCGTTCTCGAACGCATTGAATTTGTCCAAGAACGAGGAATGGGTGCGATGGGTCCTCTCATGGGAGTCGTTATGGGGGCTTGTCCTGGAGTCGATGGGAAGGAAGTTAGTGCAGTACTTCGGGCAATGATTCAGAGGCATTCATAATGCGTGTTGCAACAATTCTTGTCCTCACCTTGTTCATGCTACCTCTTGCTCAAGCGAATTCAGAATCCTCGTGGTCACATGCATTTGAAGATGGCTATATTTCAACACAACCTCTCGTGGTAGAAGACTCCGTTTATGTGCGGACCTCGGGATTTTGGACGGGTGAGGAGCGCCCACTCGTTGCAGCATTTGAACTCCAAACTGGGAATGAAAAATGGAGGTATACCTCACAAACATCGCTTCAGCATGATATGTCGCCTCTCTTGTTTGTTGAAGGCGGCAGTGGGACGTGTGGTGCTTGGAATGACCTTCTGTTGGTCGGTTGGACGGACGGAAAACTGACTGCCCTCTCGCCAACAAACGGATCTCTTGTTTGGCAGAATCAAACCGAGGTCGACATCATTGGAATCACTGGAAAAATGGTTCTCGATGACGACCAAGTGATCGTTCCAACACGCACAGGATTGTCGAGTTTCTGTCTTGCAGATGGGGCGCAGTTGTTCGATATCGATACAGGAAACATTGGTTGGAGAAACGGTGTTGCAATGACCGAGCACGGTTATGTCTATGGTGACGAGGATGGTTACTTGCATCAGGTTGACAAAAATGGACATGTCTTAAGCACGTCTTTTGGCGAAGGAAAGATACGCCATGCACCACTCGACACACGACATGGTCTGTTTATCCATATGCAAACAGCGCAAGGCTCAACCATCTATCTGAATGGGTCCATTCTAGCAAACATGGGCGGTTCACCAGCCATGCCCCTTTCACACAATGACCGCATTTATGCTGCAACAAGTGATGAATGGATTTCCATTCTTTGCGATGAGCAATCATGCACTATTGATTCAGTTGTACCGTTCCGCTCCAATGGAGAATTGTCGATACGTATCGTTGAGTCAGAGATTGAAATATGGGCTCCATCCAACACTCCAGATGGTGGGTGGGGTGTCTTTAACCAAACCTCATTGCTTCGAATGGAAACGACATTTTTCGATACGTACGGAACTGCTGCACCAGGGTTTGCTCAAGGCGTGATTGCCTTGGGCAACGATGCAGGGATTCTGTCAGTTGGTTTCCAATCGGCCAACGCACCTTCACAAGAGGCCACGGAAACCGATTTGCTTGGCTTTTTGCATCTCATTGCTGTACTTGGCCTGTTTCTACTCACATGTTTGGCTTTTGCTTTACGTGATTTGCAACAATTTGCAAAAATAGGTTCAGCGTTTCTTCTTGTATTCGCTATCGCATTAGTTCCTGAACTTACTGTGAAACTTGCCGAACAAACAACGTCCGATCGTGACGTGGAATGGGATCCGTCTTGGCCCGATGAATGGAAAGGGACACAAATTATTGTCTTTGAAATTGACGGGACAGAGCATGTCATTGGTGGACTGGAGCCACAAGATTCGGTGTACGAACTAACGCTCTCAGCATGTAATTCTCTGGGGATTTCAACGGAAATTGAGCAACAATATCTCGGCGCTTATCTTGTCTCGTTCAATGGAACGGTTGGCGATGGCTGGGAGTTTACCATCGATGGAAGGCGATCTTCAGTGGGGATGGTCGACGCAAAAATAAGCGAAGACTCAATCGTAGAGTGGCGACCTGCTTGAGCGGTAACACTCAAGGCTCACCGCTAAGTCGGTGAAGCATGTTGAGCGCCATAGGCACCCACGGGCCTACCGTCTCACCAATTGTAATGGGGATGTTGAATACTGCATTTCTAGCAGTTGCAGTATGGTTACTTGTCAAACCCCAGAAAAACTCTGAATCATGGTTCTGGCCGCTGCTTCTCTTCGTTGGATTGGCCACCTTCTCCCGTATTGTTCTCAGTTTCATTCCAAACGTGATGCCTGTGACCATCATGGCTGTTATGGTCGGATCGAAGTTTGGTGCTCAACGAGGCATCTCTTTTGCAATCCTCGTCACACTCGCCAGCAATGCTGTTCTTGGGCATGGTTGGTGGAGTCTTTTCCAAATGATTGCATGGGGATCGGTTGCGGTTGTTGCCTCGGTGGTGAACGTTTACGGCCAAGCAGGTAATCTTTCGATGACTCGACTTGCCTTTGCATCCTTGTGGAGTGTTCCGATCTTTAGCATCATTGTGTCCATTTCGATCGTTGATTCGAGCATGTCTTTGATTGAATTCGGTCTTTATCTCGTCAATGGATTGTTGTACGATGTTCTGCATTTCCTCGGCAATGTATTCTTTGCCATGTGGTTCGGACAGTGGTTCGAACGCCTGCTCTCGATGAACCAACCACACAACCGGCTCGTCCAACAGGAGAATGAGCATGTCAGTACTTTCTGATTCACCGACGATGGCATTTCTTTGTCGAGCCGACCTTCAACTCTCCTCCGGAAAGCTCGCAGTACAGTGCGCACATGCGGCCGTTGGTTCCCTCAAACAGGCCAAAAAGACACATTCGAGAATGGTTCAACGCTGGCATGAATCTGCCTCACGAAAGGTCTGTCTCGCAGTTGAAGATGAAGATGAATTGGAATACTATTTGCAACAGGTTCGAGAAGCGTCTCTTCCATTCGCTCTCATCAGAGATGCTGGATTAACTGAGGTTGCACCTGGAACAGTCACCGTCCTTGGTGTTGGGCCAGGCCCAAGACATACAATGGATTCTCTTTTCAAGAATCTGAAAGCATACGAATGAGGTCATACGATGGGTTTTCGGAGTTTTCTTCATCGACTGACTGCTCCGAAGTTGCAGCGATATGTCCACCGAGATCAATCACTAAAGATGGTCTTCGTCATCAATCATGAATTGAAAATGGGAAAGGGCAAAATTGCTGCTCAGGTTGGCCATGCTGCTGTTAAGGCTACGCTCAATTCCGGAGAAATGCGTCCCGAACTTCTCGATGCTTGGCTTTCCACGGGACAGAAAAAAATCTGTGTTAAGGCTAATGACGCTCGTCACATTGAGCAAATTGAACAACAAGCAAAACACCTCAACATTCTCACATCAAAAATCCATGATGCAGGTCATACACAGATTCCATCGGGTTCACTAACTGTCCTTGCACTGGGCCCAGACGAGGTTGAGAAACTCGATGGATTAACGGGAGAACTCAAATTACTCTAAGTCGATTCTTTGAACATGGGAAACCATGTGGATGAACCATGCGGGACAGCAACTCCAATCGTATCGACCTACGGTCGGATACCGTTACTCAACCAACTGCGGCTATGCGAGAAGCCATGGCTCGGGCAGAGGTAGGTGACGATGTTCTTGGTGACGATCCGACTGTTCAGCAACTCGAAACCATGGTTGCAAATCTTTGTGGAAAGGAGGCAGGCTTGTTCGTTCCCTCGGGGACGATGTCGAACGCTGTTGCATTGAAGACGCATACAGTACCTGGAGATGAAATTATTACCGAACGGTACAGTCACATCTATCTTTACGAAGGAGGCGGCTATGCTGCACTCTGTGGCTCGAGCATTGCCCTCCCACTCGGTGAAAATGGCCTCTTAACGCCTGACCTTGTTGAACAATCGATTCGTAAGCAAAAGGGATCACAATCGCATTACCCTGACGGAAGTCTGGTTTGTGTTGAAAACACAGCCAATCGGGGCGGAGGAACGTGCTATGAGCAAGAAATCCTTGATGCGATTGCTGATGTTTCCAAAGCGAAGAATTGCGCAACACACATCGATGGCGCACGTATTTTCAATGCTACAGTTGCGACAAAAACTTCCTTGAGTAGGATGACGAGAGATTACGATTCGGTCTCCATATGCTTATCAAAAGGTCTAGGAGCTCCAGTCGGCTCAGTTCTTGTCGGCTCTCAAGATTTCATTGACCAAGCGCACCGTTGGCGTAAGATGTTTGGCGGAGGAATGCGCCAATCCGGCATTCTTGCTGCAGCAGGTATCTATGCGCTGGAGAACAATGTTCACCGAATGGAAGACGATCATCGTCGAGCAAGGACCATTGCTCGAGCCATCGATGAAATGGATCATGTATCGGTCGATCTCGATGCCGTTCAAACCAACATGGTGTATTTCTCTGCAAGCAAGTATTCAGCGAACGAAGTTTCCCAAAAAATGGCCGAAGCAGGCATCGATATGTTTGATATCTCACCAACACATTGCCGAATCGTGACCCATCTTCATATCACTGATGAGGATGTTGACAAGGTGATTGAAGTGCTATCGAACCTGAATTGAAACTTTTTAACACCTCGTCATACAAAACACGTATGATTGGTGAAGCCTGTGGCATCTGCCAAGATCAAAACATTGACACAAATTGTTCAATTTGCATTCGCTGTGTTGAACTGACCGAAGAAAGTAAATGGGCTCCATCGCTGCCTTTGGAGGTCCATCAAAGAATGGCTGACGTATTAGGAGGGCCCGTGCGCTCGCTGCGAAAA
>CATISI010000033.1 GCA_949538025.1 Candidatus Poseidoniaceae archaeon
AATATGTATCTGATTAATAATCAGAACGAGAGTTTGCGAGCAAAGAAATTTTTAAGTTTTGATTTATACAGCAATCATGGCAAGAAAACCAATCAAAGGCTACGTGTACATTCGGAAACCAAATCGAGGCCATGCAGGAGGTGGTGATGGAGGAGACCCTAGCGACCAACCACTCGATGCCAAAGGCGAACCGTTGCTTCGAGATTTACGACATGAGGACACGTACCTGAAATCAGTTGACCACAATACAGCCCGTTCAAACCGAGAAAGAACTAGTGGAGTTGCGAGCGACGGAACGGATGCAAATAATGGCGGTGGTCTTGCTAGCAATACTTTTGCAATTGGCAGAAAGGCTGTTACAACATTCATCGCCCTTGGTTTATTGGCTGTTGTAGCATCTGAAGGATACGCAATTTACGACGCATCTCAATCCGACGCCGAGGATTATTTTGCCTTCGAATGGACAAGTAAATACGACAAAGAGAATCGAATCTTCAGCGTTTCATCTCCGTTGTTCGTGGACAACCCTGGTATGATACAAAAAGAGGCGAACGTTGCTGTTACAATTTCGATGGCATGTGGAGAGAACATTGCCATATCACAACACGACTTCGATTACACGTTTGGTGAAGATGTGACACTGGAATTTGTTGCAGATGTCCCTCAGCCGATGGCCGATTGCATAGAACAACAGAACGAGTTTACAGTTGATCTTACAGGTAAAATAGGACTCATCGTCCTCGGATTCGAGGCTGCAGAAACCGACCTCCCTGAGATGGGTTTTGAGTGTACGAAAGATGGACAGGAAGGCGATGAAACGGCTGAAAGTGTCGATCATCACAGTTGCCGTTCGAATTGAAGACGAACGAGTGGATGAGTATCATTGGCTTCGATGCAAACGACGTCCGTCAACCGCTTCATTCATACACTTTCTCACCTTGAGAAGTCCATGAAGAACACTGGTATATGCCCGAAGTGCGACTCAAAAAATGTCAAAATCAACAACCTCGGCGGTTTTCAAAATTACTTATTGGGCAGCATTTACCAGTGCAAGGATTGCGGCTTCTCTGAAATCTGGAACGGACACAACGACAACGCGAAGAGAGATTTGTTGTACGTTCTTCTAGGAGTCATCGGCATCGGCCTTGTTCTCGCTGTCGGTTATTTTGCATTCATTGCCTAACCGGTTCAGTGATGTCAAACAGGCATACCGATGTATGGCTCATCAATGTCCAATTGGAGGATGTAGAGTCCTGTCGAAATGCATGATGCGTAGATTCGCCCTTCATGGAATTCAACAGCCCATAGGAACGGGACCCACGAGAAGTCGTAGAACGCACTGTCGAGGGGTGTTCCATCGAGGTGTCCTCTTGGCAGATAGTAGCCTATGGTAGCTTCAAAATGGATATCAATCCGGTCCGTGGCGATTGGCGAGATGAGCGTTTCAACGTCAACAATCCAAACGCCTGCGTGGTAATGGGAGATGTATAGTCGTCCGTCCCACGTACCACCACGGGATTGATCGGTTTCTTCAGTCGTCTCGAAGTAGCCGCTGTCGAGGTTGTGTGGGCTGAACAGCAGCCATTCGTCCGCAACTGGATCGAGTTCACATGTAGAACCGAAACAATGGTCGGTTGCATAGGGGATTTCCCAGTCACGAGTCATTGAAATTTCAAATTTGAAATTGCCGTTTTCCATTGAGTACTCGGTGGTATCGAGTAGGTAGACGATGCCAGTTCCCTCGTAGAGGTCAAGACACTCGACGGCTGCTGTGACGTAATGCCGTGGTTCGTCTCCAAGCCCAAGATGGGAGACATCGAGCATTTCTGGGAAAGGCTCTGCGTAGTGAATGTAGGACACACGCCCTCCATTCTCGTTGCTCGTTGTTCCGCTATCTGGTCGGCCATCGTTGTCGAGGTCAAGGAAATCCATCCACGAACCAACCTCAGGTGCTCGCCATCTGCACATAACTGGGTTGCCTTGACCTGCTTTGCACAGAGTTGCCATCGTGGTGTACTGAGCAGGTGAATTAACTGGATGAGGCACATCAGTGACATCTCCAATTCGGAGGCCTGCTTCCCAATACGAGCCGTAGACAAAAGTTCGTCCATAACGAGGATCTTCGGTGTCCTCACCTGGCCATTGTTGAACGGTCATGTCGTGAATGTAAATCCATCCACCACGGGTAGTTTCCCAAGCGACTTCGTATTCTCCGACCTTGATGATGGTGTGACCAACACCCGATGCGGGAATGCCTGGAAGGGTTCGAGAAGCGCTGCCTTGGAGGTTAAGGTGAGCGATGGTGACGCCACCGCATGCTTCACCCAATGCAGAGTCGCATTGCTCGTAATCAGGGTTGGCTACGAAAATGTACCACTCCCCATCGATCATGTGTGGGTATAGGTTGTGTGGACCACTTGGGTGATCGACATCGTACCATGAATCAACGTAGGTTGGATTTGTTTTGTCTGTCACGTCAATAAGAACGACTGAGACTTGAGAAGGATCGCCCCACTCGCCGACGTTTGGGTCAGCATAGCCTGAGTCAACAAGTTGATTCTGGAGAATGACGTATTCGTTTCCGTTGTATTCCAAATACTTCACATCGAGGACTTGTGTGTTTGGATCGTTGTAGACTCCAACAACTTGAGGGTCGGATGCATTGGTAACGTCAACAATGTGCATGTCGTTCCAACCTGCTTGGTAGGTGTACACGTTACCATCGGGGGAACGAGCAACGGAAACTTCAGCGTTTCCTGGTGATGTCAACGGGTTGAATGCAAGTTGTTCGATGTTATCGGTACCCGCTTGGTGCTGACTGGCGTTTGAGTGATCATGTCCATCGCCTTGGAACAATGGATCACCTGCAGAAAATGTGATGCTTGGTTCGCTTGTTTCCGCTTCCTCACCAACGCCGACGAGCAGGACGGTAATTGAAGATGCAAAGAGAATACCAAAGATGGCTAGGGCAACCACTCGCGTGTCCATGTCAGCGCGACAGATACCTTGCGTATTGTATTTATTCTCAGTGCACTTGGCCGAACCATGCGTTCCCTTGTGGTTGCGATGGTCATGTTGCTTCTCGCAGCACCCGTAGCAGCCCACGAGTTGGTCATCTACACTGTGATTGTCAACGATGAGGGACCACAACCTGCAGATGTACCTGCAAGTGCACTCAAAGCAGGAGATTCGGTCTGGTTTTGGATGAAAGATTCAACAGAAAACATGTCAATGATTATCGAATTGAGCAAAGATGGTGCGAGCGCACGATCTCCAACGCTCGTCTACGAGTGTGCACTCGATGAGAACGGGAGTCTTGTCGATGACAACTGCAAGAATCGATTTGAATTCACATTTGCCGGAAATCAGTCCGTTGGTTTGTGGAACGTATCGTATATGAAATCCATCAACGGAACGCTCACGGAGACGCTCTATGGTAGCGTGATAATCAACGAAGACGTCCACCTCGATGCGAACCACACGCACGACAATACTACCCAGCCAGAAGTCGAAACCCAGAGCACTGTCGGAAACAACTCGATGGTTCAAACCGCTGCAATTGTGATTGCAATCGTATCTGCAATCGGTTTTGGATTCATCCTCATGCAGCCCGAAAAGAAGACTTTGTCTGAAGAAGAATGAGCCTCATTTGAGCCTTTATGTACTGTCAAAAACAGTATATTCATGGACAAAACTCCTTCTGGAAACGATAAACTGAAAGACATTCGTGAACAAAAAGAACAACCACTCCTCGATGCCTTCCAAGGCTCAAAAATGTGGTTTCACGAGAAGTATCTTCTCTTCGAAACCACAGTCAAGATCGAAACCGATGAATGGGGGGCACGCATCATACTCAGTAGCATCGCTCACCCAACCTTCACCATCTCCGGACGTTGGGATATGATCTACTTTGGTCCTGATTACATCGGATGTTCCATGGTCGGCTGGTCGCTCTATTCTGAGTGTCCTTATCCTGAATGGTTCGAGGAATGAATTGTCTCATGCTCAAATGCGACGATTCAAAGGTAAACGGCTACTCGGAAGGTCGTGGCTTGGGTACGTCTGCGGCGATTTCTAAAGCATCTCGAAAAGAGAGGTGAGGTGCTGCGCATCAACCGTCCAGTTGATGTTGCGTATGAGGCAGGGGCAATCGCAGACCTCCTCGTTAAGAACGATGGTCCTGCTGTGGTCTTCGAACAACCTCGTCTTGCTGATGGTTCAATTTCGCCCATGCCGCTGGTCATGAATCTGTTTGGTAGCCACCAGCGAACACTAGATGCACTCGGCGCATCGCACGAAACGGAAGTTGGCGATCGCATGACAGCGATGATGAAACCGGACATTGGCACCTTCGTCAAAATGCCATGGAAGGCGCTTCCCCTTGCTCGTGATGCTTTTGCTATGCCGCCAAGAAAGAAGCGGATTGCAGCTCCTTGTCAACAGGTTCGCATGAAAAATCCAGATTTGACCAAACTCCCGATTCCAAAGACCTGGCCAATGGACGGGGGTCATTTCGTGACCTTGCCTTTGGTTGTCACCAAAGACCCGAAGACTGGTGATCACAATCTTGGCATGTACCGTGCCCAAGTCTTCGACGAGAAGAACATCGGTTTGCATTGGCAAATCCACAAGCATGCTGCAGATCATGCCGCTGCGAGCGGTGAGAGGATGCCTGTTGCCATCTGTATCGGTGGACCTCCGGAGCTCATCTTCTCTGCTATTGCTCCACTCCCTGACAATTTGAGTGAATATCAATTTGCCGGAATCCTTGGCCGACGCTCGTTGCGTATCACGAAGGCAGTAAGCCAAGACCTCATGGTTCC
>CATISI010000034.1 GCA_949538025.1 Candidatus Poseidoniaceae archaeon
AATCGGCCAATTGACCGTTGATGATGTTGAACCCTTTGGCGCTCGGGCGATTCTTTGGGTTGTTTGCTTCGAGGAACGTTAAACCTGCTTCAAGTACGTGGACCATGATACAATCGAGTTCGATTCCCTCCATGAAGGCTACGATTGAATCGCATGAAAATTCATCGGGATTTTCGTAACTCATGGTTTTAGTACTCTCGGGACTTGGAAGAGTTATGTCCGGCGAAGAGAACGAGGTATCCTTACGTGTAGCAAAAGCCATCCCATCCGACGTAGGCCACGGTCGAGCCCGAATCTCCGGTGAACACGGTCTAGACCTCAAGCCGGGTGATATTGTCGAAATCAAAGGTGAGAAGCGCTCAACAGCAGCCATTTACTGGCGAAGCCGTCCTGAAGATTCCAAAATGGACATTGTCCGAATTGATGGTATCATTCGAAAGAATGCAGGTGTGAGTCTTGGCGACCGGGTCACGATTGCAAAGGCTGAGGCAAAGGAGTGCACCAAACTGACCCTCTCTCCAGTAATGGCCAACAAGCAGAAGGTCAAGTTTGGCCCAGGCATCGAAGGCTTTGCTCGCCGGGGTCTCTCCAAGCGCCCCGTCATGGCCGGTGACCGGATCTTCATCCCTGGGATGACCCTGTTCGCAGAAGCATTGCCGTTCGCTGTGGTTCAAACAACGCCTAAGGGGATTGTCAAGGTCACCAGCGATACGGACATCATTATCAAGGACGAAGCAATTGACGACGAAGACGTCGGCCAATCGGAAGGTATCACATACGAGGATGTTGGTGGGATCGGTCAGCAACTGCAAAAGGTTCGTGAAATGATCGAGTTGCCACTCAAGCATCCAGAGTTGTTTCGACGCCTTGGTATTGATCCACCGAAAGGTGTCCTCCTTCACGGGCCACCTGGTACAGGAAAAACAATGATTGCTAAGGCGGTTGCAACCGAAGTGAACGCTCACTTCAAAGCCATCAACGGTCCTGAAATCATTTCCAAGTATTACGGAGAGTCTGAAAAACAACTTCGCGAAATCTTCGATGAAGCCAGCGAAAAGGCACCTGCCATCATTTTCATCGATGAAATTGACTCGATTTGTCCAAAGCGTGAAGACGTCAGTGGCGAAGTCGAGCGACGTGTCGTTGCACAAATGTTGACACTGTTGGATGGAATGCAAGGGAGGGACAACGTCGTTGTTATTGGTGCAACCAATCGTCGAGATGCACTCGACCCGGCATTGCGGCGTGGTGGACGTTTCGACCGAGAAATCGAGATCGGTGTCCCAGACCGAGATGGACGAAAGGAGATCATGGAAGTGCACACACGTCAGATGCCCATTGCGGACGATTTTGAAATAAATTGGGTGCTTGACAACACGTACGGATTTGTTGGAGCAGACCTTGCCGCACTCGTTCGTGAAGCTGCCATGAAGGCACTGCGACGCTATCTGCCCGAAATCGACCTCGATGAAGAGACGATTCCTCCCGAAGTTCTTGAGAAGATGGAAGTCAGGATGACCGATTTCCGTGACGCTATCAAGGATATTGAGCCATCTGCTTTGCGGGAAATCTATGTCGAAGTTCCGGAAATTGCTTGGGACGAAGTTGGTGGACTTGACGAAGTCAAAGACCGACTCAAGGAATCGGTTGAGTGGCCGCTCACCAAGCCTGAGATTTTTGAACACTTTAACATCAAACCACCTCGTGGGATCGTTTTGTTCGGGGCACCTGGTACTGGAAAGACGCTTCTTGCAAAGGCCATCGCCAACGAAGCGCAAGCCAACTTCATCTCCATCAAGGGTCCTGAAATGATTTCCAAGTGGGTCGGTGAATCGGAGCGTGGTATTCGTGAGATTTTCAAGAAGGCTAAGCAATCCTCCCCATCTATCATTTTCCTTGATGAGTTTGAGTCCATCGCAAGCATGCGCAACGCATCCAATGGCGAAGGCAGCGACGTTGGCAACCGCGTTGTCAACCAACTTCTTGCGAGCATGGATGGTGTCGAATCCCTCGACGGCGTTATTGTTGTTGCCGCAACCAACCGTCCCGAAATGATTGATCCAGCTTTGTTGCGCAGCGGACGGTTTGAGCGTGTCCTGCACGTACCTCCGCCAGATGCTGCTGCACGAGAAGCGATTTTTGATATCCATTCAACCGGCATGCCTCTCTCCAAGTTCTCGCTGAAGGATCTCCTTTCCAACATGGATGGATTCACCGGTGCTGACATCGAAGCAGTATGCCGAGAAGCCGCCCTCATCGCCATGCGAGAAAACAAGAAGAAGGTCGCTAAGAAGCACTTCGACGAAGCCATCACGCGTGTTCGTCCAACTGTGACGCCAGAGATGCTGGAGTACTACCAGAAGATGGAAACTCGATTGACATCGGGGCTCTCGAACATCAAGCGAACACGTGATTACGGATTTGGCATGGAAACGATGTGAGCACGGAAACGGTCAAGTCCTTTCTGCACCGACGATTCGTCAAGGCGAGACCTATGACCTCCAGTTTTGGACAGGAAATGCTTGGACGTATCGTCCAGGATAAGAAAGGAAAAGAGCTCGGGAAACTCGCTGATTTGGTCATCGATATTGCCAATGGAGAGATTTCTGAACTTTTGATCCGCTGTGCAGAACACATCGATGCAAGCCGCCTCCCATTTCCCTTGAAAGACGGGTCCGTCGCCATTCCTAGCACGGAAGTGTCCTCATTTGGTCATGTCATTATGCTCAAAATCTGATGAGCATTTTTGCAACAAAGTTGGACAACCTTCTAAACCGATGTGAAACCGTATGTGTATGAACGGTGTACTAGGGAGGTGATGAAATGACGGCTGGGCGGAGCAGAAATCTCAAGCGAATTGGACTCCAGTTTGCATTTTGGGCTGTTCTCGGTATTCTCCTCCTCACCATCCTCCAGAACTTCATTAACATCAGCCAAACCGACCAACTCTCTGCTTACGATGACGGTTGGGACGACATGTCTGCGTTCCGTGAGGACATCAAGGCCATGGGTGTTGAAACCAAATCTCTGGTTAGCAGTCCTCTTCTTCTTGCCGATATTGAAGATCCACGAAACACAACGTTTGTCATTGCTGGTGTTGAACGGGACACACTCTCTTTCCCGCAGTTTGATGAGGATGGGTTCATCACCATCGCAACCGAGGATGGTTACTCTCCCTCTGAAGTCGATGCGATCGTCGAATTCGTCGAAAACGGCGGGACAGTCATCGTTTTGGAAGACTTTGGCTATGCTGGAAGCATCGGTGAAGCATATGGTGTTCGTTACTCTGGTTACCAATTGTACGATACAAACTACGTTTCTGAATTGGATTACAACTACATCTGGATGTGTGTCCAAGCAAGCCCATGTGGAATGAATGGGACAGAACTCGACCCTGCAACTATTGAGGAACATGAGCGTTGGTCTTCCGACCTAGGTGAGCATCCATGCGCGCAACTAGACGGTCAATCGATGACGCGCAGCGAAGCAGGCGTCTGTTCGCACCATTGGGTGAAGAGTGCAGGTGATCTAGGGCGGATTGAATACAATGCGACATATACAATGCTCCTCAACAACGTTACTGGCCTCGAAATCGTACCAGGCGTGCGTGGCGCTCTCAAGGACGTCAACGTCCGAGCCATCACCAGCAACCAAGCTACCGTGGACGTCAATGGGGATGGTGAGCTTTGGGTCAGCAATGAGCAAACCAGTGAAACCCCCGATTTGTGGGGACAATTCAATCTCTCCATCGAAGCATGTGCCTCATCAAATTGTGACCCTGAAGAAGGCGGACGTGTGTTCTTCGTAGCCGATGGAAGTGCTTTAATCAACGCAATTTACGATTACCAAGGTTTTAACGCTGGCGAATATGGAAAAACGGACAAGTTCATTCCTGCCAACGACAATCGGAAGTGGGCACTCGATGTTATCGCCGAATCGCTCATGAGTACACTGGAAGGAGAGGAGGGTCAACCTGCTGAGAACGCTATGGTGATTTTTGATGAAAGCCGCCACCCACAAAACGCAATCCTTGCAGATTCGTACAACACCGTCTACTTCCTTCTCGTCTACTTTACAGGAGAAGGTTTGGCCATGCTAGCGCTCTTCGTCGTTCTTTTCATTACGTTTGAGGCGGTTCTTCTCAAGAAGCGAGACCCTGAACCATGGCGTCACGTGTTTAGCATCATTTACTACGGATTTGGCGATGCCAATCGTTATACTTACTATGCCAAAACCGAGAAGATTCGGCAGGTGTTCTTGTCGAAAGTTCGCAATCAAAACGGCTTGACGGTTGAAGAATTTCACGCGATGTCGGCGAAGGAATTGGTCAGCCTTATTCAAGATCCAGTGTTGGCAAAGTTCGCCATTGAGCCCGGCAAATATTCCCTCGAACAATCGGTCGCCTTGGTCAAACGTATCAAAGCATGGGGGCGAAGGTGAGCATTATGTGGACACGTAAAGCATCCTTCACCTTCACAGGCGGAATTGCCCTTATTCTCATTGGAATGATGATTACCAACAACCAAATGATGATTCTTGGTTTGACTCTTATCACTTTCATCGTTGTAAATTCATGGGTTTCTGGCCATGGGGACATCGAAGTGCAACGCACACTATCAGCGGACAACTTGTACAAGGGAGACGACCTGTACGTCGAACTTCTCGTCACCAATCGTTCGAATCGAAGGACACAACTGTTGGACGTTTACGATAACATCCCACACGAGATGAAGCTTCGAAGTGGTTTGAACCAAATGCGCCTCAATCTACGTCCGGGAGAAAGCGCTCGAATTCGCTACGTCCTCCGCTGTCCTTTGCGCGGGCATTACTCGATTGGGCCCGTCTCCTTGCGCGTGCGAAACACGTTCAACCTGGGTGTAGAAGACATGTACGTTGACCACCATTCCGACATCGTAATCTTCCCACAAATCAAAGAGGTTGAGGAAGCCTTCCTACGTTCTCGTACACCGAAAATGTACACAGGTGCTACCACACTCCGAACTCCTGGTCAAGGGTCCGAGTTCTACTCTCTTCGAGAATATGTACCGGGCGATCCATTCAAGAACATCAACTGGAAGGCATTTGCTCGCACAGGCGATTTGATGGTCAATGAGAAATGTCGTGATGCTGTTACCGACTTGTACATCCTTCTCGATTCGAGAGATGTGGCCCGAATCGGAACGGTTCTGAAGAATCCACTGGAGATGGGCACGGTCAGTGCTGCGAGTCTTGCAGCCTTCTTCTTGAAGCGTAGAGACAGCGTTGCACTTGGAATCTACGGAGATGGATTGGCATATCTTCCACCAGATACAGGAGACAAGCAGTACTTCAAGATCCTCAGTTCCCTTGCCGGTGTCAAGCCTGAAGGAAGCATGCCACTCCAAGCAGTTACCAACTCACTCAGTGGTCGATTTAGCCGAGGTAGCCCTGTTTTCGTCATTTCATCATGTGAAGGTGATGGTACCGTTCCAGCAGCCGTTCGTGACCTCGTTGGACGTGGTCACGAAGTGACCGTGCTCTCACCATCGAGCATCGACTTCGAGCGACTCGTCTCCCGTATACCTCGAATGTCTTACGAAGTCCTCAAACTTGAGCGACAGAACCGACTGACCACTTTGGCAGGTTCTGGAGCGCAGGTCATTGACTGGATGCCTGACATGGACTTGTCGCAGGCAATCATGCAGGTGAGGGGGTATTAGATGGCAGGTGAAGTTGACCCACAGAGCGATGTTTCTCTCATGGGAGGGCGTGCTCGAACGCTTCATCTGAAGGCGTTGAGGAAGCAGTGGCAAATCATTACACTGCAGATTGTTTCGACCATAGCCCTTGTTTGGATGTATCTCGAGGTTGTTTCAACATACGTTGTTAACAGCATCGATCATACCATGCTTTTCGCCTCGCTTGAACAACTCGTCGGTGAAGTGCCAATTGGTGATTGGCTCATTGGTTCAGGTCGAACTGGACTTGCACGATTTTACGTTCCAATCGTTCTGGGATTGGGTCTTGGTGGCTCCATGGCGCTCTTGGCGTTCCAATCACCTCGTGTTCAGCAACGGATTAAACTTGGATTCATCATTACGCTCATGGTTCTCCTCGTCGGACGACTCGTCTTGACTTGGATTCCTTCCATGCTCTTCTCTTGGGATCTTCGTCCTCCAACTGAGAGCGAGTTGAAAACGCTTGAATGGCCTCTATTGATGATTCTATCTCTTGTCATTCTCTTCATCTACCTCTTACCGGTGATCATGGGTACACGAGGCATCTGGGGTCTATCACGTCGTTCCATCGGCTGGGCGATTGGGTTCACGCTTCTCTTCTTGGCTATCCACGCCATCTTGACATTCCCTCTCATCAAATCACAACTCGGCGACTGGGGATCGAATCTTATCTCGCTCGAGTCCCAAGTGAGCGATCCAACGGTCGGATTCCTTGGATTTGATTTGGTCACACCAGAACAATTCTCACTGATAATGATCGCCGTTCTCATCATGGTCTTCCAAGAATCAGGGTTCGGTGTCATACGTTACCTTGAGTATGCATACCGATTGCCAGAGTCGTGCAAGCGAGACCCAGAATATGTTCGACAAATGGACAACGTCCTCAATGGTCATCTGCGACATACTGCTGGATTCCTAACAATTACAGGCCTCGTCACGATGATTGCTCTCGGATTCCACAGTGTTCTGCTTGAAGTGGTTCGAAATTCCACAGGAAGTCAATGGGCTGCTCAAGTCTCAGAATCAATCGAATTATCGCTAACGTACGGGCTGGTCATCTCCGCACTTCTGTTCCTCAGCTTAGTCGCAATCCTCCGATTCTTTGTACCTTGGCA
>CATISI010000035.1 GCA_949538025.1 Candidatus Poseidoniaceae archaeon
AGTCGAGCAAGACGTGGCTCCAAACTCACTGGCTTGAAGAACGGTCGTTGGCTTGCCCGACGTTCAATGCTTGAGTCGCCCTTCGGGCCATGATTCAAGAGCCACCCGAAGGTCACTGTTTGCGAATGACCATCGAGTAAGAGGCCGAATGTTGAATCAGGGTTCTTGAGATTGATTGAAGCCCCTGCGCGGCTTAGAATCCCGCCAACCTTTCCAGCGATGACGGTGCGAGAACATCCCTTGATCCCCTTACCGTGCTTCCACGCATGAACTGCACAAGATGCTTCATTGTGTGGAAACTGTTCGAGATATTCTGCGATACAATGCAACACTTGTTCTTCATCCATCCATTCGATGTTGATACCATTCACAAAGACGGCTTCAATGCCAGCAGAGATCTGGAGCTCATAGGCTTCTTTGGAACATTTGAGTTCAGCAAGTCGAGGTGATGAAAGTGGCTTTACTTCTCCTTGCGGAAACAGAGCAAAAAGTTCTGCCTGTGCGAGTGCAGGGTGCCATCCACGCAGGGAAACAATGCACTCGCCCATATGCTTCCCTGTCGGTGCTTGTTCTTCACGGCACCGCATGCGAACCATGACATACTCTCGTCCTTAACCGTTGGATATGGGCTGTAATCTTCGTGACCTCGCCAATGCGGAAGACATCAATCTTGCAGACCTCAAAGGCAAACGCGTCGGAATTGATGCATTTCTGACAGCGTTCCAGTTCCTTACAACGATTCGTGATCGTTCTCCTACGGGCGACGGTGGACCTCTTCGTGATTCGAAAGGACGTGTCGTGGCACACCTGATGGGTATGTTGACACGAACCACGACCATGCTTTCGCTTGGCATTCAGCCTGTGTTCATCTTCGACGGACAGGCTCCAGAATTGAAGGCGGATGAACTTGCAGCACGACGAGAACGTCGTCTTGAAGCAGAAGCGGCTCACAAGCAGGCACTCGAAGATGGCGATTATCAAACAGCTCAAAAAATGGCACAGCGTATCGTTCACTACAGTCCAGAAATGGTTGAAGATACGAAACAAATGCTTGATCTTCTTGGTGTTCGCTGGGTGGATGCTGCTGCAGAGGGTGAAGGCCAAGCTGCCGTTATGGCAGTTAAAGGGCAACTCGATGTTGTAGCAACGCAAGATTGGGACGCCCTCTTGTACGGCAGTCCAATTCTTGTTCGCAACCTGATGAGCGATGGTAGCAAACGACACGGTCGAACGGTTCGAGCCCAGAAGATTATTCTCTCTGAAATGTTGGCAGAACACGACCTTACACGTGAGCAGTTGGTCGATTTGGCCATTATGATAGGAACTGATTTCCACCCAGGATTGAAAGGCATTGGCCCAAAAACTGGAATCAAACTGATTAAATCTCTTGGAACGATTGAAGCCATTTGTGAAGAGAAAGGGAAAGAGGTTCCAAAACGCTTAGATGAGATTCGTGAGATCTTCTTGAATCACCCTTGCAATGCTGTTGCCGAGGAAGCGTTGAATCCTGGTCAAGTCGATGTAAAGGGATTGATTCAATTCCTCCAGAAAGAGCGAGAATTTAGTCAGCGACGCATCGATGAAGCGCTGGCGAAGTTGCGGAAAGCCAACCTGATTCGCGAGGGTGGACAGACTTCGTTGTTCTCATTCTGAGATTAGGCTGGGTCAAGACCCGGAAGCATTTCCAAATCGGTCGTTTCAACATCAACGCCCATAGCCGCAAGGCCGCGAGCAAGACCTTCAGCTTGGTGATCGGCTGTAAACCGTTCAAGGATTCGCCCACGTCCTGCTTTTGACCACGCTGTTCTATTGGCTTCATCGCTCGCCTGGTCAATTGCTTCGACCCACTGTTCGAGTCCTTCTTTCGTATCGGGCCAAGGGAGCCGTCGGCCGTTCCATCCGTCTGTGATGGTATGCGTGAATCCACAATCGCTGACGACCAAAGCGGGTGTACCGACCATGATTGCTTCCATAGGTGTGAGGCCAAATCCCTCGGTTCGGGCTGTTGCAATCAAAGCGTGAGCATTTCGCATAAGGGCAACGATTTCCGTTTCATTAATGCGTGGTGAGACATGCAATTCAGCCCCAAATTTCTCTGCTTGCCGTTGCATCTCTTCGGTTTCACCCCCGCCAACATGCACAAGCGGAAGCGATGCAGAAGCGGCAATCTGGACTGCTTCCTTACTTCCTTTCATGAAGCAAGCGCGACCGATGGTGAGCAAATATTGGCCGGCAGGCTTGTGCCTGAACGTTTCCCAAGTTTGACGTTCCTCATCGGTTTCTTCTGCAGGCCATGCTGTGGGGTCGATAGCAGGCCAAAGAACACCGATCTCTGCAGGCCGCTGCTGCTCATCTCGGAATTTGACATTTCCCGCAATCCAGTCCTTGCTCACCGGCCATTTATGAGAGGATGCAAGCAGTCGTGAACTGGTTGGTGTGTTGGTTGAAATAACAGTTTTTGGACGGTTCCAAAACCGTTTGTGCCAGCGTTGATCCCAGCGACGTCGATAGGTGAGTGCGAGGTTTTTCACAAACAAAGGGTATCGTAACTTACCATCCATGTCTCGTTGGAGCACATCATCGTAGATGCCTTTGTCCCGTTCATGAATGAAGATGTACAGAGGGAGCCCCTCTGGAATGATTTCGAGAACCTCTGCCCCTCCAGTGCCGAGCGTGATGCAACATGCATCAGCAGCATCGAGAGTAGGTTGGAGTTTGCTTCGCAATTTCCGCCAGGTCTTGCGTGCAGACCGTCCAGCGCGAACCGTTACTTCTGCAATAGGGCCTGTTGGTAACTGCCATGGAACATCAGGGGTAATGACCTCAATTCCGAGCTGTTCACACCGGTCGAGTAGAAGCTGAGGGGCGTTCAGAGTTGCTACCGTGATCGACCATCGTTTTGCGTGTTCTGGTAATGCAACGATAAGGTCGCGTTGCGCCCCCCCGAGCAACCCCATGTTTCGATGCAGAATTACGAGTCGAGGCTTACTCATGTTATCACCCGCTTGTAAACTTCGAGTAAATCGTCAACCACGTTTGACCAGAGATATGGTTTGGAGGCTTCATGCCCATTTTCGGACCACGTTTTGATTTGTGCACCATCGGCTTCTAGTAAGGTATTGATGGCTTTGAGAAGGTCCTGTGAATCTCCTGGAGTGACAGATAATCCTGCATTTGGTTTGGTCACCAAACGTCCCAAGTCGTTGACATCAGCCATCACTGTAGGCGCACCAGCATGCATCGCTTCCAACAAGACCGTTGGTAATCCTTCAAATCGAGAAGGAATCAAAACGCCTTTGGCTTGTTCAAACAACCATCGCTTTTCAGCATCTTCGACACGTCCCAACTTTGTAACCGAATCAGGATAGGCCGAGGAAGTGATTCGTTGTTCCAACCATTCATTCAACTCCCCGCTTCCAGCGATGGCGAGGCGAGCTTTCGGTTCACCTTGCTGACAAAGCAAGTCCCATGCGTCCATCAGCACATCGAGTCCTTTCTGTGCACTGAGTCGTCCAACGAAGACGAGTAGAGGGAGATCCTCAGAACTAGCGGGGAGTGAATTGGGGCGGATTGCATCTTCAGTAACAGGTTCGAATCCATTAGGAAGAACATCGATTGCTTTGCTCACACCCTTGTTCTTCAGATGATTCGCATAATATGGAGTGAGTGCGATACGAGCATTGGATGCTTGAAGCGTTCTTCGACCTTGAAGGACCCAACGCATACGTTTCAGGATTTTCCCGAAAAGACTGGTTTTGATGTAATCATTGTGGAACGTTGTCACAACTGGAATCTTTTTTTTCCGAGCGCGCTTTATCGAACGTCGAATCAACACAGGCAGTGTGTCGTGAAGATGAACAACATCGAAATCCATGTCAAGATTCTTGATCGATACGACGGGGTCGATGCCTCCAAGGACGCGCTTGGGTGGTAATCGAATCACTTCCACACCGTCTCGAACGAACTGTTTTTCATTATGTTCTGGAATATCAGCACACCAAACGGTGGCTTTGTGTCCTCGTGTAACCAGTTGACGGGCAATGTGCTCGACATGTTGATTCCCACCCCCAATGTGAGGCCAGTACCAAACGTGCACGAGAAGAACACTCAGAGGCGCATCCACGTCCGAGGGTTCCATGATGCGAATGACTCGTCTTTGCTACATTAGCCATTCCCTATTCTGTCGATACATGGTGCAAAGAATGTGCATGAATCGGAGTTTTCAAGTCGTATTGTGATTTGTTCACACCATGCGAAGCCTAGTTGCACTCATTGTGGCTGGGTTGTTTCTCATCCCAGGATGCACATATCTCGAAGATAATCCCGTGGCTGAAGACCAAATTGTTGTTGATCTTGTTAAAGGATGTACAGATGAAACCGCAGAAAACTATAACCAGAGCGCAGAGGAAGATGATGGCTCTTGCATTTATCCGGAACCAATTTTTGGATGTACAGACCCTGATGCCATGAATTACGATGAGGCTGCAACGGACGATGATGGAAGTTGCGAATTCATGGAAACAATTCCCTGTAATGGAATGGTGATTCTTTGTCATAGGCCGTACGATGAGGTGACGTTCCCAGAAACACACAATGCATTTTCAACGCATGAGGACAACATCTTCTATCCAGCAAGTAACCACCGTACCGGATTCCAAGCACAATGGAATGCTGGAATGCGTGCTTTTATGCTCGACACGCATTATCTCAACGATGTTGACCAAAGTGCAGCGAATGTCCGATTCTGCCACGGAGATTCAAGCCGTGGATTTAGTCCGTGCACCTATGGAAACGTCGACCCATGGGCTTGGTTGGGCAAACTCGAATCTGAGATGCAATCCGAAGAACGAGATGTTGTGACGCTGCTTATTGAAAATCATGTTGAAGCCGATCATCTGAAAGCCTTGCTTGATGACGTTGGATTATCGGATATGATGTACCTCCATGAGTTGAACAGCGAATGGCCAACCCTGATCGAACTCATCAATATGGACAAGCGATTGGTCGTATTTTGGGAACAATCAGGCGACGCTTCACATCCTTACTTTCACGATTTTTTGACGTTTGGCTGGACCACAAATTATGCTGATGAGAGCACTTCTTCAATGGACTGCAATCCTCTCCGAGGCGATGCAGCACAACCCGTCTATCACATGAACAACTGGTTGAAGAATCAAGCTGGCCTATCTGACCCAACACGATCAACAGAAGCCAACGATGTTGACTTCATGGTTGAGCGAGCGGAAGAATGCATACAAGATCATGGAAAACGGCCGACCTTTATCGCAGTTGACTGGTGGGAAGACGGGGATGTCGTCGAAGCGGCCAGATTGGTGAATCTCATTGAGATTGCATGAATCTCAAAGGGCTTGCAAGGGTTGTAACATCATTCTCTTCGAGTAGAGCGCCTCGGGCAATGCTCTGAGCGTCGGCAAGTGCTTCTGAAACGGTGTTGATTGGTGCACAAGGAATGCCTTGCAATAGGTGTTCCAATTCGGCTCGAGTATACCGTCCTACCCAAGTTTGAATCAGCGATTCGATATCTTCTCGGTTTTCGATTCGTCCTTCGTTTGTGCGCCATTCTTCCATATCAGAAATCTTCGAAACAGCACAGAATTTGGACCATTGTGTATCGGATCCTACGGCAACAACAAACCAACCATCCTTGGCCTCAAAGGCCCGATAAGGAACGAGATTTGGGTGTGCAGAACCCATGCGAGAAGGATCGATTCCACTCGCAAGAACGTTCTGCGCTTGA